>CAZHOQ010000001.1:0-52254 GCA_964533995.1 uncultured Gammaproteobacteria bacterium
GTCGACACGGACGGCAAGCCCATCTATCTTGCTAACCCAGGAGAGGAGGATCCCGGATGGACCGCGCTCAAAGGCAGCCGGTGGGAAACGCAAAAGAAAAAGGCGGGAAGTCTCAAGCTGTCGCTCCTTGTTCACAGCGCGGATGAAGTAACCATTGGGGAACTGCTTGTATCCCCGAATGAGAGGGCCGTTTCGTTGGTAACAGAGGTTGCTCCGATAATGAAAAAGAGGGGATTTACGGACCTTAACCTGGACATCGAGAGTTTTTCCGAAGCGACGGAGGGCGCAACCCACGCGTTTACCCAATACGTGAAAGCGGTTGTCCGTGAAGCGAAGGATAACGGCATCGAAACGGTGACCGTCGAAATACCGCCGATTGCGTTATTCCGCAACAACATTGCCGACCCGGTTGCGTTGGGGTCTATTGCCGACCGGATAGTCCTTATGACGTATGATTATCATTATTCCGGCTCATTGCTTGCCGGACCGGTGGCACCGGTGGGCGGGGCGGGCACTGTCCGGGAATTTGACGTGACCATGGCGGTTACCGAAGCAGTACGGCAAATACCGAAAGAAAAAATCATACTCGGCATCCCGCTCTACGGGTATGAGTGGGAAACACTTCAAAAAACGCCTTCGGCGGCAACAATCCCGGGGAGTGCGCAGACAGCCAGCAGCAGGAGGATTGCTGAGCTTTTGAGCAGGTGCGCATCCTGTTCGGCATCGATTGACGGCCTGTCAAAGGAGCCCTATATCGTCTATGACGATGGCGGACACTTTCAACAATTGCATTACGAAAATGAAGCGTCTATGAAAGAAAAGATTGCGCTTGCGAAATCTTTTGACTTGGCCGGTGTTGCGTTATGGGCATTGGGATATGAAGACGGAACGATCCTTTCCCCACTGACGGCTTATAAGGATGAAATTGATTGGGATCCGCGCCGTTAGAGCGGCAACCGCACCGTTTCCTCGGATGAGGCGTCGGTAACGTGCGTTATATTTTCCTCATCTATCCATCCGATGCGGCTCGTTCCTGAGCGCATCGCGACAATGACTGCTTCCGGACCGATCGTGACTTCAGCCTTCCCGTTGAGGGTTATGAGCGCGTGCCGCGCGCGGATTGAAAGCGGGGAATCGGACGGGGAGGTGAATGTCCCGGATCCTGATTTCAGGAGGACCACTATGGTGTTTTCCATGAGACTTGCCATCGTTACTTCCGTAGATTGCCCAAGGGTGACTATCTCCCGGTTCCTGATTGTTATGGCGGCCTCTCCCCTGGTTGTAGCAATTGATTCTCCCTGCCGGATGACACCTCCGGGTGTTGCTGTCTGGAAGTCATCCGATTCGCGGGTAAGTTGCTGCACGTCTCCTTCGGCGTATGAGAGTTGGGCAGCAAGAGCTTCCGACGGCGGCATGAACACGGTACCACTTGGCGAGGGTCGGAATGCTGGTTTTCCTCCGGCAAGTAAAAGCCGGAAGCCTATAACAAAGGCGGCGCCCGCCAGTATAAGCGTAAGATATATCCCTATGCCCATCAATGATTGACGCATAGGTCTAGATTATAGCAAAGCGCTAAATATTTACGGGAGAAAGTACTTCATCGTGTACATGAGGAGTGCAAATCCTGCAACGACGATGAATGCCACGCCAAGCTGGATGACGATGCTTTCGCTTGGATGCGTTGTTTTCGAGGTCTTTTTCGACCGGGCAGATTTTGATTTCATAATTCCTCCTTTGTTCCTACATTTTTAGCATAAAGAGAATATACCGAATTTGTCAACCGGATGGTATGATAAAAAATGTTAAGCGGAACGTAAGTTGCCGTTTTTGTGCTATGAATCTGCCCGATGACATCGTCAAGAAAATACTGACCGACGCGTCGGTTATTCCGTCATCCGAGATTGCCGAGTTGGAAACGCTTGCCAAGTCTTCCAATTCGACACTTGCGGATATAGTCAGGCAAAAGCGGATCGTTACGGAAGAGCACTTCGGCAAGCTTTTGGCTTCTCATTATGGCATCCCGTTTGTTAACCTCGCCAAAATAACCATTCCCGAGGCGGTCTACCGTATCGTTCCCGATAAATTCGCCAAAGCGCACACACTCATTCCGTTTGCGCGTGACACAACCGGGCTCAAGGTTGCGGTATCGGATCCTACGGATACAACGGCGATAGCTACGCTCGAAAAAAAGGCCGGACAGAAGGTGATTCCCCACTACGCGACCGAGCAGGATATCCGGACTGCTTTGAGGCTACACCGGCGGGATCTTACGACCCTGTTTGGCGAGCTCATGAAGAAATACCACAGTGAAGACGAGGCGCCGCTTGTTGCTATCGTGGACCTTCTCCTCCATACCGCCATCGATGAGAACGTTTCGGACATTCATATCGAGCCGCAGGAAAAGGATGCGTTGGTACGGTACCGGGTGGATGGCGTCCTTCATGACGTATTGCACCTTTCCAAGGTTATCCACCAGCGGGTCGTCTCACGCATCAAGGTGTTGGCCAATCTCCGGACCGACGAGCATTCCGCCCCGCAGGACGGAAAAGTACGGATACAGCACGACGAGCAATCCGTTGATATCCGTATTTCCATTATCCCCATGGTCGAAGGGGAAAAGATCGTCATGCGGTTACTGGTTGCCAATTTCCGGCTCGCCAACTTTTCCGATCTTGGGATGAATCCCAAAGCGGTCGAACTTGCGGAAAGTGCCCTCAGGCGCTCATACGGAATGATTCTTTCCACAGGACCGACAGGATCGGGTAAAACGACGACGATATACGCGATGCTAAAAAAATTAAACGTTCGGGAAAAAAACATCACAACGATCGAAGATCCGGTTGAGTACCGCATCAAGGGAGTCAATCAGATCCAGGTGAACCCCAAGACAAACCTGACCTTTGCCAACGGGCTGCGGTCAATTCTCCGTCAGGATCCCAACATCGTGTTCGTCGGCGAAATCCGTGACGCGGAGACGGCGGGGATAGCCATCAACGCAGCGCTCACGGGACACCTTGTGGTTTCGACCCTTCATACCAATGATGCGGCGACGGCGCTCCCACGGCTTATCGACATGCATGTAGAACCTTTTTTGGTTGCTTCGAGCGTCACGCTCATCATTGCACAGCGGTTAGTGCGGAAGATCTGCGATTACTGCCGTGTGTCGACAACCATTACGGAAGCGGAGCTAGCTAAGAACCTTCCTCCGTCCGTCATCAGCAAACACTATATCCCGGTAGGTGAGCAGCGGGAGATCCGTGTCTATAAGGGGGAGGGGTGCAAGAATTGCCGCTTTACTGGGTATGAAGGGCGGGTGGGCATCTATGAAGTGCTGCCCATCACCAAGGAAATCAGGGCGCTTATCACCCAGCATCAGGATGCCGACGTCATTGCAAGCCAGGCGATGAAGGAGGGCATGATTGCCATGTTGGATGACGGACTGGTGAAAGTATCCCAGGGGGTCACGACCATAGAAGAAATACTGAGGGTTACGAAAGTCGAATCGATATGAGTACACAGCGCCTGAGCGTCCCGAGTTCGGAAAAACTCGCCTTTTTTTCCAATATGTCGACGATGGTCAATGCGGGGCTGACGACTGCTGAGTCCATCAATTCTTTGCTTGAAGACGCCACCGGGGCCATGAAAATCGTGCTTACGGGTATAGCTGCGGATCTCAATCAGGGAAAACAACTTCATGTCGCCCTTGAGAAATATCCGAAGATATTCGACGGCGTTACCGTTGCGATCATCAAGGCTGCTGAAGAATCAGGAACCATCGATATCGTCCTTAAGGACATCAAGCAGACCGTCAAAAAGGATATCGAATTTAACGACAAGATCAAGTCGGCGATTACGTATCCCATCATTATCGTCATCGTTTTTTTGGGCGTACTGACCTTGTTATTGACGTTCGTCATTCCGAAAATCGCGAGCGTATTTTTGAAACTTAAAGTCGACCTTCCGCTCCCGACGAGGGTGCTTATCTTCCTTTCGGATCTTATTTTGCACTATACGATACCGACGGCGGCGGTCTCCGGGGTCGTAATTCTTTTGGTTGTGTTGCTTTTCAAAACACAGAAAAAACTGGTGATGAGGTTTCTTTTAAGCTTACCGGTGGTATCCTCAATGGCAAGGCAAATTGACCTTACCAGATTTTCCCGCAGCATGTATCTGCTGCTGACGAGCGCGATCCCGCTCTACACGGCGCTTGAGTATTCCCAGGCGGTAGCGATGAAGCAGGAGGTAAAAGACGCGATCACCCGCGCCCGGGAGTCGGTCGGTACGGGGAAACGGGTAACCGATGGGTTGCACGGGAACAAGGCGATTCCTTCCCTCATGCTCAAGATTATCGAAGTCGGCGAGCGGAGCGGAACGCTTGATAAGTCCATGGCTGACCTTACCGAATACTTTGATTATCAGGTGACGACATCGCTTGCGTATATGATGACGCTTCTTGAACCCGTTATCCTGGTATTCGTGGGACTGGTCGTCGGCGGCATGATGATGGCTATCATCGCGCCCATCTATAATCTTATCAGTCAGGTGGGAGCTACCTAGGGATTACCCATCGCCTCCCGAACGGCCGCAACAAGCATCGGCGGCAGGATATCCGCCTTGATAAGGTGACGGACCGCCCCCAGGCTCTTGGCGCGTTCGATGATCGGATCGTGGTCAAGGTTCGTAAGAAGCAGGATGGGGCCGTTCGGAGATTTCGCTGATGCTTCCTTAAGTTTTGTCAGGACTCCGACGCCGTCGAGTTTCGGAAGCATGACATCCAAAAGTACAGCCGCAAACCCGCCTTCGAGAAGTTTGGTTAATCCCTCCTGCCCATCGACCGCGGTGTCGATCTCAAAGCCTTCGTTTTGCAAAACTTCCGTATAGAGATCCCGGATATACGCGTCGTCGTCAACGATAAGGATGCGTTTCGACATACGAAACAATACTATCTCATAATTGTCATACGCACAAATTTCTTTCGTCGTGTGATATGATGCTGGGCATTGGATCATGAAACCGCAATCATTGGTTACTACTGACCGCACGATACATACCCCCCCCAGGTCCGTGACCGTTTCCGGAACCAAGCTTACCCTCGCGGATATGTTGGGTGTTGCAAGGGACGGCGCCCCGGTGTCGTTTACGAAAGACCGGCGCATCATCCGGAAGGTGGAGATATGTTATGAGCGCATGATGGAACAAGTGCGGGACGGCGTGCCGATTTACGGCTGCAACACGGGGTACGGCGCCCGCGCAGGGGTCGTGGTCAATTCGGGTACGGATAAGGAACGCATGGCGCAGGCCCGGTTGATTTCGGAAAGCATCGTGCATACGGACGTCACGGTTGGTCCGGAGTTGGGAAGTGACGTAACCAGGGCCGCAATGTTGATCCGCATTAATATGCTGCTGCAGGGAGTGTCGGCAGTACGTATTTCCGACCTCGACATATACCGCCGCATGTTAAATGAGCGGATTACCCCGGTGGTGCATGCCTACGGGGGGTTGGGCGCATCAGGCGATCTTGCGCATAATGCCCGGGTGTTGTCGGCCGCCCGTCAGCTTCCGGATACGTACGTTACGGATGCCGATGGCCGGCGCCATGAGGCGCGCACATTGCTCTCCTCGCATAATATCCCCAAGCTCGTGCTGGAACCGAAGGCGGGGCTTGGACTAGTCAATGGCGATAACTTTTCGACCGCCGCAGCCGCCCTCATCGCTTCGGACCTTATTTCTTACATGCTGATCGAGGATGTATTGGGAGCGATGGTAATCGAGGTGCTGAAGGGGTCAAACAGGGCGTTCCATCCGTTTTTGACCGACATCCGGCCGCATGAGGGGCAGCGGGAAGTCGCAACAGTGTACCGGGGGCTTCTTGAGGGGAGTAAGCTCGCATATCAGGAAATGCGCGGACATGTCCGGCGTCCGCCCGGAGTCAAAGTACAGGACGCGTACAGCTTGCGGTGCATTTCCCAGGCCGAGGGCATTAACCGCGAACAGATGCAATGGATCATTGAAAAGTTGGAAACGAACGCGAATTCCGTATCGGATAACCCCCTCTGGGTTGCGCCGGAATTTGCGACGGATGGCGAATCGCCATGGCAATGGGTGAGTGGTGGCAATTTCTTAGCCCAACACGCGGGAGAGTCGATAGATATGATGCGGAAGATCATAACCCGATATGTGAAGCGGAATGACCGGCACCTGCATCGGTTGGTAAGCCCTCACGAAAGCAATGGTCTTCCGCCGAATCTTTCGGACGCTCAGGCCATTTCCGCGTGCGCCTTCAAGGGGATGCAATTACAGTCGGGTATGCTTGACGTGTATTCCATGACGCTTGCGACACCGGTCACGACGCTTTTTGGGATCCATGAGGAATCGAACCAGGACATTACCGTTCATTCACTCACCTCCGCAATCATGGCCTGGCAGAATTTGGACCTGTTGCGGTATTCTATGGCCATGACGCTCATCGCCGTAGCACAGGCTGTTGATCTTCGCGGCGGAGGGAAGCTTTTGGCACCAAGGACGCGGCCGGTCTACGAATTCATCAGGGAGCGGTCGCAGTACGTATCCCGGGAACGTCCGTTGGCATCCGACATCCGGGCAGTAGCCCGTTCGATTGAAACGGGCGAGCTTTCAAAACTCGTGAGAAAACGTGTGACAAAGGGAATGCCATAATATGCGCCTCACCACGGATACGTCGTTGCTCCGTTCATGGCTGGTACAAAAGGATAGCGGCACAAACAGGAGCGAATCAGCTTCACGGTATGAGACAGCCGGGAAACGAAAGGCACTGGCTTTATTCCATGCGGCAGCAAAACAAGTCCCCGCGTATAAGGAATTTTTGCGGAAGAATTCCGTTAAACCCGGTCAAATCAAAACATATGCCGATTTCTTAAAGGTTCCCGTAACGACGAAGCAAAACTATATTGAGGCGTATGACGTTTGGGACCGCGTTTGGAGCGGGGCACCCGCCGGGACCACCATGATTTCGACCAGCTCGGGAACGACCGGCGCCCCGCATTATTGGCCCCGGTCAATGCGGCACGATCTTGACGGCGCTGCCGCCCATGAATTTTTTCTTACGAGCATATTCGGCATCGAGAAAATCCCCACCCTGTTTGTGAACGGGTTTGCCATGGGCAACTGGATAGCGGGCACCTTCACGTATATGTCCGCTTCTTTGGTTGCGTGGAAGGGATACCCCTTGACGGTTATGACGCCCGGGTACGACCGGGATGCCGTGATCCGCGTGATCACGGAGGTTGCCCCGCGTTTTGCGCAGGTCATCATTACCGGCCATACGCCGTTTTTAAAGGAAGTCGTGGAAGGGATGCATGCAAGCGGACTCCACAAAAAAGTGTCCTGCAAGCTGTTAGGGACCGGGCAGGGAGTGACTGAGGGCTGGCGTGACTACATCACGAAGCTTGTCGCCGGCACTGATTCTTTTCGGACGTTTATTAATCTGTACGGATCTGCGGACGCGTCCCTCATGGGATTTGAAACGCCCGTTTCCATCGCCATACGGAAAGCCGTTGCATCCGCGGGTGATGAAAAGATATTTGGGACCAACCGTCTTCCGTCGCTCTATCAATACGATCCGAGACTGACGTTTTTTGAGGGAGTAGAAAATGAGCTCTGTATTACCAAAGACAGCGGCGTGCCGCTTATACGGTACAACATTCATGACACCGGGGGTGTCCGGTCCTATTCCAAGCTTCGTGGAGTGATTTCCGGCGACGATATTGCGGGGCAATCCCGAAAGTACCCCTGGCAGCTTCCGTTTGTGTATCTGTTTGGTCGTGAGAAATTTATGGTGAAGGTGTACGGGGCAAACATCTATACGGAGCACGTGCAGCGGGCTTTGGATCATGAACGGCTCGTTGGGAATATTACGGGGCGGTTTTTGCTTGTGACGGCCGAGGATGATCAGAATAACCCCGTTCTTTTGGTCCGGATTGAGCTTCGCGAAAACGTATCCCGCGACATCGGGTTTGCGAGCCTCATTCGGGATGTCTTTGTCGAGGAGGTGGGGAGGATTAACAGCGAATACCGCTTCGTGCTTTCCTCGATGGGACCAAAGGCCCATCCGAAAATCGAACTTCATGCATTCGGCGACCCTGAATATTTTCCTAAAGGAGTCGTCAAGAAAACGGTATGAGTAACTTTTCCTCACCCAAGAGCCGGTTCCAACAGGCAACGAACAGAAACCGGCTCCTCGTGACGCGTCCGGAGCAGGAGACGCTCCGCCGCGCGACCGTCGGTTTTTTCGGCTTATCGGTCGGGAGCCACGCGGCAACGACCTGGGCGATGCTCGCAAGACCTAATGCGATAAAAATCGCCGATCCTGATGTCATTGACGCAACCAATTTGAACCGCATCCGGGTCGGTTGGTCTCAGGTCGGCAAGCGGAAAGTCGATGCTGTGTCCGAACTCCTTGCCGATATACATCCGGAAATGACCATAGATGCGCTGACGGACACGTCACCTGCCTCCATGGAGACATTCTGCCGGAAAAAATCCGCCGTCTCGTGCATCGTGGACGAGATTGACGACATCGGCGGGAAAATTACCCTCCGGCAGATAGCCCGGAAGATGCGCATACCCCTTATTTCAGCGGTCGACGTCGGGGAAAACGTGCTGCTTGATGTCGAGCGGTATGACCGCAATGCGGATCAGCAGATGTTTTTGGGGAGATTGCCGGGTATCGAAATGATCGATGTTGCCGCACTTGATAAGAATGAGCGGGCACGATTGATCATCGCGCTTGTGGGGCTTACCCATAACAGCGATGCAATGCTCACGTCATTATTGGAAATTGGCAAATCGATCGATACGTGGCCGCAGCTTGGGAGCACCGCAACCATTGCGGGAGGCGTCATCGCTACGACCGTAAAGCGCGTGTTGTTGGGCGACCGCGTTTCCTCAGGGAGGTACGTGTTTGAAATGGATGCGCTCTTGGGGAAAATCCCCACGATTTCCGAGCGACGCCATACCCGGACACTCATGTCCGCCGTCAAACGGCGGTTTGGCGTATAGCCGTGATACTATAGTGGTATGCTGCCCATCGAGTTATTAAGTGTCATCATCGCGAGCATTGGGAACATTTTCCTCGGTCTGTTTACGTTCTTCAAAAATCCCAAAAGTGCAACCGGAAAATTATTCCTGAGTTTTACCTTATTGCTGGCGCTTTATATCGGCTTAAATTATGCCGCAACGCATCAGGCGACGGATGCGGCCGCTTCAGTGTTCGTCAGGGTTGTTATGAGCAATGCCGTGCTTATCAACCTCTTCTTTTACTTGTTGGTCGATACGTTTCCTCAGGCAAAAATCAGGACGAGCAAGCTTATTTTCTGGTCTTCGGTCATTGTGAGCGTCATTCTCGTTCCTATTACTTATCTGTTCATATTCGAGCAGGTAACCATAACAAACGGTTCCATTAAGACGTTGCCCGGGCTGGCAATGTCTGCCTTCCTGCTGCACACGCTTGTATACGTAGCCGGCGGTTTCCTGTGGCTAATTCATCGGTATAGGAAGTCCCGCGGGATAGAAAAGACACAGCGGCGTTTTTTCCTGGTCGGTACGGTATTTATGTTCGTATCGCTTTTGGTTACGAATCTTGTGTTTGTCGTTTTATTCAACAATGCGACGCTGGTGGGACTGCTTCCCTTATATACGCTCGTGTTTGTCGGATGCATCAGTTACGCCATGGTCCGCCACAGGTTTCTGGACATCAACGTACTGGTTATCCGCGTTGTCGTGTACTCCGTGCTCATTGCCCTGGTCGCCATTCTCTTTACGGTTCTCGTCTCCCTCGTAGGACAGACGATATTCCCCATACAATTCACCCAGGAAGAACAGCTCATTCTTATTGGCACGACGGTTATCGTGAGTTTGCTTTTCCAGCAGGTGAGACATGCCATCGAGCGGATAACCGACCGGATTTTTTTTAAAGGCCGGTATGTCACCAATGACGTTTTAAGTGAACTGTCCCATATCATGGCTTCGACGTTGCGCCTTGAGGATTTGACCCATGGCCTTCTGGAAACATTACTGGCGGAGCTTCGTATCGGGAAAGGAGCGATAATCCTCCTCCAGGAAGGGAACGTGACCGGCGTGTTAAGCGAGGGATATGATCCGTTCCCAACCATCGACGAATCCCGCATCCGCGTTGCCTTGTCGGCCCGCAAGACGCTCAATGCCGACGAACTTGAAGACGGTCCGGTAAAAGACGCCCTTACGTCATTGGAAGCGGTGACGCTCGTGCATTTACGGAGCGAAGGGAAAGAAATAGGAGTGCTTGTTCTCGGGGCAAAATCCTCAGGCGACATTTACTCGTCGCAAGATCTCTCCTTGCTGGAAATTCTTGCGCCGGAGGCCGCAGTTGCCGTTCAGAATGCGCTTTCCTATGAGGAAATCCGCCGATTCTCGATCACCCTCCAGGACGAAGTGACGCGGGCAACGGAGGATCTGCGGAAGGCGAATGTCAGGCTTCAGGAATTGGACAAGCTTAAAGACGAGTTCGTTTCGCTTGCATCCCACGAGCTCCGGACGCCGCTGACGGCCATCCGTTCCTACATATGGATGGCGCTTTCCGGCAAAGGGGGCGAATTAAATGAAAAACAGACATATTATCTGGACCGCTCCTTCACCTCGACCAACAGGCTTATTAAGCTCGTCAACAGCATGTTGAACATATCAAGAATAGAGTCGGGACGCATGGCAATATCGTTTAAACGGGGAACCGTGGCCTCCTTAATCCAGACGGCACTTGACGAAATCCAGCCAAAAATCGTGGAGTTGGGACTTGTGGTTGTTCCCCGCGTGGGGACCGGCCTTCCCGACGTTATCGCGGATCCGGACAAAATCGCGGAAGTGCTTATGAATTTTATCGGGAACGCAATGAAGTTTACGCCGAAAGGCGGAACGATAACGATCCAGGCGATACCCGAAGGGTCCTTTATACGGATTTCGGTGACGGATACCGGGGTCGGGATCGCAAAAGAGGACCTCTCTAAACTGTTTACGAAATTCGGAGCGCTCCGGTCCGGATCAACGCCTGAGGCAATTGCCGCGCAAAGCACGGGCTTGGGACTGTATATCAGCAAGTCCATTATAACCATGCACGGCGGGAACGTCTCTGCGATGTCTGACGGGTTGGGGAAGGGATCGACGTTTAGTTTTACCCTGCCGGTTTTCTCTGAGGAAAAAATTCAGGCACTTCAGGGGCAATATAAGACCGAGGGGTTGGGAATCATCCACAACACCATTGAATGAAGCGAGGTATGAAACGGTCATCCAAAATATTCAGTCGGGGAGCCAGCCTAATAGAACTACTGTTGGTTATGGCAATAATCGGGGTATTTGCCCGGCTTATTACCCTTAATTTGTTCCGCGGGCAGCAGCGGACATCGATAACGGTAACAAGGGATACGGTTGTTTCCGATCTGCGGCGGACCCAGCTTCAGGCGATGCAGGGGGAGACGGAATCCCCGGGATCGTATCTTGATTATTCCATCCGTTTTGAAGAGGGGCGTTATATCATTTTTCCCGGTTCAGTGTATGATGCCGGCAATACGGCCAATCAGGTCGTTGCGCTCGACCCGATTTTGAGTTTTTCTTCCATTGACCTGCCGTTTTCCATGATTACGTTTGCGCGGTTGAGCGGTGACATTCGGGATTTTGATTCCATACTCAATCACGTAACCCTCACCAACGCGCAGACCGGTGATAGTTACCGGCTGACATTTAATGAGCGCGGCATTCCGTTTATCGAGTGATTATATGAAACGATTGCGCCGCGACAGCGGTTTTACATTAATAGAGCTCACCATGTATGGTGGTTTATTGGGTATTCTTCTGGTTATCTTGAGCGAGTTCTTCGTGACGATTGTCGGAACCCAGCTCAAAACCAGTGTCGATGCGGCTATGAATTATGACAGCGCATACTTATTAGCGAGAACGACCTATGACATCCGGCGTTCCGTAGCTATCCAATCGCCTGCGGTTGGCGCATCCGCGAGCGCACTCGTGCTGACGGTTGAAGACGGAGGGACGGATAAAACCTACCAGTACGCGGTGACAAACGGCAATCTGATGCTCACGATTGATTCCCAAACGACACAGCTCAATAGTAGCAATTCCGCGGTAACGGACTTTTCCGTCACCCGCATCGGTAATTCCGCAAGCAACCCTTCGGCAAAGGATACGGTGGGCGTCCAGTTCACCCTGGGGGCAGTTGCGAGCGTATCGGGAGACAGGGAGCGGCGGTTTTCGACCACGGTAAGTTTACGATGAAACAAACGTCATATCATCTGAATTCCGGACAGGCGGTAGTCACCGTGCTTTTTGTCGTGGTGATCGGCATGCTGGTGACAACCGGGGCAGTTATGACGCTTCTCAACGCCTATCAGTCGTTGACGAACCAGGAACTCGGGCGTGAGGCGTTTGCGGCGGCGGAGGCCGGCGTTGAAAACGGTATGCTACGCTTGCTTCGGGACACGTCGTATACTGGAGAGACGATCACATTTCCGGGAGGAAAAACCGCCGTTGTCACGGTCGTTCAGTCGCCGGATATTGTTATGGTATCGACGGGGACGGTAAATAACGTCTCCCGGAAAATTCAGGTGAACGCGCATATCACGGATATGAATATTATCGTCGACACATGGAGGGAGATTCCGTAAGCATGGCAAACGTATGAGCGCATTACTTATTCACAAACGGAACGCAATTCTTGTCCAGTTTACCGACCGGGAGGGAAGCGCGACTATCCCGCTTCCTTTGGAGGCGCTTTCCGATATGGATGTGACGAGTGAGGAAGCCTACCTGGCGTCCGTGGGTAAAGTGCTGGGGAAGAAAGTGAGCCCGACCGTTCCTGCCGTGCTCGTCATTGCCGATGAACTGTGTTACGTGGCGCAGGCGGCACCCGCGGAAGTGGAAGCAAAAACAAAGGAGCTTATTTCCAACACGCCGTTTACCCATGTGGAAACCGTGACGATCAAAACCCCGAAATTGTCGTATGTTATCGCGACGAATGCGGATATCTACGAAGCCGCGGTGCGGGTTTTCGATTCATATGGGTATGCAATCACGACCGTGATTCCGTGGGCGGCCCTTACCTTTCATAAGGTGAGTGCCGGGGGGGAAATTGACCGGGTTACGGTGAAGCGAACGTTTGACGCGCTGGGGACCCTCAAATCATACTCGTTTCCCCTGAGCGCCCATGAGCATGCTGAAGCGGAGGCTACTCCCGCGCCTTCATCTGACAAGCGTAAATCGTTGCCCGTCGGCTGGATTATATTCGGCGGATTTGCCCTCCTGTATGCCATCGGCATGATGTGGTTCATGACACGCCAATGAGAGACACGCTTCAGTCCGGCCAGTTTATCGTCGAGCTTCTTGTCGCGATCGGGCTCATGCTCGTTATTCTTCCTCCCCTTACGTATATCATGATTGCCAGCCGGGAGAGCAAGCCCATGCAGGACGTGCGGGTTGCGGCAAATACGATGTTGCAGGAAACCTATGAAGCAATGCGAAGCGTCCGTGAGCGCGGATGGAGTTATGTCGCAACCAATGGTACGTACTATCCGGTTGCAAGTGGCGGAGTGTGGGGTCTTAGTAGTGGTACCGAGGTCGCAGGGGATTTCACCCGGCAGGTAACGATAGGCGATGTGTATCGCGATTCTAACGGCGTGATAGTCGCAAGCGGCGGGACGCTCGATCCGTCGACGAAAAAAATTGACGCGACGATTTCCTGGACCATTCCATCGGTGTCTTCCATTTCGTCTACATGGTATCTTTCGCGGTACGTCGGTAATTCTTCGGTCGTGCATACCACGGAGGCGGATTTTTCGACAGGTGTCTTATATAACACGCAAGTTGCCAATACCCTGGGCGGGGAAATCATGTTGGCAAACAATAACAGGGGAAAATGGTGCAGTCCGTCGTTTTCCCAAACCGCAATCGACCTGCCCGACGGACCGCCTGTAGCGGTCGTTGCGACGGCGAGCGCTTCCGTGGGTACACCCAATGACGCGTTTGTCGCCACGGCACCCGTAACATCCAGTTCGATCAAAATGGCGTACGTCAACGTCACCGCGGATACCGAAAATCCGCAAGCGACGCTCCGGGGGATATTTACGTTGGATCCGGCTCAGTACAGCTCAGGAGCGCTCGTGCCGACCGGAATCAACCTGGATAATACGTTCAAAACAAATGACATTAAGTACTACAAATCCGCTGCCGGAAAAGTGTATGCCCTGATGACGACCAATTTGCCGGACAAGGAAGTCATTGCCGTGCAAGTCAATGACGGCTCCGGGGATAGCTTTCAGGACCCGGTCAATAAGATTTACCGGTATTGGACCTATTTCAATACCAGGATGTACAGCACCGCATTCAATAACCCGTCTGCGCAGGCGGCGGAAACGAGTAATGCGGGGGACAATAACGGGTTTCAGACGAGTAGCACCAATGCATATACCCTCAATGGATCATATGCAACGGACACCAACAGCGGCAGCGGCACGGGAACCGGGTGTACCGGAACCGACAAGGATAAGCATCAGTTTTACGATTACGACTTTTCTCTTCCGGCCGGGGCAACAATCGACGGCATTGAAGTGCAGGTGTCCGCACGCGTTGACGGTACGTCCGGATCTCCCAAGATGTGCGTATCGCTATCCTGGGACGGTGGAGTGACGTGGTCTACCCCGCAATCGACGCCAACGCTCACGACGAGTAACACTGCCTATACCCTCGGAGGAGCAAGTGATACCTGGGGAAGAGCATGGAACGATGCGGAGTTTTCCAACGCGAACTTCCGGCTCCGGGTTGCAAACGTTGCAAGTAGCACGTCCCGGGATTTTTCACTTGATTACGCCGGCGTGAAGGTGTACTACGACGGCGTTTCGACCGTGCCCAACGATCAGGATCCGTTCGGCTACGGGCCGCGGACACTGACCATCCTTGGAGACCGGGGATACGTGGCAGCGGGCGGGTATCTCTACGTTTTCGATTTGACGAATATTGATGCCAAATCATCGGGAAGCGGATTAGACCAGCTCGGGTGCCGGATTCAGCTGGACGGATATGACTGCAGTCCGGGGACCGGTACCGATCGCAAATACGCTGCGGGGGAAACAGGCGCCTCATGGTCAGATACGACGGGCCCCGCCCACAATGACTGTTCGGACGGCGGTAATATCGAATTGTTTGCAACCAACCATATCGACGGGGTGACCGTCGGTGGGAACAATTACATTTACGTTGCCGTCGGCGCGGGGACCAATCCTGAATTTGCCATCGTGAATGCCACAAGCGTCCCTGACGGAGGTTCAAGTCCGTCCATTTCGAATACAAGCTGCGGCAGAATATCGGGGGGGAACGCCGGGTGGAAGCGGATCAGCTCGTATGATTTCAATTCCGCCTCCGGCACGGAGGAAGCGGCAAACTCTGTGTATGCCGCGGCTGACGGCGCGCGGGCATACATTTCCTCAAACGGCGGCATTGACGGGAATGGGGATTTGGAGCCCGACAGCAAGCAATGGTACATCATCAATACGGCGAACAAATCCAGTCCGGCATTTTTGAGCGGATCGCCGTCAACGGGGGCGACGAGCGGATTCTATGAAGCAACAAGTACTGCGGATTTGCAGCTCTATCCCCGGCGATCGCTTACGGTACTCAATAAAAGCAGGGCCGTTCTTGTCGGCAGTGACGGGGTGAGCGACGGCAATGATGCCAGAGAATACCAGGTGCTCAATATCGACAACGAGGCAACACCGCTGTATTGCGGCGGATTGAATTTCAATCAGGGGTTTAACGATCTTACGAGCGTTTCCGAGGCTGATGGGGACAACTATGTGTATATGGTTGCCAATACGGTCGACAAACAGCTAAAAGTAATCGAGGGCGGACCCGACACCGGCTTGTATTTAACTCCGGGCACATACGAATCGCCGGTTGTCGATGTCGGCGGATCTGCCGCGCTGAACCGGTTCTCTGGTGCCGTCAGCCTTCCGGCGTCGACAAATATCCGCGTACAGGTTGCCAGCGCTGCTCCCGTGGGAGGAAGCTGTTCATCGGCGTCATATTCCTACATCGGTCCGGATGGAACGAACGGGACGTTCTTTACGCCGGTCGGCAGCACGGTTTCCGCGAGCATGCCCGTGGGCACCTATGGAGGATATACGAATCCGAACCAATGTTTCCGGTACAAGGTCTTTATGGAGACGACGGACACCAATCAAACACCCGTGCTGTATGATATGGGGGTCAATTATTCCCCGTGAGCCTTGACAAACACGAATTCCTTCTTATAAGCTGGATACATCTGTAAAATGTCCAAAAAGGAGGGACGCTGCCTATGAAAAAGAATAAAGGTTTCACGCTCATCGAGCTACTTGTCGTCATCGGTATTTTGGCGATCTTATTGGCTATCACATTGATTGCAATTAATCCGGCCAGGCAATTCGGTCAGGCCAACAACACCAAGCGCAGAAGCGACGTGTTACAGATTCTTAACGGCATCCATCAATATGTCGCCGAGAATCAGGGACAGCTTCCCGCCGAAGTCAGCGGATTGACCGCGGACGCAAGGCTTATGTTCAACAGCGGAAACTTCCCGAACCTTTGCGGACAGCTGATGACGAATTACCTGCCGGCCTTGCCGACGGATCCGTCACTCAACACGTCCAATATAACGAGCTGCACGGGAACGTGGAGCACGGGATACGAAATTTCCCGCGATAGCGCAAACCGCATCACGGTATTGGCGCCGACGACCGATAACGCGGCATCCATTTCCGCAACCCGGTAACGAATTGGAAACGAGTAATACAAATCCCAGCCCCGAAAGGGGCTGGGTTCGTTTTGGGAGAATGGTTATTGGGTAGCCCGCTGTGCCCGCACGCGGTTGACCTTGGAGAGATGGACTTTTCGGAGTCGGAGCGATAACGGCGTTATTTCCAATAGTTCATCATCCTCGATGAAATCGAGGGCCTGTTCAAGGGATAGCTCAAGCGGGGGATCCAATTGGATCGCGATATCGGCGTTTGCCGAATGGATATTGGTTAGGCGTTTCGACTTCGTGATGTTGATGTCGATGTCTTCGTTTTTGTTGGAAATGCCGATGATCATGCCTTCATAAACCGGTACGCCGGGACCGATGAGCGCTCTGCCCCGTTCCTGGACGGTTGTCAGAGCGTACCCCGTTGATTTGCCGGTTTCGATGGAAACGAGGACACCGTTTCGCGCCTTTTCGCGCTTTGGCGTAACCGGGAAATATCCGATAACCCGGGTAGCAATAATGCCACTCCCACGGGTTTTGGTCATGATGTCGCCCCGGAATCCCAGAAGATTCCTGGTTGAAATTTTGTAGACCATCTTTGTCATCCCGCGTTCATCCGTGTGCGTATCCAGCATTTCGCCCCTCCGCTTTCCCATTTCTTCCGTAATGATGCCGACGAGCGAGGAGGAAAGTTCGACGGTTAATTCTTCATACGGTTCGCAAAGCTCTCCGTTGATCGTTTTCATAATGACTTCCGGTTTGCCGACCTGACACTCGAATCCTTCACGGCGCATGGTCTCGAGTAAGACAGCGATATGGAGTTCCCCCCGGCCGGATACCAAGAAGCCGTTGCTTGTTGGGCTCGGTTCGATCTTCAGGCCGATGTTGGTTTCAATCTCTCTCGTCAGCCGGTCGGCAAGCTGCGTTGGGGTGCCGAATTTGGACTCCTTACCGGCAAATGGGGACGTATTGGGTCCGACGAGCACCTTAAGCGTAGGTTCTTCGATAGTGATTTTCGGAAATCCTAATGGGTCTGACGGGTGTGTCAGCGTTTGGCCGATGGAAATACTTCCGCCAGTGATTGCGATAATATCTCCGGTGACACCGGTGTCCGTTGGTACCCTGGTTAAGCCCTTGCTCGTAAATACTTCTTCCACCCGGAGCGTTCCGATTTTTTCGGTTTCCTCCATGACGAGCAACTGATCGCCTTTCCTGACGGTTCCCTGGGAGACTTTTCCGATGGCGAATTTCCCCTTATGGCTGTCGAAGTCCAGGCTGGTAACGAGCATTTTGAAAGGTTTGTCGGGATCACCGGAGGGGGCGGGTACATATGTTAGGATAGCCTCAAAGAGGGGAATGAGATTTGCGGGAGCACCCGGATCGGAGGGTAGATGGTCCCAAGCTTTTTCCTCCCGTCCGATGGAGTAGAGGATGGGAAAGTTCAGATGCCCTTCGTGGTGAGCAAGATGCAGGAACAAGCTCTCTATTTCATGAAGCACTTCTTGGGGCCGCGCGTCTTTTCTATCGATTTTGTTGATGACCACGATAACCGGAATGTTTTGCGCAAGCGCCTTCTGCAAAACAAAATGCGTTTGGGGAAGGGGTCCTTCCGCGCTGTCTACAATAAGGAGTGCCCCGTCCGCCATATTAATGACGCGCTCAACTTCTCCGGAAAAGTCCGCGTGTCCCGGCGTATCGATAATGTTGATTTTTGTATCCTGATACGTAACCGATGTGTTCTTCGCAAGAATGGTTATGCCCTTTTCACGCTCCAATTCATTGGAGTCGAGGATGGTCGTTGCCGACATTTCCGCCTGGTTGTCGCGGAACGTGTGCGTCTGCTTGAGCATTCCGTCCACCAGGGTCGTTTTTCCGTGATCCACGTGGGCGATAATTGCAATGTTTCTGATATTCATAGGAAAAATTCGATAAACGGGGTGAAAGGTCTTGGAAACACGAGGCTACCTACCTACACAGGCCATTTTCGAGCTTAGCGTAGTATACCAGGCTAAAGGGTTACTGCGCAACTTCGTGGGCAGAGTGACGCCCCTTTCGAAAGAACACCCACCAACTCATGAGCGCGACGTATCCGCCGTATGTACTCAACTGAATCAGATCCATCGTCCTCGTAATACCGAATATTGCATTTATCATGTCCCCGGCAAGAGTGGCATTTGCCGGAATGAAGGCGAGCGTAATTTTCGTAAGCTCGGGAAGTACTCCCGCTTCGGCAAATTCATGAACGCCACGGGCTGCCAAGCCTCCCGCAAACAGGATAAGGAGCATGCTGGTTACCCGGAACGCGTAGATGATGGGAAGCCTAAGCGTTGCGGCAAATAAACCAAACGATATGAGGAGTCCGCCCGCCAGTCCTCCGGCAAATCCCGTAAATATTTGAGCGGGATTCGAAGAGAAGAATATGGTGGATAAAAACAGGACGATTTCAATTCCTTCGCGGAAAACGGCGGTAAATACGAGCCAGAATAATCCTTTTTGCTCCTCTTTTTCTACCGTATCCCGGATTTTGACCAATAGATGGGTTTTATACTGAGCAAAATATTTATGAAGGAAAAATACCGCCCAGGTGATGAATGCCGCAGATGTCACCATGAGTATTCCCTCAATAAATTCTTCCGTTTTTCCTGAATATACTTCCTGGACCTTGATGCCGAGCAAACTCCCTGCGCCCAGAAGGATAACACTGACAAGCGCAGCTGACAACGTTGCAAGCCAAACGGTGCGGATCCCTTTCGTTTGCTTTAGTTTGGTGAGGATGCCCAAGATCGTGGCAACGATAAGTGAAGCCTCGATGACTTCCCGAAGGGTGATTAAGAATGCGGCGATCATAGCATTGCCTCCCTTTCTTCCACAAAAAAACGATCCCTAGTATCTAGGATCGTTATTAGATAGTTTGAGGACGGGAGCGATCCTCGGTATGTTGCTCCCTTTATGAAAAAAACAGTGCTCGCATGTAATTTACAATACTAAAAACGATGTCCCTGCGCAAGAGCTATTTCTTAAGCGTCCTGACGGTCAGGAAGACTAGCCTTGCGGGAGTGGTATTTTTCAGGCTGTGGGCCTGTCCGGGTGGAACCGTAACGAAGTCTCCCGGGTGCACGGGAAACCAATCTTCATCCACGAGCATGTCGCCCGTTCCGTCCAGAAAATAATAAAATTCTTCCCCGTCTGGGTGCGTATGTGTTTCAAGCTGACTTCCTGACGTCAGCCACGCATAATTCATGGTCACGATATCGCCTTCATGCCGCTCATCAGACGAGATAAGGCGCTTCCTGTGGGTTGAGTTGTTATGAATGACCTCTTCCTGGATATCGGCAGTATTCTTTTTATGGACGGACATGGCATGAGTATAGCAAAATAGACGGGGCCGCCGATACAAAGGAAAACGATGAAACGACTATTATACGGATCAGGTATGACGATTCGCGCTTTATTGTTTGGTCTATGCATTGCCGGCATAGCGGCATTAGTCATGTGGAAAGAGCATGCGCCATTGTGCCCAGGCTGTAATGTCGTCGTTATTTCCCTGGATCAGGTGCGCGCAAACAGCATTCCGTGTTTCGGGTACGGGCAAAATACCATGCCGAATCTTTGTCGTTTGGCCGAAAAGTCAGCAAAATTCACCCGGGCCTATGCGACCGCGTCGAGAACGCTCGACGCCCATTTTTCCATGTTAACGGGAAGATACCCTTCTGCCCATGGGATGAACTTACCTTATGCCAGCACACTCTCGGCCACGATTCAAACCATGCCGGAGTATTTCAAATATAACGGGTATCAAACGAATTTTTTGGGTCCGGTTGCGGATCCCCATATCCCAGTGACCCGAGGAGTCGAACGCGGATTTGATAAGGTCCTCTATGCCGATGACCCGGCAAGCTGGACGAAGTTTATGAAAAGCCAGGACGCTTCCGGTTCGGCGTCTCGGAAACCGTCATTTTATTTTCTTCATACCTATGAAGCGCATGAGCCGTTTATCCCGAAGGAGAGCACATTCCGGCGGTTCTATGACGGGAAGAGTGCGATTCCTATATCCTACAAAAGCCTTTGTGACTATACGTACGGGAAATTAAAGTCGCTCCATCCGGATCGGTTAAACACGCCGAGAATGCCCGACAACTCATGTGAAGCTATCGGAGATTATGTTGCCGCCTACGCCGATACGTTCAAGGAATTTGATGACACGTATACGATATTCAATGAGAAATACTGGAGCCTTTTTGATTCGCTGAGCGCATTGGAACGCAAGCGGTACGTGCATGCGCTTTATGCCGGTGCGTTATTCGAGCTTGATGCGGATCTCGGAAATTTCTTTGCGTATCTTACCGAATCGGGAAAGATGCAAAATACGGTCATCGTTATCGTAGGAGATCAGGGGGACGAATTTTGGGAACACGGTAATTACTCGCACGGGTGGTCCCTTTATAACGAGGTATTGCGTGTACCGTTTATCGTCTACATACCCAAGCACAGAACATTTACGTCGGGCAAACTCATGTCACTTGTCGATATTTTCCCGACGGTTGCACGAATTGTTGGGGGCAGGAGCCCCCTCGGGATTTCCGGTGTCGACGCCTTCTCGATGCGTCAGCATAGGGCCGTACTCGCTGAGCACGTCACGAACGGGGCGACCGCGGTGATCGCGCGGACCTATAAAATTATCGAGCGGCGGGAGCAGGACGGGCGACAAGTTGAGTTGTTTAATCTTGCGCATGACCCGCAGGAAACGGATAATCTTTACGAGGAAAATTCCGTATGGGCCGATAGAATACTGGAAAAATTCCGGCAGGTCCAACCGGCGACGTACGGAGACGACCCTCCAGGAGCGCTACCGACGTGGATGGATGAAAATGACCGGCAGGAGCTTATCGATAGCGGCTATTTTTAGGCCCAATCCGTTTTCCCAGAGCGGGTATGCCGCCCGCAGGTCGGATACCGAGCGGTACGCATTATCACCGAAAGCAAGAACGGTGGGGTTGTTCTCGTAGGTATTTGCAAAAAGAGAGAGTGTTTCCGGATGGGCCGGATCAAGACGGATTGCCGTTTCGTTGCCGACAAACAGGTTAGCTGCAATGCGCGTGCGGTCGTGCCGTGTCGAATCCGCATCCGGATTCGTGTCGGGATCTCCGACCGACCGTTCCAATGCGATTCCCACGGGAGAATAGGCGAGCGTATTGTTTATGAATTCGTTATCGGTTGCCGGGAACTGCCGGGTAAACGAAACGATCCCGGAGCCGCCGTTTCCTGTCGACGTATTGTTCGCAGCGCGGATGCCGCTTGCGTTGCTTATAAACAGTCCGATTCCGTTTCCCCGGGTTCCTCGGGTTTGTTCAAGGCATGCGGACCATCCGATGGAATCAGTGAGCATATTGCTGTCCGCGATGGTTTTTTTAAACCGTCCGCCGAAAAATTTGAGCGCCGCGCATCCGGAGGAATTCTGGCAGGCGTGCATAATGGTGTTTTTGGAGACTCGAATATTGTCAGCTTCAAATGGTCTGGCTTCGAAACCGGTTACATGTATGCCATTGCTTGCCGAATCCGTAATCCGGTTTCCGGCAACTCTGACATCCGAAGCGCGCGCTATGAATATTGCGGATTCGTTGTACCCAAAACCGGTGTGTGCGATACGAACCATTTCGACGGAGACGTTACGGATGCCATGTGCCCGTTTTTCTGAACCGGCAATCCAAATTGCGGATTTGGACGTATCGGAAAATTTCGACTTCCTGACGCGGACGTTACGGATAATGCCGAGGTCACCGCTTGCAACGCGGACGCCGTTCCCGACATAGCGGCTTTCGATATCGGATAGTAATACCTGCGAAATCCCGGTTTCCGGCGGTATGACCAGTGCGCCGGTTGCGCGCTCCGTATAGTCATGGTCATTGATAGTCGTGATGGACACGCCTTGTACGGACACGTTTGACCGTTCTATTAAGATACCGGTAGCCCGGCGGCCGATATCGATATCCAGGGATGCGGGGGTTCCTTCCTCAAGCGGCCATACATAAAGTGTCCTTGTATCCGGGGCAACGTACCATTCTCCCCGCGTGTCCAAAAGGCCTGCGGCCGCCTCCACGTAATATCGTGTCCGGTTACTAACCCCGTGTTCCTGGTTGCCATAGGTAAGCGCACCGATCGGCGCATTAGCGGTAATGACGCCTTTTGAACGGTCATGCGCGGAGATAGTCAGCGTATACAGGTATGTTCCGCACCGGTCGGCTCCGTCGAGTGCGACCAGACGGCCGCCTGCCACGTTCGGAATACGCGTCAGGTTAACGGAGTCAACAAGCGCGGATGGTTCAGACCCTTCTCCTGTTGCCTGCCACCAGAATTCATGGAATTTGTCGGCATGCTCTCTATATTCGTTCGGGCTTCTGGCAAGGGTAAGTTTTTGGACATTGCCGTCGCTTGTTTTCTGAGTGATGACCGTCGGGATTTCATCCCAGGCGAGCGTCGTCCGATACACATGCGGCAGGGCGTCTATTGGTACTCCCGGGCAGGAACGAGAATCGCATTGGTACCACACGAGTCGGGAAGCGGGTTCGCCGCCCGATAGCACGACCTTTTCATTTTGAGATTGTTGTCCCGCGATAACCAGACGGCGCGCGGACCGTTGGGGTGGAACCGAGACGGATTCCCGGTAGGTTCCCGGAAGGATCGTCACCCTGCCTCCGCGGGTAGCAAGGTCAACGCCGCGTTGTATCGTGCGGACAGGATGCTGCTTCGTTCCGGCGTTAGTGTCTTTTCCGAAGGGGGAGACATAGACGGAGTTCATAACGCCCGGTCTCGCCGTGAGGAAAAAGAGGAGGATAGGAATATAAATAAGAAGCGGGCGCCATCGCATAGTGCAGGTTCGTGCGTTCTTAGAAGTATACCAGACCGTAGGGTCGGTGCCCGGCATGACGATCGTTCCGCGTACCGTAAGTTACGGTTTCGGTGTCTGGCGCATTAATCCCGAAGATCGAGGAGAGTGTGATGTAGCTAACTTAGAGTATTCGAGTGATGATTATACACTGATGGAAAGGGGTAGTATGGAAAAGAATTCGTCCGTAGCGGTTGCTATCACCGTGCCGGCATATGCGCGGCTAGACATTATCGTTCCTGCGCTAGGTTTTCTCGTGCCGTTTTTCGTATCCGGTCCGCAATTGCTGACTGGGACTCTGGTAAACTGCCTGTTGTTTCTTTACGCCTGGCGCATACCGAGGAGCAGATACTTCATAATGAGCGCGTTTCCGAGCATCGGGGCTGTCGCAAACGGGGTCGTGTTCGGCACGTTTACTTCATACCTCTTGTATTTCCTGCCGTTTATTTGGATTGGGAATATGGTGCTTATCGGTGTTGCTAGATCGGCAGGAAAGCGACACGGAATCCTTTTGGTTGGGGAAGCCGCGGTGAAAAAAGCCGTGTTGCTTTTGTCAGCGTCACTTGTTTTTGTTGCATTCCGCGTCGTGCCGCCGATGTTTTTGGTCGCAATGGGGCTGATGCAGTTTGCGACAGCCGTTATCGGAGGGCTTATTGCCTTAGGGATTACCACGCGCCTATGGCGGAAGTGACGGAACTAATCAGTCTCATCGGGTCGAAGCAGCCACTTGTTGCTATGCTCGCGCCGTCATTTCCCATCATGTACCGGTATCCTCACATTGTCGGAAAATTGAAGCGCTCGGGTTTTATGGCAGTCGTTGAGGTATCAGTAGGAGCCCTCCGTACAAACAGCGCGCTGGTCTCGTATTTTGAGAATAACGCGGGCGCACGAGTGATAACGAGTCCGTGTCCCTCGTTTGTGCGGATGGTCCGGAAGAAGCATCCGGAGCTTATGAAGTATGTGGTTATGGAAGTAGATTCGCCCATGGCGGCGACCGCGCGCGTCGTCCGTGATACATATCCGGGGGCAATACCCGTCTTTATCGGTCCGTGCCATGCCAAGAAGCTCGAAGCGAGGGAAGACCAAGCGGATTTAGGCATTATTGTTATGACGTACCTGGAATTAGAGTCGTTGTTTTCGGAGCTTGCCATATCGGATAAGCCCACAGATTCTGAAGCGGTGTTTGATATCTCGGAGGGGCGTACGCGGATATATCCGATCGACGGAGGGCTTACCGAAACAAGCGACATACGCCGTATCCTCCGTGAGGATGAGATCCGCATCGTGTCAGGATGGAAACCCTCCGAAGCGGCGCTGCTCGATTTCCCGTCCAATACGAAAATCAGGCTGCTTGACGTGTTGTTTTGCGAAGGCGGCTGCATTAATGGGCCAGGTATTGCCAGTCCGCTGTTGCCGGAAGAGCGCAAGCGCCGAATCCTGAAATTTGCGGGAACGTAAGGCCGCGGCTTCATTACATATTTACCGTGATGCATTGAGGCCGCCGATATATTTTTCGGCGGCACTCCAGTAGCTGGGATTCCCGGTTTGTTTTTGGTGATACCACCATTCGAATCCCCACAGCAACATCGCAGCCGGCCGGAGGCTTTTTCCTTTTTCTCCGTTTACTGCAAAGTGGGACGGCAGGAAACTCGGCGGACGGGACTTCGTGGTTACTAATTCTCCGGGTTCCCACGGTTCCGCCTGAAGCTCGGTAATCCAGAATTGTCTGCCGGACTTTTTGATTTGTGAGACGACCCGATTTGTATCGTGTACGGAATCGAGCGGTCCTATATATGTGTGTACCGTACGGAACAAAAACGAAACCGGTTGCCGGTAATACATGTCCAGTCCGATGATATCGGCGTGCGGCAACGCTTCGGCAAATACGTTCCGACGACTGGCTTCATTTCCCCAGACGGTTACCAAAATTTTTCGTGACGGGTCAAGATTTTTCACCAGCCGGACTTCTTCCACGAGGAATTCCGGGCCGATATGCATGCGGTTGGATCCCGAGGGATCAAGGGGTTCATTTTCCACCTGATAGATCTTGATCGCGGGACTCCGCTTGAAATGATTGATTACGTTGTATAGGTACATATGTGTGGCATAGAGGAGCTGATGATTGTCCGGAGTTATTACGGCATGATGGTGGAACGGGACAGCAGCAGTTAGCCACGGGGGGAGATAGTACTCAGGATACCGCGGCGCTTTCATGCCTACGGTGAGGACGACATGTGTGCGGTGCTTCTCGCAAAGCTCGATGAGCGAATCCAATTCATCAAATGTGAACGTTCCGGGCGCGGGCTCGATGTCGCTCCAATAACAGCCCAACCGGATCCATGGTAATCCCAGCCGGAAGTACCATGCTAACGCCTTGCGGGGATCGTATCCGAGATACCGCACGTGCCGATGGCTGAAGGTGGCGCCAAGCTGCATAGGAGTGGGGTGCTCGTATGTATGGTATATGATCTGACTCAGTTTTTGGAAACCCGTTTCGTAAACTCGTGATAGACGCGTGTTTGCTTTGCGAACATCGTCATTACGAGACCAACAAACTCTGCGAGCATTTACACAAGCGCAATTCCCGTTCTGAACCAGGGCCGATCCAGTGGTAGCCGCAGGACGCGCGGTTATTCTATAAGATTTTTTGTTTTGAGGTCGTCGAAAATCAACTGATCCACAGGCGAGCTTTTGGATTTCCAGGCGTACGGCACGTACCGGTATTCCGATACTTCCGAGGAGGCGCGAAGCATACCAATAAATTGTGCGGTGTAACAGGTCATCCGTACAACCGTTCCCGTTGGCTTGCCGTGCGCCTGCGCCTCGAACGTTCCATAGTGCCGGATGGTGCCGGGGACAAGGTCAACGCACAGTTCCTCTTTTACCTCCCGGATAAGCGCTTCCTCGTCCGTTTCGTCACCGTTCCGTTTGCCCCCCGGAATGTACCAGGTATCCTTTCCGCGGCTAAGCGTCGTGAGTACGCGGTGATTCCGGATGTCGATGTATGCGAGTTTGTCGATATACGTATTATCCATATATCTACGCTTGCCCGAAATGATTATTGAGAAATTGTATGGCTTCCGTGGGAGTGTTGGCAACGTGTATGAGCTCCGAAAATGGACGGGGGAAGAATTTCTCCTGATCCATGTGCCGCATGAGCCCGATGAGATTATCGTAAAAATTGTTGGTGTTTATGATAATGATCGGCTTGTCATGAAAACCCCGTTTCTTGATTTCCGTAATTTCCATGATTTCGTCAAGCGTTCCGATGCCGCCGGTCAACATCACAAATGCGTGACAAAGCGAGAGGAACAGTTCTTTCCTGTGGTACAGCGAGTTTGCGACAACGAGTTTATCTACGTCCGCTCTCGGAATCTCATGGAGTGTCGGGACGGTGATGCCGATAAGTTTGGCGCCTGATTGTTGGCCGGCATCCGCTATATTACGCATCAGGCCCGCATTTAGCGCACCCCAGACAAGGGTATACCGGTGTTTCCCGAGAAGGGATGCGAACTGGCACGCCGCTTCCCTGTAGACGCCGTTTACCGGTTGTCCGGAGCAGAATACCGCAATGTTTTTGGACATGCTTATTTCGAGGGAATTGCGTCTATATCGATTCGTAATCCGATATCTACAAAAAATTCGACTGGGTCGTCTCCAGTGGAGTGAAAATCATATGTTGACCCCTTTGAAATGCGGATGATCGACCCCTTGGTTACCGGCATATTCGCATTATCGACTGAGAACGTGCCCTCGCCGGAAACGATATAGTACGTTCTGTCAGCAGGTATATTCTCGCGTATGCCGTGGGCTCCGACGAGGCTTCCGAATGCAAACGTATCGGTTTCCGTCTGATAATACCAGGCTTTCATGTCGCACGTGTCGTTTTTTCTGTTTTTCTGAATGGCCGGAGTCATGACGGAGCGCTGAAGGAGTGTGGGGCCGTTATCCATGACCCAAGTATATCATTATACTTTTATTCCGCGCTTAGTGATTTCTTCCAGTATTTTGCCTTCGAGCTTGCGGCATGCGCAGTCACGCGCATGCGCAACGTGCCATGCGACACGCTGGTCGAGTGTCGGATTTTTCGGCATTTTATGTGCGGTATGCCAGGTGCCGTTTATTTTACCCATTTGCCAATGGTATACGCGTTTTGTTCTCGTTGCCGTAACGTGGATTACGGAACAATATGTTAGCGGAACAAAAGCAGGGCAGGGTTCCAAAGGAGCATGCCGCCCAAAAGAAGCATCACCATACCCCCGATAAGGTTCGACCATCCTGCGTATGTATTGGTAAGATGGAGTTTTTCCGCTCCCCAAAGGGCGAGTCCGAAGACCAGAAAATCATCAAACATGTAAAAAAGTATGTATATCACGATAAAGGCCGCGTTCTGAACGGGGGACAGCCGATTTATTTCCAGGATTTTCGTGAATGCCTGCGGGATGCCGATCGAGCACGCAAATTCGATAACATTCACGGAAAACGCGATTCCCAAAATCGAAAGAAACGTCACGAAGGTAAACCTGCCGGCGGCCAGATTTTGGAGTTTTTGTTTCGTATCATGGCGTTTTGAAAGATCCATCACCTTGCACTCGATTTCCTTTCTGTGCCATTCACGCAGGAAAAATATGCCGCCTCCGATCGCGATAAGCCCGACGACCGGGGTGACGATGGAATCGAGGCGGACAAAGTCCCAGGTTTTGTACCAGACGGTAAGAATCAGTGTGTACATGACGGCCTCTGCGAGAATAAACGTACCGGCAAACAGCAGCATCTTCCGCCGGTTTCCGACCTGAATGAGTATCATGAGGAACGTGATGAGGACCCACATGGCACAAGGATTGAATCCGTCGAAGAACCCTAGCATTGCCGAAAGAATGAACAACGGATACTGTTTCGAATCGATGGTTCCCATGACAGGAAGCGTGAGTGCAACCGAAGGCTCGTTCGTGCAAGGGGCTAAGCCCGATTCGTCACACGTGCTGCTTTCGGCAAATTTGCCGTCCTCTTTTACGTTCGAAAGATCCGTAACCGTCTTTTCCGACTTTGCTCTTTCGATAAGTACCACGATTTCCTTTCCGGTCGTTTCCGGTTTGTCGAAGCCAATAAGATACCGCGTGCCGACTACCGTTATGGGGGTTACTTTGGAAATGCCTAGGCGTGCGGTAAAGTCGTCCCACATTTTCCGGCCGTCGCTATCTTCCAGGCGGAGAAAAGTTAGGGTTATGTCGTCCCGCTCCTCATCAAGTTTCGAGAGGAATGCTTCTTCGTCCTTGCAGTGTTGGCATCCGTCCCGGACAAATACCGTAACTTCTACGGCTGGCGCCTGCGCGTTGACGAGCGAGGGAAACGCCAGCGCAAGTATACCGACGAGAAGCACCATGAATAATTCCGTCGTTTTCCGCATGACATGGGGATTATAACAAATCAAAGCTGAAGCAACGGTGAAGAGAATCAGAAGGTATCGCGCTGAGAAATTTCATCGATCGTACGCTTGCTTCTTGCCGACTTCGGGAAGTTATTCGCGTCATAATTCGGGATTGCATACAGATCCTTATGTTTAAGAAGGAGCCAGGCGTTTTTGGGGCCGAATCCGTGTGTTTTGATAAGGGCGTACGAACCCTTAAGTTTTTTGCCATGGAGGACGAATTTCAGTTCTCCGCGTTTGAGACCTTCCCGCATCACTTCTTTTGCCTTGAGTGGATTTATTACCTCTTCCCGGTTACCCTTGCCAATGTCCCGTTCCGCAACATAGGTTCCCTCGTCCCAAATCATGACAGCTCCTGCGCCGGGTTCATTTTCCGGAATAACGCCTTCGAAGTTTCTATAATCCATATCGTGTTCCGTGGTTTCCATGGCTAACCGCTTGACGGATGGATCCAAGGAAGGACCTTTGGGAATCGCCCAGGACGGCAAGGCGTCGCCAATTTCCAGACGGAGGTCGTAATGCGGTCGAACGGTTGCATGCTTATGGATGACAAAGGCAAAGTGGTGCTGTTTTCCGGTTTTCATAGGCGCGTATCGTCCAAAGAAGGCGGGATGTTCTGGTTCAGATGGAACACATTCGCGGGATCGTATTTCGTTTTTATTTTCTGCAGCCGTTCCCATGTCGTGCCCGGGTAGGCTGCGTGTATTCTTTCTACCGGCTCGTTGCCCAGGAAATTGACATACGCGCCGTAATCGTTTTGTTGTAGCCTATTTTGAAAGTCCGCTACCCAAAGTTCATGCTTCATTTTTTCTTCGAGGTTTTGGTAAAGTGTTGCGAGGTTAACCATAATAGTCGATTTTCGGTGGTAATAAGCCGTAGCATCCGGTGGTATTCGCGCTATCGCGCCGCCCAATACCCGGAGTTGGCAAACAGCCATCGTACCTGTGGATGCGCGCAGCTTTGTGAGGATGTCGTCGGCTGTGCGTTCGTCCACCCGATCGATAAACATGGTCCTGGCGGCGGCAATCGGCTGATAGTTACTTTGGTCCGGTGGATACATTTGGGGATAGGGGATGACCTTCACCATATCCGCAAGCGGAGTATCGATGGATCGGAATTTTTCCATGACCGACGCTCCCGACGTCGCATCACCCGCGTAACACATAAGCGCCATGATGATGAGTTTGCCCGTGGTCTCCTTTGGAAGGAACGGCATCGGGGGAGCGGTCATCACATTGGCGATGGTCGATAATTCATCCGGCGCCTGTTCTGCCGCATGTATGAACGCGGCGATGTTTTTTGCCGACGCGGGAAGAATAAGCATGCCGCCGGTAACGGTTTCGACGTCGTGTATCCGGTATTGGAACCGGGTGACGACGCCGAAATTCCCGCCGCCGCCCCGGACAGCCCAGAAAAGATCCGGTTCGTGCGTCTCGTCGACCGTGTGGAATGATCCGTCTGCGGTCACGATTTCGCAGGCAGTGACGTTATCGATTGTCATGCCGTATTTTCGGCTCAGATACCCGATTCCGCCGCCTGTGGTAATTCCGCCGATACCGACGGAACCCGTGTCACCGAATCCGGTCGCAAGCTTATGCACGGCGGCAGCATTGGTAAATTCGCCGGCAGTCAAACCCGTTTCAGCCCAGGCAGTGCGCGTGCCAGGGTTGACATCCATTGCTTTCATACGAGTCAGGTCAAGGACGATACCACCCTCCGATACGCCGTGACCGGCGCTACTGTGACCGCCGGAGCGGATGGCTAGTTCCATGCCGGTTTCGCGTGAAAGCCGTATGCAGTTTTGGACGTCCTTGATATTCGCAGCCCTTATAATCACGGCGGGTTTTTTGTCGATACCGCCGGCAAATACCGTACGCGCCGCATGGTATTGCGGATCTTCAGGTCCGATAACCTGACCCTGAAACATGGATGTTACCGAAGCCGCGGAAAACTTGATGGTATTCATACAATCATCCAAGCGACCCGATTTTGACGCTGCCGTCCCGTTTATATAATGCGACGATGATACCGCTCGGAGTTGTCTGGCTTTCCGTGAGCGTAAACGCCTGCAGCATCGCATGCATGATTTTTCCGTCCTCTACCGGTTTATGCGGCATGCCGCCTTCTTTGTAGGTCATCATGGTCATAGTTCCGCCGAAGGCGGATTTATAGAATTCCATTGCGTCGCGGGCCGTGCCGGAGAAGTTGAGATAGTGTTTAGTTTGCTGTTTTGCATGGGTCCTCCTTGGAAATAATTATTATTGGATGACGGCTGTTACCAGCCGGTCCCAGCGGCTGGGGATTTTGGATGCGGAAAGACGGCCAGGGAATGCTAAGAGTTTGGAGGATTATCCGACGTCGCGGTTCCGCCAACGCAGTGAACATATCCATATTGTAATACACATTACAATAGGATGGTGCGTAAGTAAATGTAGATAAAGACGAATTGCCGTTACGTGACGACTTCCAGTGTGATATCTATCATGTCGCCTTCCGATATCGTTTCCGATGCCCGCACGGATTTTTTCAGCGGCAACAGATACCTCCCGTCTTCGTCGGGAAATATCGAGGTCCTCCATGACGTCCCGCCGATGGATGCCAAGACCGGTATCGACCCGAATCCCCGGCGGGGCCAGATATAGTCCTTCTTGATTATGCCGGATTCCGACGACGGTATGGTTACGAAATGCCACGGGCTGTCCCCCTGATAAAGCCATACGCGGGCCGTGACGGAATGTATGTTGGAGCGGGTCATAGGTGCGTTCTCTCAAAGAGTATAGCACCGGGATAGCGGTCGCATCGATTATATTTGCGCCATCAGGACGACGAAGTTCTTGCCGTAATGCCTGGCGCACGACGGGCACATGGTATAAAAGAAGTAGAGTTTTTTGAGCGAATTTTTCCCCGCTTTCACATACGCATCCATGTCTTTAACCCATGCGCCGATACGGTTGAAGGGGCCCTCATATACTTTCGACAGGAAGGTCCCGGAGAGCTTTATCATGTCCGCGCCCGGTACGGGTTGCCGTACTGCGATGTAGATTTCCGATCCGAAGAGCGAATTTTCGTCGGAAAGCATGATCGGTATGTCATTTAGGGCTCCGGCTTGTTCGATACGCGCCATATTTTTCCGCATGATCGCGTTGATGTTGAGCGGCACATGAAGAAATCCGATTACGTGATCGTGGAGGAAGAGTTTGTCCTTCCATCGTATGGTTTTTCTATCCCACGGGGCCGGATCAAATGGCGGGCAGCAGCCGGTCTCGGCAATCTGCTTGGACATGGCACCCTAACCGTACACCCGGGGGTCGCCCTTGTCTGTATGACAACAAACACATCGTTGCGCTGTCCCGTTCCGACCGTTATTTTCCCGTTTTTAGAAGGAGTATGCCTGTGGTCTTATGCCTCTATGCGAAGAAATCTACGGGTAACTGCGTGTGGCTGTGTGATGGATAACAGCGTGTTGCGGGGATAATCCTTGCGGCAGAACTCATGGCTGCGGTTCGGGTACGGCAGATAGCTGTGACGGGATTTCAGGGTCGTTTTTTGGGCCGTAGCTTATGAGTAATTTATCCCCCGGGCGGATTTCGCGTTCAAGGGCGTTTTGGTCTTCGGTGCCGTTTATGAAGAACTTAAGGGATTGTGTGGAATCGGTGCAGAATTGCTGGCCCGTACCGGTCGTAAGACATACGGGAGTTACTTGCATCGGGAGCGTATTGAAGAAATCACTCCAGACGCGGCCTTCTTCACGTACCCGTATGGTATGGGGAGAGGAAGCGTCAATGAAGAGGTCCCCTGATGTGTTGTGGTATTTGGGGTCAGTAAATTCGCGGCGCGTACCGTTTGTATATATTACAAATGAAGCGGTAAGGCTTTGTGTAGGCTCATCCGTTGGCGCCACTGATGCCGGTGCTACTTTGGGTTCGGATTTTGCGGCGGGGTAGAGAAAAACGACGGTTGCTAGTATTGTGCCAATGATAAGGAATGCGTAAAGCAGTTTACGGTCCGGTGCGGGTATCAGGTGGTGATGGCGCGTGCCGCGTTTCATGCTCCCGTCCGTTCTTTTACGAATCCGAAGCGCTTGTTGGCTGCAGTCATGGCTACGAAATGTTTGAGTGCCTTGGTGTACATCGCAACCCCATGGCGTTTCCTGCTTTCTATGTATTCGATTCGGATGCGCGTGTAGGAGTCAGGAAATTTTTTGAAGTTGGCCCATGCGGAAGGATTCGCTTTGATCGCTTTGAGGATGGCAGGGGGAGTGGTAGGTAGCCCCTTGGTATCCGTTTCCGGATTATACGCGTGGGCAATTGCGGTGAGTCCCGCCTTGGTCATTTTACCGGTTTGTATGAGTTCCCGGATGCGCTCCTTGTTCATTTGGGACAGCACGCTTGTCGGTTTGCGGGGCGAAAACCGCTGCGCGAAGCTTTCGCTGTCGCGGGATTTGACGATACTATCGATCCATCCGTAGGCTAGTGCTTCCAACACCGCCTCATCGTAGGAAATCCGCGGTTTTCCGGATGATTTCTTATAGAAGATAAGCCAGATGTCTTTTTCCGTCTTATGATGTTTGGAAAGCCATGTGCGCCACGCTTTGCGGGACGTAACGTAAAGGGTTTTGCCGATGTCCATTGCTATCCGTATTGTATCGTATATTTGTTAGTTGCTATAGTAAGGATTGGGTATGAAAAAACGCGCTGATACCGGAAACGACGCCGCTCTCGTTACGAACAGTATCATCATTCTCGTAATGGTCATTGTCGGTTTCGGATGGTATCTTTCCACACGCTTAAAGACACCGCAACCCGATCCCGTACCGGCAGGCAATTACTCGTTTGACGTGCTGTCGAAGCCCTTGCCGACGCCGGTCCCCGGGGTGACGGAAACATTTACCGGTACGGTCACTGCCCTGATCGCAAAGGGACAGAGTATGGAATGTGACGTGGCCTCAGTGCCGTCAGATGCCGACGGCATTAGCGGTAAACTCTGGACATTTAGTGCTACCGGACGGAGCAATCTCTCCGTGCCAATAGGCCGTGGGATGTCCGTTGTCGCCAATTCGGTGCATTCCGGTAACACCGCGTATTCGTGGTTCGATATGACCGGAAAGGTGTTGGGATACCGGATCGACCTGACCGCTTCTACTTCGGCAGCCTCCATGCAAAAGCGACAGATTGTGGACGTATTGGTTCGGGATTTGACGTTCACCTGCGCTGCGTGGACGCCGGATCAGCGAATGCTTACTCTGCCGCCGAATGTCGATTTTAACTGATAGACGCAAAGCGCCTGTACCGTTATTTTGCGTATGAAGAAAATGATGCGGAAAAGACCGCGTGTGCTTTTCCAAAAAATCGTCGATACCCTCGTAGTGTATATACGAACACAATGTATCGTGATGGTTGCCGTATCCGCCGTTACCTGGATTATCCTTGTCATGCTAGGCGTGCGATTCGCAATGTTACTGGCCATTACCACCGGGGCGCTTGCCGCAGTTCCCGTTTTGGGGATGATCACGTCGGCAGTTATCGCGGCGGTTGTCGCGACGTTTGATGACCTTCGGTTTTTACCGGGTGCGCCTGAGGCGGTCGAGGGAATCGTGGTTATCGTTGCGTACGTACTCCTTAACATGCTCGTCGATTTGTTTTTGACTCCGTATCTGACCGGGAAAATGATTCGAATCCATCCGGCGCTCATATTCTTTTCCGTCCTTATTGGCTCGGCGGCGTTTGGGATTCCGGGGGCGCTATTTGCCGTTCCGGTACTTCTCATCGGGAAAACGGTATGGGAACATTTCAATTCCCAATGACGGGTTGCCGTTAGTATACAATGGGTAGCATGAAAGGCGGTTGGAAGATATTTGCAAGTGTCGTCAGTGCGGGGATAGTTTCATTGTTACTCGAATTGTCACTTCTTCGGGAATTCGTGTACGTGATCGGCTCCACCGCGTTTTCCAACTCCCTCGTGATTTCGGTATTCCTGGGCGGACTTGCCGTCGGAACGTATCTGGGGATCTGGAAGCGGTTTAAGTCGAAGGATGAGCGGTCGGTACGTATTAAGTTCGCCCTGCTGCAGGGAGTGCAGATTCTGTTCGTGTTTCTCTTTACGTCGACGAAGGACTACTTCATATACGTGAGTTTGAACGAGCCGGTCATCGTTTCGTACTTCATTCTCGCGACCTTCATCCCGTCGCTTATCGCGGGTGCGTCGTATGCCACGATGGTCGAGCTCTTATATCATCGCGGACAACGGTACATCATCCATATTTATGCCTACAGCACGATCGGAAACGTGATTGGTGGATTATTGCATGGTTACGTGTTCATGTACCTTTTTGGGATGCACGCCGCGTACGTTTTTGCGGTGTTTTGCGCAGCGGTGTCCATTCTGCTTGTGTATCCCGTGCAAAAAATCCGTGTGCTAGCGGTGATTGCTGCAGCCAGTATCATTCCGGCGGGTATGATTGCCGGGAGCGTGATCCCATCGGCGCTTTTCCCCCTTGATTCCCTGCTGTTCCGGGAACACAGCCCGTACGGACTTGTCGAAGTCTGGCGGATGAAAGACGGGAAACATGTCCAGATGACAATCGACAACGTGCACCAGTATTACAGCTATGATTGGGATAACGATATCCATGCGCAGTGGGCGGATACGACACTTGAAATGTTTGACCGGCCGGTCCGCGTGCTGGTGTTGGGATACGGTAGCGGCATTTCGTCGTCGGCGTTTTTGTCTTCTCCCAAGACGCGTTCGGTCGATACGGTCGAAAACGCGGTGCCCGTTATGACGGCAGGCAAACGGTTTTTCCCCACCGAATACGGGAAGCTTACGGCAGACAGCCGTTCCCGCATCATCGTGACGGACTTTCGTAAATACATCCGTTTTACGGATGTTAAGTATGACATCATCCTGCTGGACCACAGCATGATCGATCCGTATTACGCAGGGTTCTTCACGCTTGAATTTTTTGACCAACTCAAGCGGGTGCTTACCCCCGGCGGAGTCGTTGCGAGTTTGGGTGTGGGGCTTTCGTGGGATACGGTACGCGCATCGTTTCCGTATATGTATACCTACACGGGCGAGGGGAGAGAGCTTATCCGGACAAGCGGGTTTTTTCTAACCACGGAGGCGCTAGCGGGGAACGTCTCGTCACGTTTTACCCCCGAATCCGACGGACCATTGGGTGAGCCGGTTTACTCTGACCATCGTGTCTATGGAAATTCCTTGAGGACCGCATTCGGGGCAATCCGGGGACGGGTAACCCGCACCGTGCAATAGTTAGTACCCGTGCCGCCAGACGACTGCCGTGATATTTATGCCGCCCGTCGTAAGCGCTATCGCTTTTTTAAGTTCGTATTGGCTGATAGTCCTGTCCGGCGATTCATGGCTGGGAATTTTGCCCGTATAATACCGGGCCAGCACCGCAAAAGCCCGGGCGTCTCCGAGTTGGCCCAAAGCCCAGATCGCACGGTTTCTTGACTGAAAATCCTGATGCTCGTCGAATAACAGGGTGATCAGGGAGAAGACGCAGCCATTGCGGGGCGACTGGCCTGGACTACCGTATATCCTTCGGGCGTCCTGGCATGTTTCCGAGACTTGGGACCCGATGACGGCACCCGTCAGGAGAAAAAAGAGGAGTATGGCGCCGACTGCCGCCGTACCGGAGACCAAGACAATGCGTTTCGTAATCTTGCTTTTCATCACAACATCCCGTTGCATTACCCAGTATTGCATATGCCTGATTCCGAGGCAATGATTTTGGGGTGGTACGGTTACAGATATTTGTCAGCGAATGATCCGATTTCCGCTATGATGGGGAGAAGGTCCTTGCCTTTCGTTGTCAATTCGTAGAGTACGGAAACCCGGTCGACCGTTTCGGTTTTCCTGATTATGATTTTTTCGCGTTCCAATTTTTTGAGCCTGGCGGTAAGGGTTGCCGGATTGAGGCCGTTGATCGCACGCTGCAGGTCGTTAAAGCGCATGCCGGTTTTTCCCAGATGATGGATGATGCACAAGGTGTGCGTATCGCCGATAATCGCGATCGCATTGTCGATGGCATTCGTATGTGCGGTATTTCTTTTCGTTGACATACTATAGATTACATAGTACTATATTTTCTATAGTATTCTAGCATAAAAAGGAGGGTAGGGCAATGAAAGCAGCACAATATAGAGTCTATGGCGATACAAGCGTTACGGAAATCGTGGCCGACGTGCCCGTACCGGAGCCCGTGGCAGGACAAGTACAGGTACATGTGTATGCGGCCGGGATTAACCCAATCGATGCCGCAATCCGAAGCGGATACCTCAAGGACAAGATTCCCTTACCGTTCCCGGTAACTCTCGGAGGAGATTTCTCGGGTATCGTTTCCAAAGTCGGCGATGGCGTTTCCGGGGTGGTCGTCGGCGATCAAGTATTCGGCATAGCTAACCCCTTAAAAGGCGGAAGCGGGTCAACGGCAGAATTCGTCGTGGCCGGTAGCGGAAATATCGCAAAGAAACCCGCGAGCGTGGATCATGTGAACGCAGCGGCATTGCCGCTTGCCGGCACCAGCGCACTCCAGGGTATCGAAGAGCATATGCACATCGGAAGGGGACAATATATTCTAATTCACGGCGGGGCGGGCGGTATCGGATCGCTAGCTATTCAAGTCGCGAAAGCCCGAGGCGCTTTCGTTGCGGCAACGGCGAGCACGGATGACGTGGCGTTTGTCAAAGAGATCGGAGCCGATATGGTGATCGACTATAAACGGGAGGATTTTACCCGGATTGTATCCGGGTATGATGCGGTGTTCGATACGGCAGGCGGTGATATCGCCAACCGATCCATACCCGTCGTTAAGCCTGGCGGGATCGTCGTGTCCATGACTGGTCAGCCGGATCCGGAAATAGCCAGGCGCTATCAGGTAACGGCTATCGCGCAAGGAACGAACGGTACTACAAAACAGCTTGACCGGGTAGCCAAGCTCGTTGATAGCGGCGTCATTGCGCCGGTAATCGACCGGACGTATCCCTTGGAACAAACGAGAGCGGCATATGAGCGGTTAGCTTCTCATCCGCGGGGGAAAGTCGTGATTACGGTGAAATAACGAGAGTATCCTTGCTTCGTTTGTTGAGTATGTGTCGTACGGAAGGACTAATCGGCTTATCCGTCCGGTGAATGCAACCCAACCAACAGCAGGGTCGGCGCATTCCTTCTTTCAACTCGCTCACGGTCCGTTTTACGTGCGCTTTTCTCGTTTGGTTTTTTTCTGACGAAAGTTACCCAGCAGATCCATTCATTGCGGGCTAGGGGAGTGAGTTGTTCCCACTTCGTAAGCGCCCTTGGGTCGGCTGCCAACGCATCGTGTAAATCCGTAGGAACATCGTGGACGACACCGGAAGAGATGTTCTTCATGAGTCCTATTTTACTGCCGCCTTTACGAGCGCCGAAATTATTGATTCCTCTTTTGCCGTAAGTTTCGTCAGCGCATACGACGTGGGCCACATATGACCCTCGTCGAGATTCGCAGCTTCCTCGAAGCCCAATGTCGCATATCGGGATTTGAACTTCGAGGAAGCCTTAAAGAAACAAACAACCTTTCCGTCTTTGGCATATGCCGGCATCCCATACCACGTTTTAGGCATGAGCAACGGCGCTTGTTCCGAAACGATCCAGTGGATCCGTTTTGCCATCGATCGGTCCGGTTCCTGCATTTTTGCTATGGCATCGCGTACGGTTTTTTCGCCGAATGCACGGTCTTTATTCGCGCGTTCTTCAGCCTTTAGCTCCAGGGCCCGTGCCCGCATTGCGTCACGTTCGTCATCGGAAAATCCCTTGTCGTTTTTTGACGTGCTTGCTGTCATATGGGTCCTCCTTATTACGGACGTCCGTTGCGCCGTATTACTCCGATCCCTCCGTAACGACCAATGCATGACTGATCACGGAGCGAGTCCATTATACATCTATTGTGCGGTATCAAACATATACGAAGGCCTGAGGTTCCGGAGGATATTATTTCCGTAAAATCTTCTCCATCGTTTTGCCCTGCGCCAGCTCATTGACAAGCTTGTCCAGGTAGCGGATTGCCTGCATCGTCGGTTCCCCGATGTCTTCCACACGGACGCCGCAGATGACGCCTTTGATCAGTTTCCGTGACGGGTTGAGGCGGGGAGCCCCGGCAAAGAACGCCTCGAAATCCGTTTGCTTTGTAAGCTGCGCTTCCAGCTCTTTTTGGCTGTATCCCGTAAGCCAGCGGATGACCTCATCCACCTCTGCTTTCGTACGGCCCTTTTTTTCCGCTTTGGCGATATACATGGGATAGACCCTGGAAACGCTCATAGTATAGATCCGCGGTTTAGTTTTGGCGACTGCTTGTTTCATGCCGTTTGTCGTGTGCGCTACCTATTATATACGTGACAATACCTCGCCAAAAGAACGCATACGCTCCAGTGAAGCGAATGAAAATTGCATTCATCGTGGAACGGCGTCAGAATAATCATGCATGCTCGATTTGAGTTATATACAACAATTGATTAGTAGCCTTATAGCCATGGAGATGTCGCTTACGTCGACCCTTCCGGTGAATTCCCCGGAATACTTGGCTAAATTCGGCGGACACTGTCCGCAGGTTACGGAGAATCGGGTTCCCGTGTTAGGTAATTACGTTATTAATCAGTCATTCGAAAGTGCACCAACAGACTCCGGTTTACCATTGGAATGGCTTGACGGAAAATACAATGTTTCACCGGGAGACGCTGTTGATTGTCAAACCGCTCGCACGGGAAAGTGCTCCTTTTATTTTGGTCCTGAAAACGCCGATCCCAAAAAATATGTGCGCCGGGTCGTTCAGGTGATTCCATACAGGGGAACAGAAGGAACGCGCATTACATTTTCCGGATGGAGCAAGGCACGAAATGTTATAGACAAATACCCACCCCTTGCGGGTCCGCTGTACGGTATTGGTCTTGAGCTGTTCGATGACAAAGGCGTGTCGATCGTTATGCCGACGGAATGGGACTACCGCCAGTATTCAGCCGAGTTTTCGTTGGGAACCCATGATTTTGAGTTTGCCGAATCGTCATTCATATCGCCCGTTAATTTCACTTGTGCAGAGGTGTTTTACTTTTTTGATGAGGATGGCGAGGTGTGGATGGATGATGCCCGTGTAACATTCGTTCCGCCCGAGATGTAGATGGGAAGTAAAAAGGGGTAGCGCTTCAAATTCGTACTGCCGCTATTTACGTATTCCTACGCTTCGCTAAAAAGTCTTTTGCAGAGCTGCCGTTTCGCGTTGTTATATTTCTCTTGGATAACCGCCTATTTTAAAATGTTGTATCGTATGTGTGTTACTACGTTGCTTCCGCTCGCTTTCATCGGTTTGAGTTTGAGATTTGGTACCCCTTCGAAAAGCTGCGTGCCTTTGCCTATGGTTACGGGAGCGATATGCAGCCAGAGCTCATCAATGAGTCCTATTGCCAAATATTGATTGATCGTATTGGCTCCTCCCATAATCTTTACGTTCCGGTTGCCTGCCGTAACTTTTGCTTTTTCGAGCGCAGATGCGATACCGTCATGCACGAAAAAGAACGTGGTCCCGCCTTTCATTTTTTTTATCGGCTCACGCTTCGCGTGAGAGAGTACGAAAACCGGCGCGTGGTACGGGGGATCGTCACCCCACCAACCTTTCCATTCAGGCGTTTCTCTTCCGTCTTCTGGTCCGAACATATTGCTGCCCATGATGAACGCGCCGCGTCAAGAACGGCGTCTATTTCTTTTTTGTGTTTCTGTTTTTCCGGCTCGGCAAACATCCAGTTGTCCAGGAGATCCGCACTGAAATTGTCACCGAAGGGATGTTCGAAGCTTTGATTGTGTCCGGCGGTAAACCCGTCGAGGGTCATGGTGATGCCGGCAGTGACCTTGGGTGTATTCATAGGTGAAGCATCCTGGGTAAGACCATCTTGGGACCTATGCTAGGGATACTACGTTTTCAAGCGTTTTCGCCGGCCTTTTTGATTGTGTCCAGATCGATTTTCTTCATCGGCATAAAGGCCGCAGTGACCGCTTCTGCTTTTTGGGGGCTCTCCCGCATCAGTTCATCAAGGATCCTCGGGACCACCTGCCAGGTGACACCGAATTTATCCGTGCACCATCCGCATTGTTCGGCTTCAGGCACGGCTGATAATTTATTCCAGAAGAAGTCAATTTCTTCTTGCGTCTCGCACTCAATGATATACGAAGTCCCTCCGTTAAGTTTGAATTGTTCCATGGGACCACCGTTCAGGGCCATAAAACTTATGCCATCAAGCTCATATTCTGCCGTCAATACGGAGCCCTCCGGTCTTCCTGAAACTTCTTCGCTTGCTTTAGGGGATTTTGTGATATCTCCCATTTTTGCACTGTGATCACCGGGAGCTGAATTGAAGGTATCTATATAGTATTTTGCCGCCGCTTCACCGTCGTTGTTAGCAAACCAGATGCAGGTAATTAGTTTACTCATCCAATTTATTGTAACACATATTACAAGAGTAACTCTGCTCCCCCGGGAGGACTTGGCCAAGGCCACTCACCAGCGCTACAACTCGCGAATAATAATTCGCTCGTTAAGCGCTGGACTGCGAACCTACGGTTCTTACCCTTTCACGAAAATACATACAAAAAAGGAGCGAATGCTCCATTTTTGTATGTGCTCCGGGCAATGGACAGTATACGAAATTACTATACGTTACTATAAGTAATTATATTTCTTCATCATTGGCTATTTTTGGGTATTTTCTTTGACTGATGATATGTCACTTGCCAGTTAGTATTGTCTGGATGAAATTAGAGATATAATTACTTCAAGAATTCTATCGTCGAGATATTTCGTCGGTATTGAAGTGATAAAGGAAATTGAGATTGCATGATATGCAGCATAAATATAAATGGAGAAGATATTGGTCTCCCCCAGATGCGCAAATAAGCCTATCGGATGGAGGTTTTTTGCATGACCCGATGGATGGTTTTGGTAAATATGTAAATTCAAGCCTGATTGCCATCGATGTAAACAATTTAACAAACTGTCTAGTTCTTCTTGGGGAGCCTGGTATAGGAAAAAGCATTGAGATACGCGGACTCTTTGACTCGACTCTTGACGTAAAGGGTGCAGATAAGGTTTCCTGGCTCGATTTAAGAGACTTCATGACCCCAGAGCATTTTATAGAAGAACTGGAGAGTCATTCTGGTTACCAAGAATGGGTGAAGGGAACATCCTCTTTTTATTTATTTTTGGATAGTTTTGATGAAGGTGTCTTTTCATTTCCTCATTTCGCAAAGGCGTTTGAGCACCTTTTAACTCGTCATAAAAGTAGGATTGAGGATTTATTTCTTAGAATATCTTGTCGTACAGCAGTGTGGCCTTCCTATTTTGAAGATGGTTTACGTGTCCTTTGGGATGTAGAAGGGTTTAATAAATATGAACTATGCCCACTAATTAAGGAAGACGTAATAACTGCTCTAACCTCAAGAGGTCTTGATGCTCAGAAATTTGCCTTAGAGGTAAGCGAAAAAAATGTTGCAGGATTAGCAGGAAAACCACTCACACTCAACATGTTAATTGATGTTTTTGAAAGAGGAGGCTGTTTACCATCACGAAAAGTTGAAATATATATGCAGGGATGCAGCTTGCTCTTGCAGGAGCCTGATGCCTCTAAAAATACTAATCCTTCAACTAAACCAAAACTTGATTTAGTTCAGCGTTTAGCCATAGCTGAAAGAATAGCGGCTTCTACAGTAATTAGTGGAAAATCTGCAGTTTTACTGAACGAAACAAGCACGGCTAATGATGGGGAACTTAAATTGATTGAGCTACAAGGCAATGAAATTGTTGACGATACACTAATTAGAACCGGGGAAGATCAAGTAAAAGAAGTTCTTAACACGGGCCTATTTTCTTCTAGGGGTGATGGAAAGATGGGATGGGCGCACCAAACCTATGGGGAATTTTTGGCTGCAAGATATCTAGCCCGCCACAAACTGAATTGGAAACAAATTCGAAGTTTACTATTTCAAGACCCGCTAGGACGCGGCGCTTTTCAGATAGTCCCCCAGCTATATGAAGTTTGTGCGTGGTTTGCCAGTTTGGATTCTAGTTTTTTTGATAATGCAGTTTTGCTCGATCCTGAGTTTTTGATGTTAAGTGACGCCAATGTCACGACAGATCTTCAGAGAAAAATGTTAACGGAGCAACTGTTAGTTCGATTGGCAAACGGCGAGCTGCTCGACAGGTGGGAGACGTTTAATTACATTAACTATCGAAAATTAAACAATTTAGATATCGCAAACCAGTTGAAATTTTATATTACTGATGTAACAAAAGGAGTCGTTGTAAGAAGAGCAGCTATTGATATAGCCTCTGCATGCTCTGTAGAGTCTCTTGATGAAGTGTTTGTTTCTATTGCACTAAACGATAAAGAAAAGCTTGTGATTAGAGCTAGAGCTATAAAAGCCATTGCCGAGATTGGAAGTGAAAGCGCAAAAGAGGCACTTAGGCCTCTTGTAGATTCAGGTTTTCGGGAAGACCCCGAAGACGAATTAAAAGGAGTGACTCTTCAAGCTTTGTGGCCAGGACATATTGCCACGGATAAACTATTCTCCCTATTAACACCACCCAAGCGTCATAGTTTCCTTGGAGCATATTATAGCTTCACAGACAAGTATTTGGTTGGTGAAATTTCTGCAAAAGATATTGTAATTGCTTTAGATTGGGTAAAAGAGAACGCTGTTCATGAAAGATCAATTGAATATTATTTGAGGAAATTAGCTGATGCAATAATGCTAAAGGCGTTTGATAGTTTTACTATCCCTGGGGTTGAAGAGCGATTCTCTCAAATTGTTTATGAGCGGCTTAAAAAGTTTGAGGAAGTAATCGGAGGGCATGCCGTTGACGATGAAATAGTCAGTTCTTTTCAAAAGTCTCTTGAGGATGAGAATGACAAAAGAAGGCAACTCATTAAATCTGTGGTCAATCTTCTTATCAGTGAAAATACAACAGGCAAGAGGAGGGGGTACTTCTTGTGGTCCCATGGCAAAGTTAAAATTGTATTTTCCAAGGATTTACCCTGGTTGATCCAATGGTTGGGTCAAGAAAAAAATGAAGAAATCCAACAAATACTCGCCGAAGTAATACAGAGAGTTTTTAATATTAAAAGTTCTAATGATATAGAGTTACTTATTCAGGCAAGAAATAAGAATAGATTCTTAGAACGAGAAACTACCTATTGGTTTGAACCATTAAGGCTAGATTCTCAGGCCGCCAAAGATCAAAAAAAACAGTGGAGGCAAGAACAAGAATGGGCGAAGAAGAGAGAAAAGGATGAAAAAATGGAGATACTAAAAATAGTATCTCCAAGTAAAATTAAAGAACACCTTGTTAAGTCTGAGAGGGGTGATGCAGATTCTTGGTGGTTATTAAATAATGCTTTGTGTATGTATCAGCATGAGCTCTCAGAAGAGGATATTCGTGAAATGCCAGGCTGGAAGGTGTTAGATGCGGATACACAAGAACGAATAATTAAGGTTGGAAAATCGTTTATATTGCAGCAAGAGTCAAAGCCAGATATATGGTTGGGAAAAAATAAAATATATTTTCCTGCCATGTCAGGATATAGAGCATTAAAAATATATTTTGAGAGAGAAAAGAGCTTCGTCGAATCATTAGGAAAGGAAGTATGGAAAAAATGGGCGCCGATAATTATCGGCATGCCGTTTATCTCCAATGACCCAAAGAATGGAGAACTAATTACATTAGCATATAAAAATGCTCCGGATGAGATTATCTCCACACTAGATGTCTTAATAGATGAGGATGAGCAAAAGCACGGAAGCCTATTTATGCTTAGCCTACTTGATGGATGCGTTGATGAAAAGATGGTGATTTTTCTATTGAATAAAGCAAAGAAACCTAAATTTAGATCTAGCGCAGTTGGTGATATCCTTCAATTTTTATTGAAGCACAAGGTACAACTCGCGAAAGATTACGTAAAGTCGCTTATTCAAGTTCCATTATCAGAAGATAAAGATGAACGCGAACTTAGTTTAATAGCAGCTGTCTCACTGCTTTGGCATGCTGAACAAGTAGATTGGATTTATTTATGGAAACTCATTCAAAATGATAGAGAATTTGGGCGATCACTAATTGAAAGAGCTCATGATAATCCTTTGCGTGGTTCAGGTATGTTGCCAAAGCTTACTGAAGTTCAATTGTCTGAGCTATATTTATGGCTTATGAAAGATTTTCCTCCAGAAAAATATTTTCAACCAGAGGGAGGTGGAACAGTTACACCAGAGATATCAATCGGTGAATGGAGAGATTCGGTTTTGCGGGTCCTAATGGATAAGGGAACGGTAGAGGCTTGTAGGCAGATAGAAAGAATTGCCTCTGCATTACCACAACACTCCTGGATAAAAGAATTCACTTTGATACAAGCAAGGCGTATAACGCTTGAAAAATCATGGCAGTCTCTTTCCGTAGGCCAAATACTCAAGTTGGTTGAGAATCAGGAGCTGAGATTGATAAATACTCCGGACGAACTGTTAGATATTGTTATTGATTCCCTTGAGGCTTTAGGAATTAAATTACAAAAAGGAGAGCAACCACAAGTAATCGACCTTTGGAACGAAAAACGAGTGACCGAGGTAATCTCCGGAAAACGAAACATTTATTTTTTGTCTTCGCCCAAGGATGAAGGTCGTTTATCAGATAAGATTAAAACGCACTTACAGGAAAGTTTGGTAAACAGGGGTGTTGTTGTAAATAGAGAAGTAGAAATTAAGCGTGGAAGTGAGACAGATATCCATATCAGTTCTTTCAGTAGGGATGATCTAGAAAGACCAAAGGACTTAATGAAAGTGATAATAGAAGTAAAAGGATGTTGGAACGCCGAGCTTGAAACTGCTATGGAGAAGCAATTAGTTGATAGATATCTTACAGAAGCAGATTGTTCGCGAGGAGTTTACTTAATAGGTTGGTTTGTTTGTGATCGATGGAATGATCCAAGCGATGGGAGGCTTAAGAAATCTCCTAAATCTGACATTATGACAACGAAAGAAAAATATAAGCTTCAAGCTGTCGAATTATCAAAAAAGGAATCTCTTAGAGTGGAGTCTATAGTTTTAGATTGTAGACTATAGCCGGTTATAATAAACGGGAATTTTAGCAGATTATTTGTGAGTTATAATTAGCTTGGATCAAGCTCTGATAGCAAGTATTTTTTTAGTGTATCAAGATATTTGTTCATTTTTTGTTGGTCTTTTGGTCGTTCATGTTTTCCTCCGAGATCACCTCGCCTTTCGATTTTATCTACATAAACTGCTTTGTCTTGAAGATTAAAAAAGTATACAAGCCTAAAACCGCCGCTTGACCCTCGATTACTATCAGGATCAGGTATTCGTCCATCCCAAATTTCAAAAATATTGTGTGGAGAGCGAAAAAACAATTTTGTTCTATTTGTTTGGTATCGCTGTACTTGTTGAGCCCAGTCTTTGATTCTATTTTTTAGATCCTCCGATAGCCCGAGTTCCTCCGAGTCTTTTATGTATTGAGGTGTCTGATTATATGTCCACATGAGGCACCTCGAAGTTATGAAGTGAAAAATTCGATATCTTTTGCGTAATTAAGATCGACTTCATTATAGAGATCTGAGTAAAACCACGGAGCTTCAAGATGCGTTTGATTAACTATTTTTCCGGTTGGCCATAGTGTAAATTCGTGACAAATTTTATCTAATAAAGTTTTTTCATATTCCGTAAAAACGGATAAATCAGGATCATCTTTTAATTCAAATTTAATCATGCCATTTTCTTCGTAGGCGACACGTTCAGCGCTAAGCCGTCCGTTTTCTACTAATTTACTAATTATTTCTTCGGAAAATTTTGGCACAGGACCATAATCTAGGTGTATATATTTGTCGCCTGTCACAGTAGCTGATTTATCTCTAAAAGAGATAAAGTCAAGGTAATAGAGAAGTTTATTTAGTTTTGTTGCTCCAAGGAATTTGTTATTGCAATACTTTACAAAGTACAGAATAGCGTTTTCGTACTTAGAGGTTTTTAATTCTTTCGGCAATGGGGTCATATTCGTACCTCCATACTTGATTATAGACCACTCTATAAAGGACAACAAGTAAAGTCGTTGCGATCATTAACGATATAGATCATAATATCTCTACACAGCCGGTCAGCTGCACGCTTTGCGTGGCCTCAAGGTAACAGGAAGGGGCGGCTCTTCCGCGATGACCTTGAGGCTGACCGGCTGAAAGCGAGTGGAGGGTCGTCCCTTTATGTTGAAAAAACCGGTCAACTTACTCATATTAGTCATTCTTCTTGCCTTCTGGACTCCAGGTATTATTTTCTTTATTGAAATGGCTCAGGAAAATGAAACTCATCCGATGATTATTACCGCAGTTGTCATATGGTCGCTGGGTTTAATGTTGTATTGTGCTTATTACAAAGAATTCCATAAGTGGTACAGAAACAAATCCGGAAGGCGGTAAATATGCAGCACGCAATATCAGTTGCAGTATCAATCCTCATGTTTGTGCTCGGTAATCCGGCGTGGATGATTGCGCAGCAATATTCCAGGCAGGAAATAACTAAAGGGACCAAGGTTGTTGATTATTCACCTGACCATATCCCTAGTGAAAAAATTGAAGATGGTTTGTGCTGGACACGATCCATAGCTGCGCCCAGAAATGAAAAGGCGTGGCGCTGTCAGGGGCCTGAAAGCACTGCGCCTGGTAGCATTACGCCGTTATTTGATCCCTGTTTTGCATTGGATAACCTTAGCGTCGTCTGCGGTGTTGACCCCGACAAAACAGATGCCGGTTTGGAGTTGAAGCTGCGTGAGCGGCTCCCCAAGGAAGACATATCAGCAGGTACGAATACTCCCGGGTTCTGGCGTATCCGTCTGGCTACCGGAGCGTTGTGTGCTCCCCATACCGGCACTATGGGCATGACAAACGAAAAGCGCTTCCTGCTTTATTCTTGTGATGACGGAACGGGCATATACGAAGACGGCCTGCACGAATCGGATAGTAAGTACGAAGCGGAGAACGTTACTTACGGGCAGACGGACAATCCGGAAGACGGCGATTTTGTAGTGCGCAAGGTTGAAAAAGTAGCGGTTAAAGAAGCCTGGAGGTAAAATCCGGACAGATGGATATTCAGAGGATTGAAATTGATATTACGGATCCGAAGTATTTAAGCAGATTGGCTTATCTTGTCGATCGGGATGATTTCCTTGATGATGTGGCTGATATCCGTAAGAAAATCGGATTGAATGTCTTGCTTCGAGAAGATCAGATCAACACATGGCAGGAAAAAGAAGTCAAAAACGGCTACCTCGAGAAGGACAAATACACCAATGAAAAAGGAGTTACAAGCTATTACACTTCCTGGCTCCGGTCCGAAAAATTGGTGATAGATTTGCTTCGAAAATACAAAAGACACTGGGAATACTTTATGCCGGTTTATTATGCCGTCCTGACCGGTCGAATCACTCTGCAGACTTTATCGAATGCTGCATCCTGCGGGTTGATATACCCTGAACAATATTACCGGCAGGTAATGTTAGGAGACAAAGAGCCACAGCTAGCTATCTTTCTGACGCCAGAAACCACAAGAAAAGAGGTGATTGCCGCGTATGATCACCATTTTCGCCAGACAGTTGATGAGTATAAGAGTCGAACGAGCTATTCTAGTCCGAAATATTTGGACACGATAACGAATATCAAACGGGATAGGGACTGGTACTGGAAACACAAAATTGGAACAACAAGTTATCAAAAATTAGCGCTGGAAAAATTAGGGCTAAAACAAAAAAGTGATGCTATCAGCACCTTCAGAAATCCGGTTGCTGAACTAGCGGATACGATTCGAAAGGCCATTAAACAGTATGAGAGAAAATTAAACACTCCGATTGCTGTTCCGGAAACTTAGCGTTTCGGTAGCCCTCCGCTCCCCACAGATTCAAAACCTCGATAAGCTACCTGTGTAATGTTATCAGCACAAGCGATTGGTGAATATCAGGATATCTATAAGCGGAAGTTCGGGTCGGAAATTTCGGCGGATGAAGCAAAAGCGCAGGGAGAAAAGTTACTGAGGGTATTCAGGATTATTTACCAGCCGATACCGAACCAGATTGAAATGAAAACGTATGAACCAGAAAAGATTTAACCAGCTCGTTTCGTACCGAAGAAAGTACCTCTCTATTCTCCGGGCTGTCCACATGAAGTGGGCAGAGACGAATAACTATTTTGCGGACGGGTATGTCGATTGCACCGAAATAGTCGATCCTCTCTATCCCTACTATCCGACTCTTACACAGTACGAATCCCTGGTGAGGACGAAAGAATTCCGACACAGGAAGCGTGAGGCATTTTCCCGAGGCTAGAGATTCCGTCAGAAGAATCAAATCCCTTTGGAAAACAGAATAATGATGGATAACTCAATTGAAACTACGGATCTGTATTTAGGCGCACTGTGGTATGCGAAAGGCATGAAATTTACAGGCATCCGGCGGGAAGGCAGACAGTGCTGGTTTGTATTCACCAACAAGAAAGAGTGTCAGGTAATGGAGGTTCGGTTTTATGCACAGGAGGAGACGGTCGTTGCAAAGGCATACGCCGATGCGATCAGGACATTAAAGGGCTTGGTGTTTCATTAAGGATTCTTATGCAGAAAGGCATTGAAATTAACATCCGATCGATTAGTACTAGTGTTACGATTGCTGATCAGGGGAACATTTTGGCTTGGGTAGAGCTTCGATATGTCGATAATCAAGGCGTCGATGTGATTATCATCCGAGGGATGACAGTAAAAAAGAAGTACTCGCCGAGTCATAAAAAAGAGTGGTTATCCGTTGATTTTCCGGGTTATCCCAGAAAAAACGGCAAATTCTTCAAGTCGTTGTATCTCCCGGATAAAGATCATTGGCAATTGGTTACTCAATCCGTACTGGAAGAGTTCCATGAAGCTACCGGCGGGAAATATGTTGGGTTAAACGCACCAAAGGAGGATGTAAATCCGGATGAGGTACCCTTCTGACTATATAGTAACTATTACTATATAGGGACGGTAACACATCCTTGTAAGAGGTTACTATTGTTTGAGTCTGAAGTGGCAGTACTTATAAAAGTAAGCGGATAGATTTGTAATGTCAGTTTTAGCCTTAATTAACATGTCAAATCCTTGTCAAAAATCCGGTGCTTTTCGATGCGGGGAGACTAAATTTGTAAGGTGGTAGTAGTGAATAGAATTATGCCGGAGAAACCTCACAAATACTACACAAAAAATCGGGGTATTTAGCCTTAAATGATGAAAAAGTGTGAGGTGCGTTTGACAACGCGTAATTTTGGAGGAAAAATAGATATGCACTCAGAATTTTCTTTCGGGCTTTTTAATGGCCGTCTCGGACAGATCCCGAAAGGTTTCTGAGTGCACCGGGGCGGCCATTTTATATGAACAAATATTATATCTACTGCCGTAAATCATCGGAAAGCGAGGACCGGCAGGTGTTGTCCATCGAGTCTCAGACCAGGGAACTCATTGAAGTTGCAAAACGGCGCGAGCTTCAGATCATGCGGACTGTTTCGGAGTCCAAGTCTGCGAAGGATTTGGGAAGACCGGGATTCAGCGAGCTGATTAACGCAATCGAGTCGAAAGAAATAAACAGCATTCTTGTTTGGCATCCGGATCGACTCTCCCGTAACCCGCAGGATGCAGCGGCCATTATTTCCTTAATGGATAACGGCAAGCTTTCTGAGGTTTGCACCCCAACCCAGTCGTTTCGAAATAACCCGATGGATAAGTTCATGCTCGGTTTCTTTATGATGCAGGCAAAGTTCGAAAACGATCATAAAGGTGAAAACGTGAAGGAGGGATTAAAGACGAAAGCGGAGAAAGGTTGGCTACCCTCCGGAGCAAAGCCCGGCTACATGAACGATAAGTATGCGGAGAAAGGAAACAAGACTATCAGAAAGGATCCTGATCGGTTCCCGCTCATCAGACGATGCTGGGATTACATGCTGAACGGTGCCTACACCCCTGCGAAGATCCTGCGGCTACTGAACGAGGAGTGGGGTTATACGACACCGGTCCGGAAATCCATCGGCGGAAAGCCCATGAGCCGCAGTCAGATCTATACCATGTTTGCTGACCCGTTCTATTACGGACGCTTCGAGTATCCGGTTGGCAGTGGTGTATGGCACGACGGCAAACATGAACCGATGGTTACGAAAGCGGAGTTCGATCGGGTGCAGGTGCTCATTCACCGGCCGGGATCCCCGCGACCGAAGAACAAAGAATTTGCTCATACAGGTCTTATGCGGTGCGGTGAATGTTCGGCGTTTATTACGGCTGAGGAAAAATGGCAGGTCATATGTCCCGATTGCGACTACAAATTCACCGCAGTTAACCGAACCGCCTGTCCGAAATGCAGGAAAGCAGTTGAGGATATGGATGACCCGACGGTCCGGCATTATATTTACTACCACTGCACCAAGCGGAAGAACCCGAATTGTACCCAGGGCAGTATTCAGGAAGGAAAGCTGGAGGAACAGATCGATGCGTTTCTTGCCAAAATCGGCATCACGGAAGAGTTCAAGCACTGGGCGATCAAATACCTCAACGAACTGAACGACCAGGAAACGGAATCCCGGACGGCATCCCTTCATTCACTGCAGGAGAACTACAACCGTCTGCAGGAACAACTGGATAATCTTTTGAAGCTCAAGATATCGTCAGGTAATACCGACGGATCCCTGCTCTCTGACGGAGAATTCCGAAGCCAAAAAGAACGGCTGACGGTTGAGAAAGACCGGATAAAGGAGTTACTGGACGACACCGACGGCAGAGGCAATCGATGGATGGATACGGCGGAGAAAGCCTTCGATTTCGCGGTTCATGCGCGGTATTGGTTTGCGCACGGATCGCCGGCCGAGAAGCGGGAGATCATGGTAGCAATCGGTTCGAACCTCGTATTCCAAAATAAAATGCTGCGTCTGGACCTGCAGAAACCATACTGTTATCTGGAAGAAGCCATAAAAGCGGAACCGACGATATCCCAAATGTTCGAACCCGGAAAGGAGAAGGTATCAACAGCCGAAATGGAAGCCGTGTGGGCTCAAAATCTATCAATGCTCCCCC
>CAZHOQ010000002.1:0-35480 GCA_964533995.1 uncultured Gammaproteobacteria bacterium
CAATGCGATGGGCCGCCAGGTTGTGCAGTATACCGTCACGGTTGACGGAGAGATTCATGAATTATTGCTGGTGGAAGATCCGGCGGTCCCCGCGCTCACTGAGGAATACCTTGCCGGTATTGTCCGCACCAAGAAGCAGGTACAGGCAGAAGTTTCAAGCTTCCTGTATATGCAATGCGCGGACGCATCATCCTGCGCGGTAGACCGGAGTGATGCTGATCAGGTTATCGGTACGGTTGAGCAGAGTGATGTCATTGATTCGAACCATTTTGTGGCCGAGGACACGATGGAAGACGGCACGAATACGATGATCGATTACACATTCGGGGACAACGTAAGCAAAAAGGGCACGGTTCTTATCGTTCACACCGGCACGCATGAGCAGCTCGTGGAATTTATGAATCAGACGTTTGATGGCGAATGGGGAACACTGGAGAATATATTCAGAAGGCCGGGAGAGGATGAGATTCCGGAATTCAACACGATACCGGATTATGAAGCATGGCGACGTAATAATCCGCCGCCGGAGGCGAGGACCCAGATGCGCCCGGTACGCCAACCTAATGGAATACAGCAGTTATTTGCCCGTGTAGGTGACTGGTTTGCCCGGATCCTGCGCCTGCCGGAAGACCGTTTGCGCGGCGATGCGCTCTATATATCTCAAAACGAAGCATATTGGAACGAAATAGTGCGGATGTGGCGGGAATTTTGGCAACGGAGAATCAGTCGTTCTGCCGTACCTATTACCAAAGAATCGATTATTGCAGATATCCGTCAATCTTCGCCGATACTCAACAGGGATGTTATATCCCGTGCGCTTCCGGGTGATCTGAAGGTACTTGCGGAAGTAGCTGCGGATCAGACCGTCCGGGAGCGTGTTGGACTGCAGGACGGGTATCGGGATCTGATCATTCGAATTATCACCAATACCCTGCGGGTTACCGGAGTTGAGAAAGACCGGATGGTCGCCAGTTTGTTCGACACGTTCGATGCCATACTCACGTACGCGGTTGTGCTGGACGCATCCGATCCGGTAGCGGCACAACAGGCGTATCAGAAAGCATTGGCCGTAGCCGGAGCAATTCGGGAGATCCAGAATACGACAATAAACCGCGACCGAATCGAGCGCAAGTTGAATGATGTGGTATCCGATACGAACCGGCAGGACATCGAAGAATTCATGGAGAATACACTTGGTGGGGACAGACTCCTCTTGGCACTCGCTATGCGGAACGCGATGGGAGGGAGCGTCCGGATTGAGGCATCTGTGGATGAATTGCGGGCGCAGCTTGCCACGGCAACGCATGATCAGCTGGTGCAGATACAGAGCGACATAGCGACACGCCGGGCGTTCAGCGGATGGCCTACCATAGGATCCATTATAATCGGCGGACAGAAGACTGATACGCTACAATTGCACTTCAATCCGTTCGGCTTGCAGAAGAATACATCGTACGAGTTCGAAACGCTGTATCTGGGAGTCACCGACCTGCTGGCGCTGCTGCGTGAGCTTGCGCTGAACCAGACAACCGTGCCGGCAGGTGCTCGGGTGTTGGGAGAACGGAAAAACAGGATTTCCGCGGAGCGTACGGATTTACAGATGGCGCAGATTGCTGTGACCCGGCTCGGATTCCGGCTTGTTTCTGTGACGACCAATGACCGGACGAATACGTTCCGTTTCATGACCGACGCGCAAAAAGCGCAGATGTTAACCGACCTGCTTGCGAATCCGCAATCAAATCCGGAAGTGGCAAATGGTCTGTTTGCCATAGAAGCGGATACGGAAACGCTTCTTCGTGCACAAGCGGAACTACAGCGCATCAGGTCATTGCTTGAGAGGCGTGTCGTTCGCGGCGGCAGGACGGAAGACGATATTCGATTGTTGTCGATTTTGAATCACACAATCGGAACGGACGCTAATGCGAGTGACGTATCTGTGGACGCTACAACAGCGCGGAATCCACAGGATGAAAGTGCGCAGCGTTCAGACAGCGCTGTTACGCAAGATGATAATGCGCCGCTAACCTTCGATCGCGGGTCGGGTTATAACCCGGACGCACTGTATTTTTCCCAGCAGCTTGCCTTATTGGATGAATTATCCTGGCAGTTTCAGCAGCTGTGGGCTTCGATTCGCCGTTGGTTCGGCAGGGGTTCTTCGGTGGAACAGCAGCAACAAGAGCGTCAGATACAATTAATAAATCAACTACAGTCCGGGGCGACCATGCTTCCGGAGGGTATCATGTTACGCGGACCGCTCGATGATAATCAGAACGTGTTACTGCGTCTTGCACGAAGCCGGCAGGAAAACCGAAGGGCGCGCAAGGAAACGGAGGCGCTTCGCAGGCTCCAAGGACATGACGACGTGCCTGAAATTATTCTGGAACAGAAGACCGGATCCGTAGGAGATATCCGATACAGTTATGCCACGAGCGAAGTAGCGGGCGCCAGTTTGCTCGGATTATCAAATGAACCTTTTATACGGGCTGAAGCAACGCGATTGCGTGAGCGGATGACGACTCAGGATAAATTGGATATCCTTCGCGGACTTATCGGGCATACGAGGGTATTCTTACAAAGTGGGGTTGTGCGCGGCGGGTATCAGTTGAGCGATCTGACCGTTTATCGGGATGAGGCTGGTGCACTTCATGTTGGAATCCGCTCGTTTTACAACAGTACAACGTTCCGATTAACCGGCATATTCAAGCAGCGGGCGCCGATGACGGATGTTGAGGCAATATCCGGCATCCTTACGGGAATTTTTGCCGATCCGGATTTGGTCCCGGCGGACATCCTCAGTTGGTCGCCGAATGACTATGCGACACCGGAAGAGGCGCTGAATGCCCTGGAAAACGCCATAGATCAGGTTACTTTAGAAGAAATTACGGAGATTGAAAACCAACGTATAAGGTTGTTTGGTAATGAAGCGGCCGTCATACCGACCATATTTAGGAATGATGCTCAACCTGACATCGAGGAACCGCCTGGTCCGTCTCCGTTGCCGACACCGACGATCAGCCAACAGATGCGTGAGCTTCGGGAGTTAACCAACCGTAAGCGGGAGGAAAATTTCCCTGCAATCGAGCAGCGGATAGAGGAACCGGCAAGTGCCGTCATCGCGCAGGTTCGCGACGACCTCAATGCGTTCATGGGTCAGGTGCAGCTCTTCCGGCGGGACCGGAACACGTTTACAGAGCAGGACGAACAAACGGCAGTGCGGTATTTCCTCGAGATGCTCCGTGAGCGGTACAGCACGCGGCTTGCAACGACGCATCCCGACCGGTTTGCCGAAGTGTCGCTGGGACAGAGCGCTGAGAATCACCCGCTCGATATTCTGCTTGCCTCGACGCTTTCCATCCTCAATGAGGAAAATTCCCGGCAGTTTGAAGTACTTATGACCGTATGGAACGCGATGGAGCAGGAACGGAATTCCGCGTCCATTGCCCGGCCGCAGCAACAACCGCGTCCGGCCCGGAACGGTTTATCACTGGGCCAGGCACTCCGGAATTTCGTGAACAATACCCTGCTTGGCAGGGGAGCACGCCGCCAGCCGTTTACCGGGGAAGCGCAGGCACTCGTTATGAGTACCTTACAGAGACTGGTCTCACCGCGGGAAAATACGGGCGGCGGCACAAGCAGTTTCAGCTCTGCGGCAATGAACGAGGTTTGGGAATTCTTCGCCCGCCGGCTCACCGATCCTTTGCATGCCTATACGATCCAGGGGAATCTGACAAGAAACGTGTTCCCGCAGGGCGCGCAGCCGTTCGTGACCAACAGCATGCTCCGGGAATTCAACCGGGTCGGGAAGAACCCGCAGCGCGTATGGTCCTCGCTCGCGCTTCCGCTCTTCCTCCAGCAAGGGTTTTCGGTCGCCGGCAGGCTCGACGTACGGAATTTACGTGGCGCCAATAACGTATTTTCCCAGGCGGGATATGCGGCGTACGGCGATTATGTCCTGCGGTTGTTTGCCGACCGGATTCTGGGATCACTGCCGGCGGGATATGAGCTTGTTCGGGTCGGTGGGGATGAATATATCGTTGTCGGTCCGGCCGGTCAGCCGGCACTCGACGTGCAGTCACTCATCGACCGCGCGTTGTCGAAGACCCAGGTGCTGTACTCGGACGGTGAGACCGTTACGGTGAGCGCGTTGGATGCGAAGCCGCAAGTGAATTTGCTTCCCGTTGAGGTACGGATGGAGTCGGATGGCGGCGATTACCTAACCCATATCCAGGACAGGCCGTACACGGATGCACGGTCGATGGAACTCGCGAAGCGCTATCATCCGGTACTCGAATACGTGGACACCCGGCTTACTACGTCCGGGGTGGATGGTGAGGTATACGCGTATCTTAAGCGTCTCGTCGCCGTACTCCTCTTTGACGATGTCCTGCGGCCGACGATGAGCAGGCTCGCAAATGACGTATACGGCACAACGGAAGAACCATACCCCTTGTCGACCTATGAAGATCCCGAAGAGTTCATTACGACCGTCCGTCAAAGAAATCCGTACGGCACGAAGCTCGTGCGGTTCGACTATCCCGGTGTACTCAAATCGCTTAATTCCGTCAGTTCCGCGGAAGGCGATGCCCTGATCCGCTGGCAGTACGAGCGGCTGGTGCGGTATGCCCACGACACCCTACGCCTTACGGAAGTGCACGTGTACCGGCGTGCAAACGAACTGTATCTGGCCGTTCCGGAGGAAACGGATGTCGATCTCAATGATATGCATGCGGCGCTGTCCGGATATTTCTACGCAGGCGGCCCGATTTACCGGGTCCTGCCTGCGCTCGCCGTGGGCTATGCGGCATTCGTTCCCGATGTCGCGGATACGACGGGTCGCATGAACATCGAGTCGTTCCAGCGGACCATGAGTAGTCTGGCAACGGATATAATTGCCGATACAGGGAGGCTCGTGCGGCGTGCGTTTGTCGAAAACGAACGTCCGGCCCTCAATCCGTTAAGCCAAAGGGAAGCCGGATGGTTTGAAGATATGCCGCAGGAGAAGTTTGCGGAATCGGACCGGCGGTTTGCCGTAGATTACTATAACCCCCTGGACAAGCGGGGAATCATCAGACTTCAGAACTTCGGCGCTACCCCGCAGGAGATCCGGGAGCTTTCCCAATTTTACCGCTCCAGCCCTGATGGTACGGCAGCCGTCGTTCAGCCTGAACGCGCATATTCCATGCTGGTTGAGATATTCAGTCGTGTCGATGCGGAAGCGCCGGAAGCGGAATCAACGATCGCATTCCCCGGAATTACCGTTACCCAGAGTAGGTATGAAGGGATCATTGCGCGACTGCAACGGCTCAATTTGCCGCCGGAGGTCCGGGAGTTTGCACATGCGCTGATTACGTATGAAAATGCGGTTGAGGATTCACGCCTTGTCATGCGCCGCGTCCCCGATCCCGAACAATCCAAGTACCCACAGGCGTACGGTGAGCACAGCTTCAACGGTGCGACGAGTTCCTGGGAGTGGTTCACGAAATACGGGCGTGAAGGGGAGTGGAACGATATGGCAAATCATATCGCACTCCAGTTGCTTTCCGGCGCAACGGACGGCAACACGGCCGCAAATATCATCGCACTTCATGAGTTGTACCGGGCGCAAATGAGCTTCCAGATTTTTGACAGGACCGGGTCGTTCCGCACGGCAGTTTCCGGAGCGGTTCCCGAAGAAGCAACCATCCGCGCATCCATGAATGGCGCCGGATTCGGGGTAGCCGCAAGCGGTGCCGACGCCATCAACAAATCCCGGACCTACTTTACCCGCGGGAATGCCAGGACGGTAACTACTAACGAGAACGGGTCGGAGGTCATCAGTAAAATCAGCGAGAAAAACGGCGATGTCATCATCAAGCTCCGCGATGGCAATAATGCGCTCGTGAGTAAGGAACTAATCAGGGACCAATACATCGCGGCAATCCAAAACGGCGTCCGGTTCGTGTCCTTCACGCTCGAATCCAAGACCGGCGAACGGTACGATGACATCCTGCCTGCGATTGCCGCGTATGTCGCCCAAGTCAACCGCGGCCGGGCACCGGAACATGCCGTCATCCTGGTCGTTGACGGCGTACAGCTTTTCGGCAGAACGCCGTATGCGGATATATTCCGGTGGCTTACCGTACCCGGAGTCACGGCCGTTGTGCACTCAGGATCCAAAGCCGCCGCGGGACCTGCCCACGCCGGGTTTATTTACCAATCCCAATACGGCAAAGACATCACGAAGTTCGAACTCACCGTCGAACAGAGTGTCCGTGACCTGACAACACCGCAACTTCACCGGGTCATCGGGAATATGAATGCCGTCACGGATCTTGTCGTACTTGCTGTCGAGAACACGCTATGGAGCAGGAAAGCGGAGGCTATTGCCCAAGTATATGACGACGAGCTGGTTGCCCTGGGCCTTACCCCGGTTTCCCAAATCCGGGATGCAAAAAGTGACAACCAATCGGTATCGATCAGAAGTTACGTGCTTGATGAAAACGTCGACGGTGACAAACTCCTTGCCGCATGGGCCGGGCAGGGATTCATCACCGGCGGCATTATCAAGGATGCGAAGCGTTCGATCGTGCGGTTTACGATTTCCGCCGAACTCATGCGGGAAGTGGCAGACATGACCCCGGAGGAAGCCGCCAAACATGTCCGCGGCAAGCTGCAGCAGAAGATTCCGACGATGCCGAAGGCCGACGAATTCCCGCGAACGCCGGCGGCTCCGCAGGCGCCAGTACCTCCCGGCGGACCGGAAACATTCGGCGACCGGGTGCGCCGCGTCGTTGACCGGATCCTCGATTGGCTGCCGGAGGGTATCCGAAACAGGATCCTGAATTGGATATATAACTCGGGCATGAATTTGGCACAAGTGACGTTTGGCAGGGGTAACGGGAACGGCAAGAGTACGGAAAATGACGCGAAGAGTAGGCAGAACGACCGGGTCGCCGATTTCTTCGTCCGGGGATTCACCAGGGATAAGGACCAGCGGGCATTATTAAAGCAGCGCCTGCTAAATCCGCGAAACCGGTTTGTCCTGAATTTCATCTCCAGTCATTTGATGGATTACTATTTCCAGCGCGACCGTCTGCCGATCGACAAATCCCGGGCTGCCCGAGTGGAGTCCCGAAACATGGAGGACCGCAATCTCCTCATTAATAACCACAATTCCATACAAACGCCGCAAACGGTATGGAAATCCAGCGCGCTGCCGTTCCTACAGGGTCTGGGAGGGAAAGTCGTTGAGGTGTTTGAAGTTCAGCCAGTTCCGGAGGCCGGACTCACGTCGGAACAGCGCCGCCAGGTGTGGGATATGGAATTGCGGCTTATCGCATCGAGAGAAATGTTCACGAATCCGAATACGCCGTTTGCCCTGGTCCGCTTGAATGACTACCAGTTTGCCGTCGTTAATATGAACCCGGAAGACGTAAACCGCAATTCGGCGATCCGCCAGGAATTAGGCCAGCTCTTTACGATCGTCCGGAGGACTCCCGCACACGACCCGCATACCCCTGGCGGTGCGAACATTGGCCCCCCAGGTATGGGGAACGTGCCGTTGCCGAGGCTTCCGATCACCTTCTACACGCCGGATGAGATAGAAGAACGGGGTATCCGGTTCGGCGGGGTATCGTTGGATTCCCCGATGGTGACGAAACTTTTATATGTCGCGGCAAGCGGACACACGTATGTCAGTATTGACGAAACAAACGCCTCCATACCCGATAACGTACTGACCAACCCGGATCGCCGCGAAAAGCTGCGCCAACAAAACGACGGGTACGGCCAGATGATGCGGCTTCTGGAAAGCGATGATTTCCTTGCGGCGAATCCGGATTATCTTGAATACGTAAGCCGGCTCGGGGCCGCCGTAGCGGCAGATGACGTCCTGGACGGTACGGCCGCACAGTTGGAGAGCAAATACAACAAACGGGGCTACGACGTGAAGGTCAAGGTATTCGGCGACCGCGAGTCGGTCGTAAAAGCCGCGCGTGAGCGGTACGGCGAGAACTTTACCGTCGTCGAGGTGAACGTTGATGAGACCCTCCGGATGGTCGGGAGCAAATACGGGTACGAAGAGGGGGACTTCCTTATCCGGACGCTATTTGAAAAGCTAGCAGACCAGGTGTTCCTGGGGTTGAGGCTGGAAAACATGCTCGTCTACCGCGAAACGGCGACGAAGTATTATGTCGTTTTGAACGTCCATTATCCCTTGGACGCCGGGAAACTGCAGGACGCACTGTTTAAAAGTTATAACCCGCATACGGTATCGAGAGTGATCGGGCGGACGGTGACGGAAGAAGAGAAGTTCTTCGTGCTGCCGATTGTTTCCATGAGCCATATTTCCATTCCCTCAGCGTCAACCCCGCAGGAGGCGGATGAGATATTCGCACAAACGCAGGATACCTTAAGGACGTATACGGACGTAAAGATGCGCAGCACCATACGGGACTATTTCGCGACGAACCAACCGAGGGAGCAGTTCCAGTGGGAGTGGCTCTTCGCGTTCTTGCGGCGGGGAAGCATCCACGAGGAGCTTACGAAATTCGGGGCATCGGAGGATGAGATCGGGGCGGCGATCATCGATGCAAGAGTGCGGGATGGCAATGATTATCAGGCCGTCAAAGAGGCGCTGGTCCACCAAACCCGGGAGGACCGGAGTTTGGAAAGCAAAATTAAGAAACTGGAATCGGGTAATAATTCGCTCTGGTACCAGATGGGGTACGAATTCCGCGGCGTCGTGCCGTTCCCTGCCCGGGTTATCTTGGGGCTTCTCGAAGCGTTATTCAGCAACTTCCCGGAGCGGCGGGGTAGCCGGCCGGGCAATGAGGGGAAACCCACCGATTTAGCAACAGCGGAACAGAATTTCTTGGCTGATTCCACTCCGGACAAACAGCACGCGTTTGAATCGTACATGTCCACGTGGTCCCTCCGAAGGACGGATAAACGGAATTTCGGCGCGGTGCTTCCGGTTACGGTGGACGGCAGCCGCGACGACCAATCAGTCGGGCTACGCGCCATGGCGTCCCATCTGGCATACGGATATGTCCGGGACTTCACGGACCCGTACCCCGGGGTGCAGCGGATTCTGGGGGACTACGATCCGAACGGCGAGAATGTCCGGGCAAGGGGAAACATGGTCAGGCCGGTGCGGGTGGCATTCTACGAGCCGGATCCCAACCCAGGACGCTTCGAAGGATTCCTGGACTTTATCGCACGGATGCTCTATATAAACCGCCAGACTGGCAGGTGGCAGACGATCGAAATAAATCCGGTAGAAATACAGCCGTACCTTGTACAGTACCAGGAAGCAGTTGCCGCAAAGCGGCCGGTTCCCGAGCAGCAACGGATATTCGAGGAAGCGGTGCGGCAGCTGGAAACGGATCTTGCGGGCAGGATGAAAGAAGCGCCGGTCTATACCAAGCGCCCGCCGAACCTGGTGTTTGCCGCGGTCCGCCATCCGCTTACTATTTCTGAGATGCCTGAGTTGTTCGGGAAAGTGGGGGCCGCCACCGTATTTGCCATGAGTCCCAGCCGCGAGCCGATGGTGTTTTTCGACCATTTGGTCCTTGAGGGAAATCCCGGGATGGATATCCGCGATACGATCATGCGTTCGATGGGGGATATGGTGACCGACGCCCACCAGGCGCCACAGATAATCGAAAACAAGAAGAATCCCCGGATGACGATCAGGGCAGAAGATTTACCGAGGAATGTCTCGTTTGAAGATGCCATGACTGCGGTTGGTTACGCCATGCGTCGCCAAGGACACCCGGCTATTAAGACGATCGTCACCACGGGATCGCTTTCCGACCGTGTGACCGTTGCTGCCGTATCGGTTCTGCAACGCCTCCGCGCCCAGGCAATCCGGGTCTCCATCGAACAAGCCCATTCGGAATACGGCCTCCTTGACCGGGTGGCGCGGCAATATTACTGGCGGGTTGGCAAGCTTGCGGAAGCGATTATTACCGCCCTGACGGAGAATCTGCCCGGGCTGCGGAATTTTGCCCGGATTCTCAAAGGGCCGATGGTGACTTTCATCCGCAGGGATTACATCGGTGATCCCGGGATGCTGACGACCATCCTGTCCGACATCGCTTTCGATAACAACGTGCCGACGATCGCCATATTGCAGGATAAGAATACCGGCCAGACACGGCTCATCATGCAGGGAGTTCAAAACGATGCGGTGCGGGAAGAAATGCTGCAGGATATTTTTGATGAGCTCCATGCGATCGAACAGAAGCAGGAGCGTCCATGGCCGAAACCCAAGAATTTCTTACAGCACCTGATTGACTGGATCCAGTGGCGGAGAAGGGTCGCCCGCGGGGAAACCGTCCGTCCGGCCTCCACGTCGTTTGAGTCCGCCGTTCCGCAAATCAAGGCGCCCGCGTACACGGTGAGCGCCATGGAACTCCAGCCGGTATACGATACGACATCGTTCCCCGGTGCGAATATCAGCTTTTCAGGGAGCACGATCACCGTATCGACGGACGTGATGACGTTTACCTTACGGAAAGACCCGAAGGGCAAACCGAACCAGCTCACGGAGGACGAGCTAAAACAGATTCGGTCCTACATCAACCATTACGAACAGCATAAGAGCGAATTTTCGGAGTCACCAAGCTACCAGACGTTGCCGAACCTGATTTCACTCCAGATGTTTTATGAATCAAATGGGCAGTTATACCTGATGCAGGTGCGGACTGATGAGGCTGACACATTGGAGCGTACCCGCAAGGGAAGCTTGAACGCGGAAGAATTCCCGGCGAGTGTTTCCATCACCCCGGCGGGGGATATGAACTACCTGTTCTTTACGCATGGCATCCGGGATCTGCTTAACGAGGCACAATACGAAGCGCTCCGCAGGGAGGTTGCCGAAGCACGGACCATTGAGGAAGCAAACACCCGTATCCGGTCGCTGTTCCAGTACTGGTTCCCGTACGAAACGGACCAATCCCGATTTCTGACGGTTATCAATGTGCCGACACTCGAGCAGGTGCGAAGGATCCAGAATGGCCAGGTATTCCTGCTTGCCGACCCCGAGCCTATCCTGTTTGTCAAATCTGTGACGGAACGGAAGAATCAGGCGCCGCTTGTGGAAACGCAGGTTGTTTCCCTCGATATCGATGCCACCCAGTCTTTGGTTGCCACCTGGGAGTACGGCGTGGATTTCTACAGGAACGGCCAGCGGATGACCGGATACAAAGCGGTTCTTGCCGTCGGGGACGTGGTATCCGTCGGGGCTGCCGGCTACCGGTATGAGGTGCAGGTGACGGATGAAAATGAGATCGTGCTTGCTAATCCCAAGGATCCCCATGTGTTGCCGGGAAAGACCGCTCCGGCACAAACGCTTATTAACATTTCCCAGGGGGTTATCGTTGTGGACGGGACCGGCAGTCCGGAGTCGCTTGCCCTCATCGAGCGCATGTGGCCGTCTTCGAATGGCGTGCGTGGGGAAATCGTGGTTCCGTCGGGACAGGACGGGCTTGCCGTCGGGCGGAACTTCAATATCGTCCATCCGTCCGAATTGTTTGTGACGCCGGAACGGTATCGGTTCCAGGATACGTCGTTCCGGAACCAGTACATTAACCAGCTCGCTTTCGGTGTTCCGTATGAAATTCGCAATGTTCGGGGAGAAGCAATCGGACAGATTACCCGCATGTCGCCGTCACGGACTATCATCCGGCTGTTTACTGACTTAACTGATCCGCAGGATGAAGCGCGGATCAGGAAAAGCAGCCGATGGTCGCTGCCGGACCAACTGCAGAATGATCTGGAAACGGCCAACCGGCGGGTTGCCGAGTCGCCCAACCATGCCGCGGTGGCGACGACACGGCGGGTGGGATCCATGGTCTATGCAACCGGGGTGCTTCCGGTCGACCGGCGTATGGCGGGTCAGATCGGAGCAGACGGAACGCCGGCTGTCTGGTCGATTAAACTGACGACTTCGGACCAGATTTATTACGACCGTTTGGATGCCGGCGAACGGCTGATTTGGGTGACGAGAATGATCGAGGAATCCGACGAAGTCGTCTATGCCCAGCACGGGTTCCAAGCGGACGGCAGGGTATACGCCAAGCCGATGGAAGCGATGCTTCTGCCGTATGACCGCAGCGGCCGGCGGCAGGTGAGCGTTGCTCCCGCGATCGCAGGCGCGAACGGAACCTTCGTTGCCAAAGACGGGGAATACACAATGGACGATGCCGTCGAACAATCCTACCAATTCTATACGGCCCTTGATTCGATGTTCCATTTCCAGGGAAAGCGCGTGACCTTCATCGGCCAGTCGACCGGCGCGCGGCTCGTGCTTCTGCTTGCCGCCCGGCTTTCTTCCGCAAAGCAATTGCCTGCCAATATCCGCTTCGAGTTGGTCGCGCCGTATCTTCTTGATAAGAATCAGTTGACGATTTTCAAGGGTAATCCGCTTGCATTCCTATATGGGTACGTCAATGATGATTCCCGACCGTTATGGAGGAGACGAGTGCTTTTGTTCCTCGCCAAGTACTCGCTGGTAGACCGGTGGATCGTCAATGACCGTTTAAGCAATCTCGGACGGGATACGGCGATCATCGATGACAGCATCATCCACCGTCAGAATCAGCAGGACATCCCGTATACCACCCGGTGGACCAACCTGATATTGGGAGCTACCCCCTTGGACTGGGATGCATTACCCGAAGCGGTCCGGGTAGCCGAGATGCGTATCCACGTCCCTCAGAAAGAAAATATCGTCGATCACCGGTATACCCTGGAGTTCATGGACCGGCACGGACTATCATCGCGGCGCGTGAAAGTAAGCTACGAAAAGGGACATTATCCGCCGTTGACCTCATGGGCGCAGGTAGGAAGGTATTTGAATTTTGGCGAACAGCCGGCGGCAACGCCCGTTGAGGAGGAATTCAATCTGTTTGAGTCGACGACTTCATGGGTCGGGAATTTGCGCGTCGTGGATCCCGAGGCAGCTCGACGGACCCAGTCAATTGTTGATCGCGTGAAAGATGCCCTCGCACGGATCCGTCCTTCGGATGACAATCCCTGCGGTGGGGGAGCCGGCATCATCCGCAAGGTATTTGCGCAGGATTCCGTCTTTTGTCTCTCACTCGGCGCAGGGGACTGGGTAGAACAGAAAGAGTCCCGCGCCGCCCAATCGGTTTTGAAACAATTGCCGCCGAGAGGGTACTACCGGCTATATAGGACGGATGATGACTTGCGCAATTTTCCGTTGGTGCTAGCTGATCGGAATGCCGAGAAATCATTCGGCGGAACGACACGGATGACCGGTATCCCGGCGGGTTGGTATATCGCCGTATACGATGAATCGGGTGCGTTTTCCGGCATCATCGATACGGCGGCCGTCGAACTGCGTTTACAACAAACAACGAAATCAGCGTTAGAATCTCCTGCCGTAACCATCGTAAGCGCGGGACTCGCAGGCGAGCGGAATAGGGGCGCCAAAATACAGGACAGGTTTGATTTGCCCTTCGGATGGAGCCGAACCGTTGCCGGAATGAGCGTATCGTACCAGCTGAAAAACGGCGCCATTGTCACCGTCAACGGCATGGAGGACCGGGCTTCCGCAGAGTTGCTTACGGAACTGGAAACACGGGCGTACGCGCTCGCCAGGCGGATTTCGGAATTCGATCCCGCTGGGTACTCATTCCTGGACAGAGCCAATGCGTTCCGGGCGTTTGCCGACCCGTTCATTGAGGAACTACGGAACCGTCCCAATGCACCACGGTCCACGGTATCCGTCGTGTTGCCGTACCGCGACCGAACCGGGGAACTGCGGATGCTTTCCTACCAGATCGGCGAACAGACGGTCGCATCAGTTACCCAGAAGGAAGACACGGCGGGTGCGGTTAAACTTGATCCCTTCCATGTGCCGCAGACATTTACCGGAGATCAGGCGGATGCAGTCATTGCTTCGGTACAACTGCGCAGTTCGGAACGCGCAGTCCGCGAAGCCATCGCGACCCTTATTGTGGATTCCGACCTGGTATTCCAGTCCGAAGAGCAGGCACGCGTATATTATGCATGGAGTCAGTTGCCTGCAGCCGAGCGGGCGACGTATCAGCGTATGGAAGGACGGGACGGGAAGGCATTGGTGGTGAATGTTGCCGATCCCCAGGCACAGCCCAGTATTACCGACAAGCCCGTTTACAGAAAAAGCAGGTTCATCATCGGATCGCCGGGATATACGGCAGCCGTCAATACTCCGGAGCGGGAGGGGATAGTAGCAAACATCCTCCAGTCATCCCGGAGTCCGGTTGAAGCCAGAAAGCGCATTTTGGAACAGCTCTATACATGGGGCGCCACGAATGCCCAAAACGGGAGCGATGTGCTTTTCCAGATCGTATTTGATAACGAGGATCCGGCATTTGCTCCGCTAGCTCTTGAGGGACGCGCAGTCGTTGTCGCTTCACCGGTCGTCAGCGATGACGATCCCGTCATAAAAAGCGTCCGGACGGCGGTCGGCACGGTTGAGGTCGTCGTCGAACAGCGTCAGTCGGGTATTTCCGTACGGAAATTAACCAGCGGAAAAGAGTTATTCGTAAATGGTGTTTTGGTGGACAATGACGGTGTTTCTATATCGTTAGGGGATCAGATCAGCAGTGACATTCAGGGGGTGACCTACGAAATCGACATCGATCCCAGAACCGGCAACATGCTGTGGCGCGATACGCGGTATTTCTTCGAGCCTGCTCCCGGGTTGGTTGGGGATGATGAGTCTAAAGTGCTTCCGATTTTGATGACGGCGATGAGAAATGATGACCAAGGATCGGTGATGGCACCCGGAAAAAGCAGTATCCTTGCGGATCTCGTGGCCAATTACATTGAGCTTGCCGCGCCAACAGCGCGGAAGATGTCGGTCGCTTCGGACATGAGGAGCTCCCGGCAGGTCGACAAGAAAAACATCATTGCCGAATTTTTGAATATGCCGGGAATTATCGATAACGCATGGTATACGTTACGGTTCCATGACGGATTTGAGGAGTTCGAGATCGGCAGAATAAAGCGGTTGCCAAATGGAGACGTTCAGGTTAGGATTCCGCCGACTGCGGAGGGGATAGAGGCCAAAGCTAATCCGCCGCTTGGAAAACGGATTATGGAGATGCTTGAACGGGGACCGTTTAGCCAGTCAAGCGGGATCGATGCGACACCGGCATGGTTGAAAAGCGTTTTGAATAGGATCGAAAACTCCATCCGTCTGTTTAGAATGTGGCGCGACCCGGTAGGGTATGGCAGGAGTCTTGCTGACTCCATGCGCGTTACCCTGCCTGCCGATCTTCTGAATAATCCCGATGCGACCATCGCCTTACGCAACCAGATGCGTCAGGACCTTGCCCAGGCATGGAACTGGATGTCGTTTGCCAGAAGCCGCGGATGGCTGACGACCGCACAGGAAGACGCGATTTATGATTACCTTTTCGGACAAATGTCCGAGCGGTACGGTGCGGACATGCGCACCAGGTATCCGGATATTTACGGAAGCCTCACGCTTACCCGGACGATGACGGACGCGATGGAAGACGTATTCCGGTATCTTGCGGGCGAACGGACAAGAGCATACGGCGAAGGCAGGAATGAGCAGCAGCTGCCTGCACTCCTTACCGCCTGGCAGGCGTCGCGCCGCCGGCTGCTTACGCGCGGCATTCCCGTGCAGCCGTTGCCCCCGCAGTCCCGGACGGAAACCCTGCCGCATCCCTTTGGAGGGGACAGGGAAATAACCCTGACCTGGACTTCAAATTCCGTGCGTATCCAGACCGGGGCGTTTATCCGGGACGTTCCGCGGGGAGTGGATGAACAGCGTATTCCGCTCGAAACGGGACTGATTGCCGTCGTACTCGGCAACGGCGATGTTAGGGTCGAGGTTACGGCATATCCGCATATGGTACAAACGCCGGACGGAACGGTTCTGTTTTATACCGACATACAGGGCAACCTGTATGACCCGCAGGGAGGCGGTATCCGCAGGTCCGTTGCGGTAACCCCGGTCCGCAGCGGCGGCAACATCGCGTTCCAGTATGCCGTTACCCGGACAGACGACGGGTACGCGGTAACCCGCCCCCGGACGGTGCGGGTATCCGAAGGCATGACGGTCTCCCTTGCCGACGGCACAACGACCGTCATTGCGGAAGATGACTTCGTCCATATCAACCGCGGCATGAGAAGCGACATACTGGTTTATCCCGTGACACCCGTTGGTATCGAATATCCGGCGCCTGACGAGAGCGGAAACGTGCGGCTCGATATCATCCGCGGAGAGACTGAACTGTCCGGCACGGTACCGGCTACTCCGGCAACGGAGACAATCGTCGTGCCGGAGGGCGTTACCGCAACGGGTAACGAAACGCTTGCCGTACAGGCAATCACCAGGCTCTCGCCGGAAACCATCGAGCAGGCGGCAGAGCCGTTTATTACGGTCCGCGACCAGCACGTGACACTATCGAGCGTCCGTCTCATCGGCAATACGCTTATCGGCGACGGCCGCATCGAGTACACCACCCGGGAAAAGATAGCACAATACGGCGCGCGTGCCATGCCGGTCCGGATGATGATCAATCTCACGCCGGAAGACGCGTATAGAATTTTCCGGAATCCGGACGGCGCGTATGCGGAACTTCTTGCCCGGTACCGGCAGTCGACGGAGTATGTGGTTGCCGTACACGGCTATTTCGAGTCCGGCAAACAGTTCGAGTCCGCTGCAGACCAGGTTCTTACCGCATGGGGAACCAATGGAACGAGGCAGGTGATGATTGCCGTCACGCATTCCGGCGCTGAGGATACCTATGCAGACGCACCGGGATATACCGCGGAACGTCTCGTGGACCAGGTCGAAGATGCCGTTGAGTACTTTGGTACGCAATACAGGATTGCGGAACGCAATGATGCCCGGGTTACCTATATGGGTCATTCGCTTGGCGGCGCGGTCGGCCTCCGGATTATCGGCCGGCACGGAAGGGAACAGGGGGGCATTTGGGGGAAGATCAAGTATCTTTTAGTCGCCCCGTACACCGGGGACCGGCGGCAACTTACTCTCCTTAATGAATACCGCGTGATCCCCTCAAATCCGAATACGGGGATCCTGCGGTTACTCAATCATCCGGCATTTTTACGCGTCCCATGGCTTCGCTCATACTTTATGTGGTGGTCGAAAACGTTTGGGATCGAGAATGCCTTATTCGATACACTGATGAGTGTCGAGGAGGTCCGTGACCCAGCGGTTGCCGTATCCAAGCGCATTGCCAGCACATCCCTGCATAACGCCCGGGTAGCAATCCGGGAAACCAACACGCTCGATACGATTCAGCCGATAGAGGACGAGTCGATCCTCCGTGAGCTTGCCGGTCAGGACAGGATTGCCATCACCAATCCGGAAACGGATGATACGCTCGATTCCGCTGTCACCGATGCATTGGTTGACCGAACGGGAGTGCGGCAGGTGACATACCATAAGAGCCATAACCCCAAACGCCTGGACTGGGCAGGGGAAGTACAGCCCGTCGTCCAACATCTGTTCGGCAGGATTACGTTGCCCGCAAATCCCGCGCCACGGTATGTCAATCCCCGAGAGCCGAATTCCCATGACCTGTGGCAAATACTTCGCGACAGTATCGTGAATTCCGTCCGGGACCGGTGGGACCGTTTCCGCAGGCAAGGGCGGTATGAGCAGCGAGCGGAGCTTACCAATGAACCGCGGATAACGAGGCCGTATGCGCTTGAGCCGTTTAACCTGCCGCAGGAGCAGCTCGGACATATGAGTCTAAGCACGCGGGGTGATTATAAATTCTTCTTTTATACGATCGAGCAGAACGGGGAACAGTTCATCGCATTCGAGATGCCGTACGAAGCGAAGTTCTCCGTGGAAAAGCAATATTTCCGGATTAATGGAGCCCCGTACACGCGGGGACTGGTGCGTTTGCGGCTTGGGGACCGGATCGAATCGTCATTCGGTAACGGCATCGTGAGTGTCGTCCGTGATCCGTCCCAACCGGGCGGGTACGCCCTCGGTATCAGGAACGGGACGGGGATATTCGGCGGACGCGGATCGTTTGGCGTCGGGCTGGGAACAAGTGACGCGAATGGCAATTGGTTTTCGGATGTCGGGAATATCGCCGTACTCCCCGTCAACGACGGCACCGTACTCGCTGAGAGCCTTACGCAGTGGACCGACCGGTTAGACGCGGATTTTGATCCCGACCTCCTGCTGGTTGAGGGTGCCGAAGAGCCGTTCTATCTTGAGAGCGTCAGCGCCAACCCGTCATCACCCATGTATATACGCGCACTGCTCCGGGACGGGATCCGTAATCTGCTTGTCGACATCGACAACCAGCCGGTCGGTTATGTTACGAGGATCGGCGATGTCGTCATGGTTGAACTCCTGAAAGAAAAGGAAAACCAGGGAAATACGACCCGCCGTTTTGATCTCGTGATGGGCGAACCGATGCGGCTCGTGTCGGTCCGCGATGCTTCGGGCCAACAACAGACTGCGCCATGGTTCCGCTTGTTCTCGCGCATATTCGACCGAACCAACTCTGCTGAAATCAGTGGGAATGTGCCGGCGATTAAACCGTCTGCCGACACCCCGGTCCGGCAGCAGCGTTTCGACCGGCAGCATCCGGACATTCTGGCGCAATATTACCGGCGGAATCAGTTCCTGGATGAAGCGAAGCTCGTGCATACTGTCGTCGTACCCGTTGCGGCAGAACTTAATAACGCCAATTTCCTTCGCATGTTGGCGTCGCTCAATACGTTGGATCCGAAAACCGACCCCGCAACATTCGAGATACTCGTAGTAGTCAACAACGAAGACTCCGAGGCGGGAGGACAGGCATATTTCATAGAAAATCAGCGTACCGTAAGAATCCTCCAAGCATACGGGGCCGCGCTCCTGGACAGCCAACGGATTTCTCCGGATGAGGCGGTTGCACGGTTGGCCCTTGCGTTAGCGCCATATAATCTGACTCCCGGGCAAGTTTCGCTGCTTTCTGATCTGCTTAGGAAAAAAATCCGTATCTATGGGATAGACGCAAGTTCCGTCGGACAATCCATCACGCGAAACGAAACGGAATTCTCACCGGGAATCGCGAAAAATATCGGTACGCATATCGCATATGAACGCCTTGGACATTCCGCATCAAACGACACGCTGATAGATTACAAGGATGCGGATATCGCATTCCCGTCGGATTATTTTCTAACGGTCGGCCGACTGCTTCAAAGGAAGCCGGGAGCGGTGTATTTCGGGATACAAGTCGTCCCTGGCATCCTTCCTAATTTGACGAACGCCGTCCAGAATCCCAAGCAACGTCTGGCGATTGTTGCATCGTATGCGTCGGAAGCGCTCGGAGGATTTAAGGGGGCGACGAAATATTTCGATTTTTCCAATGGGGGCAGGATTCAATTCGGACGACGGGGTTCCTACCAGGAGGGGCCACAGCTTGCGATGAGTCCGGAGGTTGCCCGCGCCCTCGGCGGATATCCGATATCCGGACGGTTCGGTGAAGATTTTACGGCGGCGGCATGGGCGCGAGATGCCGCAACGATTGTCGAACAGTATCCTGGTGACCTCCCCGTACTTACCCAGGTGCCCGGAAAATACGACTCTACGGATATGTATGCCGAAAGACATCCAACGGCATCCGCAAACAAGGATCATAACCTGATTTCTGCTATTGCGCGGACATACCAGTCCTATTCCCAAAATACGGATTTTCAGCGTGCCCTTGAACGATATTGGCAGCAGGATGCTGAACGAGCATTGCATAACAGGCAAATTATTGAAGCGATAGCCCGGGTTGTCTGGATGGGCCAACCGATCCAGACTCTCAGCGCGGAAATCCAGGAGGAAATTGCCAGGAATTCGTATCTCGTGGATTTTGTTCGCGATGTCCGTACCGTTCATTCGCCGAATAGTCCGGAAGAATTCATGCGGATTATTGCGAAGGAATATCCGATTTTGTTCGGCACGATTCCGCAGGAGCCGGATTACGAAGAGTTGACTGGGGTATTGCGTGATGACACTTCATCCCGACTGATTAATCCCCGCGATTTCGTCCATGTCATCCGCGCGGCGTATGCGGCCGAAGCCGCAGCAAATGGCAGCAATGCCGTTATTCAGGCTTCGTCTCAAACCGCCGTCGATGGTCAGCCAGAGGACGTCGGTGAAGAAGTTGCGAAGAACTGGTACGGTAAGTTCGAAAATATCGCCTGTGGATTAGGGGCCGGGATAGTGAAGCCCGTTTATGCTCAAGGCCCGGGCGGGAGTCAGTCGGCAAGTGGTGTCTGTCAGGTCGCCAGGGCAGCCGGGACGTTTATTTGGAAGAAACCGTTGCGAGCGATTGAATTTTTCGTGCTGGATAACGTGCTTCGGCCAATCCTGAGCAGGCAGGCTCCGGCGAATAAACTGCAGACACTCGTAGTTGCCTACGGGGTCATCGGTGTGACACTGGGTTTGGTTTCCGTCGGATTACTCCTAAGTAGCTGGGTTGCACCTGTCGCCGGGGTTTTTGGATTAGCTTTGACAATGATCGGGATACTTGGTTTTTGGGACATCATGGGTGTGAAAAAGTCGGCACTTTCCTATCTGTATCCCAATGCCATTCAGGTTGCCGGTAACGGGCATTTCCAGGATCGGGCAAATTGGATTCGTTATTACCAAAAACGGCTCGAGTCCGACCCGAGTTTAGCGGGGTACGTGCAGGATGCCACCACTACCACTGCTATTTATGCTGCGTTGGAACGGTACGAGCAGGATCGGTTACGAAAAGAAATCGATGCATTTGAGGATACGAATCCGGTTGAATTCAAAGATATCCAGGCGCAGGCAGCACGGATTGCACCGGTGATTGGCCGATGGCGAACGTTATCATTTGCCGAACGTAATCGGATGATCGGCGAATCTATGAGCGCTGATGATGCTCGGACGCTGGATTTCCTTGATCTCTATGGTCAGTTCCCAAATCATAGCATCCAGTTGCACGGTGATGCCGTGCTGCAAGCAGGGTTGATTCGGTATCATAATAACCAGTTAAGGGCTCGGGAGCAGATACTTCATGCAAACCAGTCCTATGGGCGCGTCGTGGCACATGCCGGATTCCAAGCAGCCGGGGCACCCAACGGAACGTCCCGTATGTATAAGGACGGAACCATTCTAGTCGTGTATTTTGATCCTGAAGAGGCCGCATATTATTACAAACATCCCGACCAAGGCGGACAGTTCGAGTTTACGAATCAACACATTCTGACAGTCAACATCGCTGTATCCGGTGGGGCAGGTGAGGTGCAGAGCGTTACGAATCATGAGTATGCCCATTCACAAAGTAAGAATAAGAGTGTGGCCAAGCTGTTTACTTTTGTATTTCTTTTCAAGACATTCGATGAGGGGGCGACAAGCGTATGGCAACATCTTCTTGATATCGTGCAGGGTCGAACACCAGAGGAATCCAGTAAATATTTGTCGTATTCGGCGGAACGAACAGCTATGGATAGGTTGTTCCGGTGGCAGCGCCTCCTTGGTGTACCAGAGCAGGCTGCAGTCCGAAATATATTAGCCATTCAGCAGGATGAAAATATCGGCGCAGGATTCCCTGCCTTTTGGCAGCGGGGTGCGGCATGGGGAATCGTGGCGCTGTCGCGTATTACTGATTTATTTAATATCTTTGGAGCGCCCCCATTCCATAAAACCGCGTTAGGGCAGGCCGTGGCACGGTATGGCACTGAAATCCGTAATCAAGCCTTTGAACAAGGAACGGAAACTCCGACAATCGCACCGGGCGTACAACAATACTTTATTACCGATCAGCCGGGGGATATACTCGAATCCGGCGCAAAAGCAATTACCGACCGTGCGGAAGATCTCTTGTGTGGGGGGAATTCGGGATTCGTGAGAAAAGCATATGCGCAGAGTCCTGGCGGTAGCGGGTCGGCGAGCGGCGTCTGCCAGGTCGCCAGGGCAGCCGGGACGTTTATTTGGAAGAAACCCATCCGGCAGATTGCGGAATGGACAATCCAGCGTCCGCAGGCCAGGCCAACATTGTCAACAGACCCATCGATCTTGCTTCAGAACCTTCCTGAACGGATACAGGCCGTATTGCGCGAGGCGGATGCGGCGGCCGCACGGAAGCCAAAGACGAAGCTGGAAAAAGAGATTACGGTAAGCCAGCTTAACGACGCATCGAAGCGGTACAGGAATCAGCGGGAGCTCGTCAATAATTATGCGATCTTCATATCACTGTACCCGGAAATCATAAAAAGCACGGTGTTCACCGGTACCCAGGGGACGGCCGACCTTGAGGTGCGGCTACAGGATGCATATAACGCGCACGGCATGTTCATCATGGCCGGGACGCTTACCCGGTATCTGGCGATCAAGGATGCCGCGGAGGCATGGCTCGCTACTCATGGAACCGCCATGCCGGCCGATGAGCTCCAGAAGGAAATCGCCAAACAGTTTTCCGCGGATATCAACTATGAAGAGATTGCCGAGGAGTATATCGCGCGCATGCCGGGTGAGGCCGGGCGGAACAGGAAACTGGTTGCAAACGTCAGGGACTATCTCCGGCGCAAAATCAATTCGCTTCCCAAGCAGGGGAGTCTTACTGAGACGGGGACTCTGGATATCGAAGGGTTAGAGATTTCCGAAGCGGAACTTCTTCAGGCCGTCGTCGTCCGCGCGAATGGCAGCAGGCTTGGCGGAAACAGGACAATTGATCAGATCGACGACCACGAGCTGTATCTTATTGCCGCAAGTATTATCCTCAGCAGATACGAGGTTGAGGCGACCTTCGGTTCCTATGCGATATATAAACGGCTTCTTCTGGAGTCGGATGCACATTTTGACAGTAAGGTAGAGGAGCTTACCGGTATTAAGGTTCCCTTCGGGGAAGGGCTCGTGACCTTACCGTACACGGTGCTTGACGACGCACTGCAATACATAAAACCGGAGGGTTCAAGAACTGATGCCGCTGTCTTTGACAAAGTAACCCGCGGTACGTTTATTAGGACCGACATGTTTGCGCCCATCGGGTGGCTTCTCCATATCCGTGCCCACGAGCGGATCCACCAGAAGCAGACCCAAAAAACCGGCGGCGTCTCGGCGCAGGACGGGTCCTATATCGAGGCATTCACCGATATGCTGGCAAGCGCCGTGTACCCGCATGAGTCCAGCTATTCGTCGGCGGTTAACAGGATTGCCCGTGCGCACCAGCTTCTGTTAGCCGCGGCTGGTAATCCTGAAGTACGGGTCAAAGAGTTGTGGAAGAGTATGGCGCTGACGGCATTTACCGGGAACCATTACGGGTATGACGAATCGACCGGGGAAAAGATTCCCTACTACGGTACGCTCATGGAGGAGGAATTCGGTATCGGCGTATTCATACAGTGGATGAGTGAGTCGAGCTTCATTTTCGATAACGGAAGGAACACCGACGCATGGTTTTATTATCCGCAGTATTTTTCCGAAAACGACCGGCTCGCCTATGATGCGCAAAGCGGCCTCTATCAAGTGGCAGCTATTCTCCTTAACCGAAGCGCGCTGAAACCGAAGGAAGTGCGCCGGGCAAATCTTCCGTTCACTCCGGCATGGTTTACGGCCATAGGGTCCGAGACGATGGGGAATCAGTATGCTAGGAGATTCCAGCGCCTTGCCGAACTGATGCACGTATATGGAAGATACCGGACTGAACCTTCCTACGCACCCAACGAGAGTATCCGGCAGCGGGCGTTGCTGTCGCTCAAAATACTTTTCATTCATGTGTTCGTGAGCGATTACCGGTGGCTTGATAGTGACGAGTCCGTAGATGCCTATCTGCAGCGGACATATCAGCAGCGGTATCTGGACTCCGTAGTTGTGCCCCAGGGAACGGTGCCGGCAGTTGGTGCCCGCGTATTCGTGACGTACACGGATGATCAGGGTCAGCCGCATGAAAACGAGGCAGCCGTACTGGCACGCCGTTTTGAGGAGGGTGTGCCCGTTCCCGTGTGGGTCGTAATTTCCGAATCAGGGTACGAGGATATCGGGCTCGTGCCTGCCGATAATCTGAGTCCGCCGGCACAGCAGTCATCCCCGGGCATCTTCCCGTTTATTAACAATCCGATTCAGGGAGTTATCCGTGCCATCTTCCCCCAAAGCGCACCGGAAAGTCCTGATCGGAAATCTGGTGCCGATACAAATACCGAGCAGCCGAAGGTTGTGAATTCCAATGAATCAACAAGGGTCACTACACAGCTTGAGCCGATCCGGGAGTTTCTGATTGCCCATCCCCAAATCAGGCAGATGGGACTGGCGGGCCAATTAGATGCGCTGATTCTTGAAGGACTTGCTACATTGACGTCTCCGGATGATCAGTACCGGTTTATACGGGAGGCAAATACGCTGTTACAGCCGCGTCTTAGCGATTATCTTGATCAGATTTACCTGCGGGACATGAAAGTTGACCTACGGAAAGAAACCGAACGACTGCGCTATCTGGTTATGGAGGAACGGTTTTTGGCTTTGGGGTTTGACTTTCATGCCGCATCATCCCTGTTTATTTACCTGCGGACGCCGGGGACGAGCGGACGGGATCTGGTGAGCGTTGTTCTGGAGGATGATGCAGAGACCGGGATTCCGCAATTATACGTATCCGATTATCGGGGTACGACGCGCAAGTTAACGCTATTTACCGAGTATCTGGCATCGATGAAAGTAGGGGATATGCTGCAAGAAAGTTCCGGTATAGGCGGAGGCAGCATGTTCGCATACCAGAAGCAAACGGACGGTTCATTTGCAAAAGCCCGGTTGGTTGCCGCCCAGGGTTATGACACATTTACGGCGGAAGTGGTCCGCTCCGTATCGCTGTCAGCAAGCAAGTTCTGGCAAGCACTCGATGCTTCGGTACAGGCTAGGGATGCTGCTACGCTTATTGCGGCGTTGAAGACGGATCCGCAGATTGCCGAACTGTTAACACGGCAATATGAAGGCAATTCCGTCGAGGAGCGATTGCGAAAAGCTTTTCAGTCACACACGTCCGATCCGACTCAACATTTGATCGTTACTCCTCGGGATGTGGCATTATTGTTGGTTTTTGCGGCATTTCCGCCATCGGAACGGGAGTATGTGACCGCTGTTGCCGTATCCCTTGTCAGTAATGGTGAGGTTCCGGATGGCGTAGGCCGTTTGGCACTGCTTGTCGCGTCAGGTGACGTATTCCGGTACTTCACATCCGATGATGTGGCTTCTACGGATCTGGTAAGAAAAATTGTTGATGTTGCCGCAGGATTCGGACAGAGCGAACTGGACGTCAGGGACGTGCTTACGGATGTATATCAGGGTCGATATGGCTTGCCGTTTGATACCAAAAAAGTACTTGCGCTGAATAAGGCAATCCACGCGGTTAGGGCACACACAACGAATACGGAACAGATAAGTTCCGCATTCCCGTCGTTATTCCAGCGGGTCGCCATGGTCCGGGACAATATCATACACACACCGTATCCTGCGCATCGGATTGACCCCAAAACCGGATATCCCGTATTACCCGACGGCACTGCGGCAAGCGATCATGCCGTTATTTCCTCCTCGGATCGTGCATCGGAAGAAGATATCGAGAAGGCGAGAAAAGTGTTGGAGAAGATTCGTCCGGACGGGACATTCATCCTGGGCCACAGTCCGACACCAGGAGACGCGTCCCAGTCCCAGCTTCTTGGCCAGGAGAAGGCGGTGCAGCTGCTCGTTAATTTTATCGTTTTCGGAATATGGCCGCAGTACGAAACACCGGAGCTTTCCCGGTATGAATCCGCTCCGTGGATCGGCACATTTAACTTGGTGGATCCGCACAACGTATCTGCCGGCCGGTATTTCGAAAACGGAGCAGCCGTCATCATCGATCCGCGTGCGGAGCATCCGTACAATGCAATAGATGAGCAGGAAACATCAGTATATGTTCCGCCTCAATATCTTCTCTATATCGTGCCCACATGGGCGCATGGGGATCAATTGCTCCGCGAGGCCATTAAATTACGACGCCTGAACCCCGATGAGGCAAAAGATCTGGATAGCAGGATATTCACCATCCAGGATGTTATTGACGGAACATTCGAACGCTACATAAGTAGGAACGAACCGGCGAGCGATGTAGAGCAGTTTGCCCAGGATCGCCTAGACGAGGCGGAAAACAACTGTAATGGCAACCAGACTTCGATACCAACGTTTACCGTTCATGCCGCAGGCGGCAAGGTCTGCAGTATCGCGGACCGGCTGCTTGCCAACCTGAAAGGGGCGGGGATGAACGGGGATATGCCCAACAGAACCGTCTGGAACCGTGTACGGAATTTCCTTGGATTCGATGTGAACGGGCGTCCGTCAACGCGCCGCCAGTATCCCTTGTGGATTCCCGCGTTCTTCAATTTCATCCAATACAAGGTAAATGGCGAACCGTTCATGGTGTACCTTGACCGGGAATTTGCCAAATCTCCGGGAAAGGCGTGGCTTACCGCAAGCTGGCATCTTGCCAGGGCAGTTTTCGTATGGGCCGATACGACGCTGTTGTTCACACCGCGGAACGACATTCGCACCATGATGGTAACCATGCAAAATCCAATTGCGATGTTTGTCATGCCCATTCTGGAAGAACTGGGGTACAGAAGTAACGCGACGCTGCAGAGAGTCCAAACCTTCCTGGGGCGTTTCGGAGTTCACTTAAGCGGATTCCAGATGCGCCGTCTTTCTGATGTCGTGTTTGTTTTGTACCATATACCCAATTACATCATCGCTCCGCAGCTTATCCCGTTCCAGCTCGTGTCGAAATTCTTCGGTGCGGCATTCATGCAGAAGCTCGCAAACGAACGGGGACTGGGCACGTCGATAGCATTCCATACGTTTTTTAACACGATGGTTGCCGCGATGGAGGCGTTAACCGTTTCCCCGAATGGGGCAGTCGCTGCCCAGTCACCTTCCTACGCCTGGGCGCCATTCGGCGTCATCACCGCGGTCCAGGTTGCGCTAGGCACGAAGGAGCTGATAGACGATTACCGGATTGACCGGACCCTGCGGGGTCTCAGAGCGGGAGAAGAGAGGACGCAAGCTCAAGTTTGGATACCGCGTCTTCTTGCAGTGCCAGCTACTAACGGATACAAATATCTTTCCGGTCTCGAAATGTCCTATGAAGTGCACCGGAAGGGAAGCGGCAACGAAAGTGATGTGGTGTCTGCCGTTATTCAGGATATCGTAGATAATGCACCCCGGAATTTATCTTCTGAGCTAATCCGGGACAGGATCGAAAACGGCTTGAAACATCTTTCGGACGTATATGGGGTTGCCCAAGATTCTTATCTTGAGGCGGTTGATGCTTGGGTAGAACAGTACCTAGAGAACGTAATTACCGCTGCACGGCAAACGCAGGAGACTTGGTGGGGGCGTATTTCCCGACTTATCAGTGATTTGTTTAGACGAGCAAGCAGTAGTCGATTCCCTCACGAAGCGGACGTCCAGGACCGCCTTGACGATGCGGAAAGCAACTGTAGCGGCAACCAGACCTGGATACCCACGTTCACCGTTCATGCCGCCGGCGGCAAAGTCTGCAGCATCGTGGACCGGCTGCTTACTTCCCTGAAACATGATGTGGGAATGACCGGTGACATGCCGATCCGGACGATTATCGGGACGGGCGCATCTGTTCTAGGCGGGGGATCGGGCGATGCGGCGGACGGACCAATCGAACTGTACGGCACTGCGGTATCCCCCTTGTCCAGAAACGACCGCGAGCAATTATGGGCAAGCGGCAGGGATTTGCATTCGGACCGCGGCCGCGTATACGAAATTCCCGGCGGACGGGTGTACCAGGAAAAAGAGGTGTATTACCATTTCGCATCGAAGGATGCGCTTATCCGGCAGCTCCGGTTTCTTGTCCTCCTGACCCAGAAGGGATTCTTCCCTCCGGATACGACATGGTTCTATTACCGGATGGACAACGGGGAATATTCCATTGCGGCGAACATGCCGTATCTTCAGAAGACGGCAGGCATCCCCAGGCCGGACCGGCGAACCTCTTCCGAAGCGATCACCGGGCCCATGCAGCGCGTATTTTCTTCGTTCCGGATCGGAGTCAACCAAAGCGACCCGGACTACCAGGAACAACTAGTCTGGGCGGCCATGATCGCGGCCGACGCGTTAAAGTACGACAACTGGGCAGACGATGGGAAACAGATCTACCTTATAGACATCGAAGGTGTTACGAACCGCCCGCAGGCAGTCGATGCGGTACTGGATCATTTGGATCCGTCAGCAGAGACGGGAAATATTTGGAGTTGGTTGCGCGGATTGATTGATTTAATACGTAATGGCGGTATCGGCGGCGGGCCGGCACCGGTTGGGGAAGGGGACGGGGAAGCGACGATACGCCTGCCGGTCACCACATCCGCCGAGCAGGTGCGACTTAAAAGCGACGGGGCGGCGTGGCAAACGGCCAGGGAAATCCTGCTTGTTCCAATACTCCCTGTCAGATTATTCATATATTATTTCAATGGCATTGACGTGCCGACACTTGTTGGTCGGATGGACAATCTCCCCTCCGTGCTTGAATGGCTCCGGACGATTGAGGCACTCCCGATTCTTGATAAATACACCGCATCATTCGGGAAACGTCAGGCAATGGAAGAAATCTTCGATAACCTGTTAGCTAATCCGGACCGGGCGGCAATTATCCGGCATCTTCCAGATTTGCTTAACAGCGGGAAAGCACTCGGCATGTCCGAGGAGCAATTGACGGAACTTATGATCGTTACGACCGAAATGCCCGTATCGATCATGGTTAAGACTGCGGGGCTTCTGCCTACGTTGAGGAAGTGGCATGGCGAGGATCCGTATGGCAGCTTCCTCGACAAATATAACCAAACCGGCGTCATATATGCGTTTCTCCACGTGCAGAATCCATTGCCGGTGCTGCCGTATATCGACGGATGGGTAGAGATTTTGGAAAAAGACGAGCGGCTGGACGGATTCCTGAAGACACAGGCGCTCGCGTCGCTTATCACCGCTCCCGACCCATCGCGCATACCGCCGGCGGATCTTCCTCAATATATCAATCAAGTCGTGGAGCTCCGGGGGATAGCCGAACTAACCGAAGAAGACCTCCACTTCGAGAGTGATTACTTCGAATACGTATTCAGCAGGACGGATCCCAAGCGTACATACGAATCCGTCCGGTTTGTGTTCTATGATCCGGAGACGCTTGCCATCATCAATACGGACCTAACCCGGCGGCAGGTTATCGGGCTTATGCGGTACGGGCTCGGCGGTTCACTTACGAGCAATCACACACTGTTCCGTCCCCTTGAGGAAATGCTGCTTGATGCAGGACTTCAGTATTCAGACATCTCACTGGTGATCGGCAGGAATCTGGATCGGTCTGCCGTACTTCCCGCGGTAGTCGCCGACGAGCGGATTACCGGGCTCATCCGCGGACTGCGGTATCTGGGTTTTCCATCCAAGCTCAAGGGGGAAATCATCAGAAATGCCATATCCAAATTTTTGGGCGAATCTACGGAGGCGGAAAAAACAAGTATTGCAACCGAACAGAATATCGCAGCTCTGAACTCACTCTGGAAACTCCAAAACGATCCGGCGCTTATTACGGCAGGTCACTTTGACACGCTCACTGCTGAGTATGGAGAGACATTTGTCCGTGAGGGGCTGTATGCACTGGGGACGTATGTTGCCGAGGTATACGACGCCTATACCCGCTGGATCAGGAATTATCCCGATCCTGCGAAACGGGATGAGGCGATCGGGGTGATCAAGCTTTTCAAGGAACTCGGTATCAGTATCGATAACAATAGGATTTACGGATTTACGCATTTGCCGGAGGTCGTCGTGGTAGCGGTAGAGGCGATGCCGGACACGGATAGGGAAACGAAGACGAGGTTGCTTGTCGAATTTTCCGCATACCGGGCGCGTGGTGATTCGCTCAAGGAAGAGGCGCTCCTAAAGATTATCCGTGAAGGCAGGTTTACGGAATTTGCGAGCGACTATCAAAAGCTCCGGATTCTTGAAGACCGGGATGTGATCGCGATGAAAGATGCGGCGACGCTCAATAGCCTCTATGCGAGACAACGGGAGCGCCTTCAGGAAGTCGTCGGAAGCATGTTGGAGACGCGTTATTCGGAAAAGTACGTCGCCGATCTTGTTGAGGGACTTGTAACCCTGTGTGCCGTCGTGTGTGCCAGTCAGGAAATGGTTGAATTTCCGGTGGGCAACGCGACCTTTGCTGTTCCATTGGCGTTCGGAGAAGAGCTTGCCGAACAAGTGACTGACCTTTCGGAGTTTGCCAAAAGGCTTTTTGTTTACATCATTGCCGATTCCGTCGTTAAGGAGAATCCGTACGCGATTGTTGACCTTGGAGTGCTCCAAATCGGTCAGACGGTCGATAAGGTTGGCAACAGAAGAAACGCGCTAGATTTAAATGAAACATATGCCGCGGTTCAGCGGAACATTGAGGCATCTACAGCCGTTTGGAAACAGGCTCAGGAGCTTCGGGACGAAGAAGCGGGAAGGCCGGTATTCATCATCGCAAACGAACGGACCGCCCCGGCGGATGTGGCGGCGGAAGCGTTCTCGCCGGAAACGGCCAAAGCCCAGGGGATCGTGCAGGACGTGCCGTATGACGATATTTTCCCGTGGATGCTGGAGAATAAGGCGCTTATTGATCGGTTGTACGACCAGTACCAGAAAGGTCAGCCCCTTACCGGATCCATACCCGCGGATATCGTCCAGATGCTCGGGCTGAACTCCGGCGGCAGGATCATACCCATTTACCGCCTCAAAATCGCATCCTCAGACGGGAATATCGGCAAGGATTCGGATGGATTTCCGGCAGTGCTGACGTTCATGAAACTTGCTTCGCTTCTAAACGGCAAGGTCCTGTTCGTTGACGAATCCACGAGAGTCGCACCCCGATCGATTGTTTCCGTATACGGTTCGCTTGACCGGCGCCAGAAGGAGCTCGGCGGCGTCCGGGTCCGGATGGTTGGGAAATTGCATAATGCCGTATGGGATACGGGCGCGAAATTTACTGATGCTAACCCTGGCCGCCCTCATATGGATGTCACCTTCCTTGATCCTTGGACCTATCAGGATAAATCCATTACGGACGACAGTTTCGGATTCGTACCGGAAGTGGAAGGAACCGGCTATGTGAAGATTGTCGTTCCGGCACAGCTTTCGCTTTCCGTACAGGTCGGCAAAACCATGCAGGATACCTGGAAGCGGATGATTGCCGGTCAGGTTGCACAGCGCATGGGCTGGGAGCAGGCGCCGGAACATGGCGCAGAAAACGCTGAGCAGGCCAAATTGACGAAAGCATTCGCCAGGCCGTATAAGGCCGTAAGCCTGGATTTTGATGGGACGTCCAACAACGAAACGATTCAGCGTGTAAGAACGCTCCTTACCGAAGGCACAATGGTCATATTCAACACCGCCCGTTCGACCGTTGAACATCCGGAGTATAACGGAGGCATTGCGATCATATCCGACCAGCTGTCCGACTTGCCGCAGGAAGCGCTCGATTTATTGTGGTTCTCGACGGAGGACGGAGGCTACATCGCACCGTTTACGGCGCTCGAATCACCGATATTCACGGCACCTATGGAGCCTGCGGCAGAGGTGAAGATTCGCTCTTATATCCGGTCTTCCGTCCGTATCACCCGCGGCATATACGACGAACGCGTGTCGATTGTCTTGCGGTTTAATCATGGAAAGGAGACCGAGGCCGCATTAGCACAACTTACGAAATTCGTCACCCAAAATAATTTACCATTATTGGTAGTTTCCCGAAGCCGTCATGGTATTGCCATACGGTCCGATAAAGCCAGCAAGGCAAATATTTTTCCGCTTCTTGAGGAAGAAGGTGTTGCGGTGGACGATGTTCTAAAGGTAGGGGACAGTGCGGAAGGCAACGATAGGGATCAGCTTATCGGACGCGGTGCGTTCAATGTCGGCCCGAATCGGGGAGGGACCCAGGATACTATTTACTGGGGTGACCGGGAGATCGGAACCAACGACATACTTGACCGCGCGGCGTTCGTCCCTGCCCGGGAAGGTACGGACAAGAGAACTCAGCCGGAAAGCAAGGATTCCGTGCTGGGTATCGATACGGATTGTTTTTCCGCAAATCCGTTTATACCGAAAGTATACGCTGCAGACGGATCCGGGCATACCTGCAGCCCGTTTTTCCGGGCTCCATGGAAGGTGGTATTCGAGAATGCCGATGAGGCATTCGATACGGAAAAGCGGGATAGGCTTATGAAGCGGGTAGGGGAAGAGGTTGGAGGGGTGTTCGGTACGATGGCAGACCGGTCTATCGGTCTTGCGAGAAAGTTTATAAAACTCGAATTACTGACAAGGCTCGGGTATGCCCTGTTTGGCAAGTACGGGGGCAACTCACAGCTCCCGCCTCCGGATAAGTTCGTACTTGGCATGACCGGTGTCGGATGCTGGTTTAATAACTGCCAGGAGGGATGCACCACTGGCTTGCAATGCAGCGAAACGACCGGCTGTTGTACGGGCATCAAAAATTATAAGGACACCATATGCTCCTCGGACGGCAATGCGGAGATGGACCGGCATATGACGGATGATTTGTTCCAGCCGGATGAGGTCAGGCTCTGCGATGAGCGTGGTTGTAAGGACGGCAAATGCCAAGGATACAAAACAGATACGGACGGCCTGCCCGCATGCTCGTCCTTGCCGGTGGCATACAACATGTCGGACTTTTCGGAATGGAGTTATTTACCGGTAACCGGTTGTGTCAATGATGACGGGACGCTGGGGTATAAAATGGGTGTTCCGACGGACGAATTTAAGGATTACTCCTGCTCACTTGACGGCACCAAAGTGCTTAATACGGAAGGTGAGGTAGTGCATACATGCGGAAGCGGCGTGACCTGCGCGAAATTTGCTGATTCGGTAGACTGTTTTCTCCCTTCCTCGATCCAGGCGCTCGAAATGTGCAGCCCGACGGTGCGACTTGCAAGCGGGTTTTCCTGCACTGCCGATGGCGATGTTCGCTGCAAGCCCGGAGAACGGCTCCCGGTCGGCCCGGGCAATCCCTGCGAACGGACATGTCTTGCGGACGGTTTATCGACTGAGGTAGCCGTACCCGTCAAATGCGTACCGACGGTTGAGGATTACCAGGACGTCATTTGCCGTGATGATCCCCGTACCGGAAAAAGCAGGATCGCGATTGTGAATCCTCTGCAGGAAAAAGAGACCTTTATCGGCGATGCATGTGAAAACGGATGTGCCCGGGGTAGGTGTATCCAGCCGACGGGGAGTTCATGCAAATCCGACGGGCAATATGCCATGAACGCGGAAGGGACGTGTCCCGTCGTCTGCCGGAACGGTACCTGGCAGGAAAGTAACGCCTGCCAAAACGTCAAGGTCAATGGATATAACAATTCGGGGCCGACGGTCATATACGAAACGTTGGATATGCTGCCGAAATTCCTGTTTGAGGGAATGGACCTCACTATGCGCAACGACTATACGGGGTTTGTGGACGCCGGGCATTATACGGAGGGACAGCAAGAGGAATATAACGGTTATGCGTTCCTCCGGCATCTATCGGTCGTGGGGGACGTCACGGAGAATTCCCAGGATGTCATCATCCATGAATTTTTTCATAACTGGGCGTACCAACACGCCAATGCCGTTCCGCCGGTTATCCGACAGAGCACGCTTATTACCAGCATCTCTGACCTTACGTGGCGGCAATCGAATGATACCGGACCGGCGCCCGAAGACTATATTGAGCTGACACACTGCGATGATCCCTCGGAGAAACTGCCTGCGGTGCGGGACTACGCTTCAAGAAACTGCGGGGAGGATTTTGCGGACCATGCGACGTGGTACGTACTACATGCCTGTGGACTGAAAGAAGGCGGAGAGTCAATGGACTCCGAAGCCGGCCAGGCGCGATATGACTATTTTAGGGACAAGGTGTTTAACGGAGTAGAGTACCTGCCGGCTGGCGGGTGTGGGAAAGGGTAGGAAATCTTTTGTGCCCGAATCAGTAGTAGAATTCGCTGTCCTGAGCGAAGGACATGAGATACGCTTCATCCTCAGTTAGCTGCGTTTGGTATGCCTGAAGGGCGTTCCGTTTGGTTTCCCGTTCCTTGTCCGTCAGAGGGATCTCCACCATATCCGGGATTTTTTCTTCCGAATGGATGACATACCTCCGGACTTGGAGCGGTGGCGAGGAATTCCGTGCGGCATCCAGGAGCACCTGATGGGTGATTTGGTGGTCCGGCGCGGTATCGCCGAGGCCGGGGACGTAGATAAGGGAAGGACGGTGTTGGATAAGCAGGTTTTTTATACCGGCAACGAGTGACGCCCGGGTGTACGGTCGGCCATCAGGTGTCCTTGAGCGCTTGGTAAACGGGTTGATAAACGGGGTTTCCGTAGCATACGTTTCGGGAAGCCAGTAATCCGGGTAACCCAAAAACGTCACGTCTCGGCGGGACAAGCCAAGCACCTTCAGCGCGCGTATTTCCTCTTCCCTTCGGACGTTTCCGAACCGGACGAAATCATCGGGGATGAGCTCGGATTCCGGTTTTTTGGTAATCCGGGCGGCGGCTGTGGCGTACCCGTCACCGTCCGTCAAATTAACGACATGGACGGAATTGCCATTTTGTTTTGCCTGTTGGATGATACCCGCGCAACAGAGGACCGCATCGTCCGGGTGGGGGGAGAGAATGAGGATATCCGTGCGGGACGGCGCCGTGTTCCGGGTGGCAAGCGCCAGGATCACAAGAAGTATTGCCGATACTACCGCGAAAAACCTATGGTATATCACAGCGGGTGTTTAGTGCTTTCGTCGTATGATATACCCCAGGGAAATAAGGGTCAAAAGGGACAGGACAAGCAGGAATGATTTGAGTGCTGATGGTTCGTAGGAGAATTCAACGGTGTGCGTCCCGGCCTCGTCGAGTTTCACCGCGGTGAAGAAGGGGAATACCGCAAACGCATGGGCCTTTTTCCCATCGATTTTTGCCCTCCAGGAAGGATGGAATGATTGCCTGAGAACGACGACACACTCGGTGCAATTGGAAGGAACATCGACGGAAGCCGTGAATATCATGTCGCCCCGGTTCTTCTGGGAGGTTACGACCAGGGATTTTATGGTATTTGCGTCTTGCACGGGGCTGACGTAACGGGGTATCCCGGCGAATATGTTGTGGATGCTTCCGTCGGGCACCCGGTAGGTCACTTCATCCAGCATGCGGAAGTTGGGGAGACCCGTTTGTTTGGGGTAGTCCGTGTCGAAGGTCAGCTCCGGGAAGAGTTGCTGTTTTGGGGCATCGGAGTGCATCCAGAGTCTCATCAGCGAACGGTAATCGGTTTTTGCGGTGCTTACGGTTGCCGGGCGCGTACCCGTCGTGACATATCCGCCGGTTGCCACTTCGTATAGTTTCCATGTCTTTCCTGACTCTGCAAGCTTCCAGAACGGCTGTATGTGTTT
>CAZHOQ010000003.1:0-16748 GCA_964533995.1 uncultured Gammaproteobacteria bacterium
GCACGGAAACGAAAACTTGAGGCGCGGAAGGGAATCGAACCCTTGCATAGAAGTTTTGCAGACTCCCGCGTTACCACTTCGCCACCGCGCCGATAACCAATATTCTATCAGGTACGCCTCTTTCTATCTAGCGCGTCCCGCGCGATAAACCCGATAATCCCCAAGATACCGATTGTTGACCCGGCGAGCCCGGCTTTCCACGAGAAAGGCTCATACCGGAATTCGACGGTGTGTATGCCTTTCGGCACGGGTACCGCACGGAACGCATAGTCTGCGCGGAATACCCGGGTTTTTTTGCCGTCGATTGCGGCGATCCAGCCGGGATAGTACGCGTCGGAAAGAAAAAGCATTGCCTCATCCGCTGCGGCCGTTTTTACCGTAACACGGTTTGGCGTAACCGCTACGATGGCTGCGGATCCGGTGGCTTCCGCGCTGCGGATTCCAAACGGCGGATTTTCCTCAAGGAATATCGTTTTGCCGATGTCCGTGTCGGGGTGGAATAGCGCGTAAAGCAGGTCACGGTCTTTGGGGATGACGCGGATATCGGTAGAGAGGAACGCCCGGGGAAGAGCCCCCCGGTATTCATGGATCGCGTACGTCCCGTCGTCCCATACCCGGGGAAGTGCGGCGGGGTCTTTTGCGACCGCTTGCCGGTTCTTGTCGGGTACGAGTTTCCGAATGACGTATCGGACGCCAAGCAGTTCGAGTGCGCGTTTCCGGTAACTGTCGGCGAGAATGTCGTCCAAATGGTCCGTCGACTGAATAAGCGCGTTTGCCCTATCGGGAAGTACGGTTGCACCACGGGAGTTTGCGTATGCCAGGAATTCCGCATAGCGGCGGATCATGATCGAATCATATCCCTCGGGGCTGAAGATTCCGTAGTAGGATGCGAAGTTCTTTTCGACGTAGCCGTTTTCGTAGGTCCAGAAACGGTCAAACGCGGACCGTTTCTTAAGCTCGTCAAATACGGTAACGGCTGGGTAAAGGAAGCGGCGTTCGGAAAAGTACAGGTACTTTTTTGAAAATAGGAATATGTTCCCGAGCATGATGAGAATAATGAGCGAGAATCCGGCGGTCCGGAGTCTTGCATTCGCCGCCGTTATCCAAAGCGTAATAACCGTTAGGATAAGGCTCGCTGCGGGAATAACGAGATTTCTCACAGTTATAAGCCATGACGTGTTTTTGTCATCCGTAAGGTGTGCGATCACGGGAAACGCTCCTGCGGCAATCAACGCGAATCCGAGCACTATCGTTACCCGGAGGAGTTGCTTTTGAGTAAATCCTTTCCAATAGTCCGGCAGGGCCATCGCGGAAAGAACGGCGCCGCAGAACGTTACGATCATCATCATCCGTGACGGTGTCATCGTGGACAACAACGGCAGTTTGAGGTGATAGAGGAGGAACCATGTTGTCGGCAAAGACAGCACCAGGGAAAGCGAGACGATAAACGCAATTTGGAAGAATCTGCCGTGACGGACGGAAAATTTCCTCCGGAAGAGCTGGGTGAGGATAAAAACGAGCGGGACGATACCAAGATAAACTAACCGCTCGTGGTAAAACCCACCGCCGAAGTAATTATAGGTTGCCGGATTCCCGAAGTAGTCCGGTGCGATAAGCGTCACGAGTCGGGAGAGCGGGAGAAGGTACGCGTCGAAAATGTACTTGACGTCCGTAGCTATTCTTGTCGACAGGCGGTAGCCTTCCATACTAGGCAGGATATGAACGGCGGCAAGCAGTCCGGAAACGCCGCCGGAAAGAAGAAGGGAAGCCCCGAGTTTGATGCGGTCCGGGGATTTCCAAATCCTATGGATGATCCACACCACCGTGAACGCAAAGACATAGAACGTCATCTGGAATGCGCCCGATACGATGGAGCCCGCAAGACTTAAGGATACTAAGGAAAGCCATAGGCCCCGTTTCGTCTTGAGAAACATCTCCACGGCGGCCAGCGTAAGGGGATGAAACAGGGACGAATACGTGAACATATAGCTTTCCTGCCACCAGGTCAGAAAAAAGCCGGAGAATCCGTAGGTCAGCGCCCCGGTTACCCGTGCGGTGACCGAAAAGCCGAGTACCGTAAGGAAGCAGTACATGGCGGCGGAAGCGAGTATGGGCTGGAGGAATATGACGACACTCCATGCGTCAATCTGCGGAAGAATAAGAAACAGCCAGGACAACGGGTGGAACACCGCCGACTGATAGGTCCCCAGAAGCACGTTTCCTGAAAAATTATACGGGTTCCATAAGGGTGGCTCGAAATGTCTGACCGCATCGACCGCCACCTTCTTGATTGGGTAATAAATACGGAGATTGTCAAATCCCATGGCCTTATTCGGCGGGCCGTTGGGGTATTCTGGAGAAGGGTAACTTTTCCAGGGTTCGTAATAGGAGACGAGAAGATTCGCGGGGAACGGTACTAAACCGCGGAAAACCGCGTCCCGAAAAAGAAGAATCGTAAAAAGAATAATAAGTACGATCGGGAGAATCGCCCGCAGTTTCTGGGGCATAGAGTGGGCGGCCATGGAGTCGGACCATGCACCTCTTTCTTATCAGGAAAGCGTTCTACCGATGAACTAGCCGCCCGGACGATAGGGTTTATTGTACCAAAATCCCCACGAGAAAGCACTAGCCGCGGATTTGGATTTTTGAGGATATGGTGTATACTTGTGTCGGATTGTACTGCCCCAAACTAACATCACCATGGCAGTCGAACGGCTTGTCGAACGACGGATTCACATGCGGGACATTGCCCCGCATCCTTCGGAGAAATTGCTTTCCCATGACCAGGCGTGCGCGTTCATCGCGGCTTCTCACGACCGCGGTAAGACCGTCGTTATGATCGAGGGCGTGTGGGATCTGACGCATCCCGGACATGTCCAGCACATCCGGGAAGCCAAGAAGCATGCGGATCTGGTGCTTCTGAAGCTTGCCTCGGCCGAATACGCCAAGCAGGTGAAAGGACCCGATAGGCCGATTGAGACGTTTAGAGACATGATGGTAAGCGAGCTTGAGAATGTCGACGCGGTGCTCGTTGAGGAATCGGTGGTTCCGCCTTCCTCGGTTGCGGAAAACGCGAGAATTCTCGTGCAGCTTAGGCCGGATAAAGTAGCCATGGAAATAGAAGACGAACAGTTCCAGCAGAAGTACCTGACCGTCGATTATGCCAACCGGCATCTGGGTGCCAAAATCGAGCCGGTGGTTATGGTGTTGCCCTATGTGGTTTCCACTTCGGCGATCGTCGATAAGATCAGGAACATGAAGTGATTATTGGTAAATGACGACCGGAGTTCCGATATCGGCAAATTGGTAGACTTCTTTCGCATCCCCGATGTCCAGAGCGACACATCCTCCGGTGTTGGGAGCGCCGATAAATTCCCTCGGACGCTGGATTTTTTCGACGCCCACGTAATAATAGGGGAGCTCATGGATGCCGAAATATGCCCCGAGTTCCTTCGAAAATTCGAAGGCCATCCAGTACGCCATCCAGACATTATAAATTTTCGAAAATCCCAGGCCCGCCTTGTTGAGGATTTTAAATGAACCAACCGGGGTGGGGTAATCCTTTCCCGTGGAAACCCGGTAGGATTTGACAAGTTTCCCGTCCCGGAAGGTAAACATTTTTTGCTGGGATATGTCGATTTCTATGTATTTCACGGCGACATTCCCTTCCGTATTGGGGCCGCTGTCGATGCCGACCTTGACCGATTCCGCAGGGCCTCCTTCAAACCGGGTAGCAAGCGCCCTCACGACGCTCGTGCCGATCCTTTGGTAGGCGGTCGCAGGGTTAAATGACACTTCGTATACGGAGAGAGCCGTTGCAAGGTCCGTTAAAAATTCCGGCTTCATGGAGAAATCCACATACGGGGATGTCGCGGATATGCTGGCATGGCTGTAGCGCCGTAAGCCCTCCGGCGACAGCGTGATGAACTGGTTATCGCCGTTTAACCCGACAATGATCGTCAGGGGATCCTTGTAGGCGGCGGCGAGCTTTGCGTTGGCTGTGGCTATTGTCGATTCCAGCGTATTCTCCGTACGGACGAGCGGGGCGTCGACTGCCTGATTCTCCCCGAAATGTGCCGTGAGAAGGTCCCGGAAGGCGACCGGGTCTATGTTGTAGTGTTCATCGGGAGCGAATAGTGTCGCCTTCTTGTTATCCTGGTCGACATACAGGATATCCTGCGTTGACGTCAGGGAGTCGTTGGTATTCTGGATGTATTCGTAAAATTCCTGGGAAAATGAGAGGGGGAGAATCACCTGCCGCGGCCGGAACATTTGCACAAACAGTGACCGCACCGATTCCGCAAGTCCCGATGTGTTCGGTGCGTAGATTTCGGCGAGAGCTTTCTCATGGTCAAGATAAATTCCGAGCCGTTCATAGGTCATGTCATATTGGCGGGTTCGGACCCGAAGCGGGAAGGGGGTCTTGTATGCCTCACCAAGCATTTGTGCGGCCGCGTCCTTCCTCATAAGGCCGACGTTCCGCGTGCCGATCATCGTGTTGGGGAATGTGAACGTGTGGACAAAGATAAACCCCAAAAAAAAGATATTCAGGAGGGTCGCTCCCAGCAGGAACTTCCGCTTCGTAATGATCCTGCGGGTCCGGAGGGTATGTACGACGCGCTTTGTGTGGTGCGCCACTTTCTCAATGTGCCTTCGCATATCTCTCATTAGGCTAACAGAAGAGAGAAGCGAGGACAATTTGGGGAAATCGGAATTAGGATTCCTCCCGGTAATTTCTTATTTGCGGCACCCTGCCGGCAATGACGGAAACGGCTATGATCGTGCCCAACCCTCCCAGGACAACCGATGCGGGTGCACCGACGAGTCCCGCAACGATACCCGCTTCCACCTCACCCAGTCTCGGGCCGCCCGTATAGAATATTTGGTTTATCGCCGTCATCCGGCCGCGGATGTGGTCGGGCGTTGAAAGTTGCCGTACGATATTGCGGATAATGGCGCTCATGCCATCGCCGGCGCCGACCACAATCAGTGCAAGCAAACTTACCGTGTAGTTTCGGGATAGCCCGAATACGATCATGGCAATGGCGTAGACGATGACGCTTGAAAGAAGCACGGTGCCGGTATGGAGGCGGCGGCCGTACGTTGCCGTAAAGAATCCGACCACCGTTGCCCCGACAAACGGCGCGGCATAAAGAAACCCCAGCATCTCGGGCCCGATATGGAGAATGTCTTTGGCGAATACCGGCAGGAGGATGGTCGCCTCCGCAAAGAATGTCGCGAAGAAATCAAGAAGCATGGTCGACCAGATAAGCGTTTTGGATTTGACGAACCGGAGCCCTTCCAGGATCGCCGGGATCCCCGCGGGCTGGCGCTCTCCCTCGATCCGTCCGTGGGCGCGGATCGCCATCAGTGCCCCCAACAGGATAAGATATGAAACCGCATCGATAAAGTACACCGACGCAACGCCGGCATAGGCGATGAGAAACCCCCCGATAACAGGGCCGGCGACCGTTGAGATATTGTATCCGATGACATTGAGGCTGACTGCGTTGCCGTAGTGCTCGCGTTTGACGAGAGAGGGCATGAATGCCGACCGCGCCGGACCGTCAAGCGAATAGACGGCGATAAGGACGGCATTAATGACAAGTAAATTCACCGGATTGGCCGCACCCGTTATGGTAAGGATGCCCTGGAGTCCCGCAAGAACAGCCTGCGCCGTTTGCGTTACATACAATATTTTTTTCCGGTTATGCGCGTCGACGATTGTGCCGCCGATCAGGGAAAAAAGAATGATCGGGATGATCCGGGTTGCCCCCAAAACCGCAAGTACGTACGGGGAGCCCGTCATTTCGTAGAGTTGCCAGTTGATGGCAATGGTTTGCATTTGGGTGCCTGCATTGGAGATGAACTGCCCGATCCACTGGAGACGGTAATCCCGTGAACCGAGTGCTGGGTATCGCGCGGACAATTTCATAATTTTGAACTATCATTGTACCATCCATAATATGTATGGTATCGTACGTTTATTAAGGAGGGACATATGTTAAATCTCAATTCCATTCTTCTTTCTTCAGACAAGCCAAAGCGGCTGATCGAATTTTATGAAAAGGTACTGGAGAAGAAGTCAGTCGACTGGGGGGAGGGTGACTGGGGCGGATTCGAAATCGGAAACGCGTGGCTTACCATCGGGCCGCATGACCAGGTAAAGGGGAATTCCAAGGAACCGCAGCGACAGATGTTCAACTTCGAGACGGACGACGTGCCGCGTGAATTCGACCGGATCAAGGCGTTGGGAACTAAGGTAGTCGCGGATCCGTACCAGCCGGGTGAGGCTCCGGATATGTGGATAGCGACATTTTCCGATCCCGACGGCAACTATTTCCAGCTCATGACCCCGATGAAGTAACCCTACAGCCTATGCTAGGCTAGGGGTATGGTGAGGGAGCGGAACATCGCGGTCTTTTTGTGGATACTGTCGGTGTTCCTGGTGTGCCTCCGGGCCGGACAATTCCTTTTTTCCAGTCCCTATTACGACGACCAGCGGGATTTGCTTGTCGCATCACATATCGCGAAGTTTAGTGAGTGGCCGGTATCCGGGCCGTTTTCAGCCGGCGGACTGGGGATCTTGCGGTATACGGTAATCCCGTATCTCGTGTACGGGCTCGTATACGCGTTGGTACAGGGTCCGCTCGGGATGCTGTTGGTGTGGGGTGGCATCGCAAGTTTGCTCGTACCCCTCACATATCTCGTGCTCCGCAGGATCTATGACCGGTGGACGGCACTGGTTGTTACCGGCGCCCTTCTCATACACCCCGGATTGCCGGAGCTGACGGGCGTGATGTTTACGCCGCACCTTGAGCCGCTTTTCATCACCCTGTGGTTTACGGCAATGACGATCCCTATGCCGGTCGTACCGCGTTTACTCCTGGGGATGCTCTCCATTACGGGGGGACTCATATTCCACATGAGCGCTCTTGCCTGGGTGCCGGTTGCCCTGGCTTGGTGGATTTCGGTATGTGCACACGCGGGAAAGGAGCGCCCGGTGGAGCGGATATGGGCGCTTGTTGTCGCGTTCGGTTTTGCGCTGTCTGGCGCCTGGTGGCTGGGGGAGAGTAACGCACTAGGCATCCTGTCGGTATCGCCCCGGTCGTCCATGATGTCCGGCACCGCGTTCGTGACGAATATAGCCGACGCGTGGGCGGCGGCGACGTCCTTTTTCGTACGAACGGACGTGGCGTCCGTGCGCGCTCTATGGACCGGCATCGTTTTAACCGGATTCGTACTCATGGTAATCCGGAAAGAAAACCAGGCGGCCATCCGTTGGGCGATGGGGGGATTGGTTTTCACTCTCACAGTACTCGGGATATACGGGGGACCCATCCTGGCGTGGTATCATTTTGTCCTCGTTCCGTTCATGCTTCTTACGATTGCCGCCGCCGTATCCGGTCTTGCGCGATACCGGAAGGTCAAGATAATCCTCCCCGTTCTCTTATTGGGTTTTGCGGTGGTACGGTTGTCTGCGGGTAATCCGATGCGGAGCGTCTACGGGGAACTTTCTGAAATTGCCGATACCGTCCATGCTTCGACCGCGTCCGGGTACCGGATATATTTTGTTAAACACGCGCCCTGGGCGGTATTTGACGAGTGGGAGTCCGGGGGGTTGTGGTATTTGCTGGAAGAGCAATCAGGAACGCGGCTTGTCCGGCTTTCTGGCGCGGCCCATAGCTTCACACCGCTATCGGATCCCGTCTCGACCGCATTCGTCGTCTGCGATCAGCGGGTGATTGACCTATATTCGCCGCCCGACCGTTGCTCCGACCTTATGACCCGGTTGGGTGACAGTCCCCGATGGAACTCCTGGGTAAACGTTTACGGGACCGATCCCTTTATCGTCGCAAAAGCGGAGCTTCCCGGGCCGTTAGGATCGGAAGCGCTCGGATCGTTTATGGAGAGATCGGGGGTAGGACTTTAAAACATTCAGGCTGTTGCTGGTATGCCTCTGAGCTGGTGGACGGAATTTGGTTGCGGGAGCGACTCGACCGGTGTTTCCGCGACGGCATTCCGCATGAATTGCGCGGCAAGTCCGATGACATTCCGGTGGCGCCGTTTAACCCGTTCCGCAAAATCTTCCTTGACCACGGAGCCCTTTACCGAAACAACCCGGAGGACCTGGCCCCGTACGCCTGATTTTTCCGCCGCGACGAACGATCTGGGTGCCCATTCGAATCTGGTTATGCCGCGCCCCGATTCTTCGAGGTTATGCGACCATCCCCAGGATCCCTGGATGCCTTTCGCAAGCGTCCCGGCGCGGGGAATCCCTGTTTCTGTCTGACGCGCTTCATGCAAATTTTCTGCGAGCCAGTTGAGCACGCGGCGGGACTCGGGTGACCACTCGTAGAGCTCCTGTATGAGCGACATGTACCGCACCCGATCCTCCCGGTTCCGCGGGGCGTACCGCTTCATTCTTCCACTTGCGGAAAAGTCGGTCAGCGCGTGGGCGATGAACGACCAGCGGGCTTTCCACATCTTCATGAGTTCCCGCGCGAGCTGCCGGTCATGTTCCGGAATGAAAAACGACATGGGCCGGGACCCAATGGTTATGGAGGAAAGTTCCGGATTGACGGTATGGGGGATGCTATGGGATGTCAGCATATCGGAGGCAAGCGGCAACGTCGGGTCCCAGAAGACGTTTCTTGTCAGCCAGTAATTCGTCTGACGAATGGGCTTCGGCTGGATCATGTCTACCGGCGGCTGGCCTTCCACATGGAAGTGCAGCTGGTGGTAGGATGGCGCAAACGGCATTTCCCCGACCCGTTCGTTTTTGGCGATGTGCTGGTGCACGAAGATTCCTGACAGCTGTTCTCCTTTCCGTTTCGCCGTTTCGTAGACTGCACGGCTCACGGACTCGATTGCCTGGAAGAGTCGGGGGGACGCGGTAGGGTTGAGGTCATCGATCGTTTCGGGATGGTTACTGCCGCCCGAAAAATATCCGACGACCGCGTGGTACCTGGTGTACGGGTTTTGCGGCATGAAGGTGACGATCGCCCCGTCATTGTCCTCCCACAGGATATCCGCGGTGCCGCCCTTGATCATGTCTTTAAGGCCGTGTTTTTTAAGCGTCCTTATGCTGGCGCGGTCCATTTCCGCAAGCGGCAGGTCGGGGAAATTCGTCGTTACCCGGGGCCTGCTCACGACGAAATACGGCCGGTTTGCTTTCCTTCGTGATTCGAGCAGTGTTTCGGTAGACATACGGTGGGGTTAAAACAATCCGATTTGCCGTGTCGCGTCAATGACCTCCTTGGGATAAGAAAAATCCACTTCGAAGCTAGCCACGTTGTTCCAGTTGTCTATGTATTTGAGTTCACGGTTGATAACCCCGTAGTCGTAGAGTTCGCGCGTCAGCATGACGTCCGCTTCGCAGTACTCCTTGAGTTTTTTAAGGCTTTCCTCATCGTGCTGGTTCCAGTACAGGACGGCATTCGTCCCGACGTCCGTCTTGTCTTTCCCCAGGGTATATTTTGCGAGTGTTGATAAACTCAGTTTGTGGCCGAGTTTGGATTGGACCGTCTGCATGATGTCGAAATGGGGGTACCGGGCGAAATTTTCCGGGGCATAGGGTGCCAGGACAGGCACGTCAAACTTGACGGTGTTGAAGCCGATAATCCGTTTTGCGGACTTGGCTATTTCCCAGAACGCCGGGAGGTCTTCTTCCCAGAAACTCCGAAGTTCTCCTGATATCTCGTGCTGCTGTTCGTCAACCTGCCGGATATACGCACCGACGATGGAAACGCCCAGAAGGCTTGGTTCATTTCCTTCGACTTCCGAAAATAGCCGTTTGGTCTCGATATCAAATATTACTTCCGTTATCATAACGCTCCAAATGAGGTGTCTAAGTATAATAAAAACACCGGTACTGAAGCAAGTTTACCCCTCTGTTCAAGTCCGATCTATCTGGTACAATTGTCTTTTCCCGCGTATGCAAAAACCCCTCTGGATCATCGCATTGGTCGCTGTCGTGAACGCATTGGGATACGGCATTGTCATCCCGGTGTTGTATTCGTACTCGCGGTCGTTTGGCCTTACGGATTTTGAAAACGGCCTGTTGTTTTCCATTTTCTCCGTCGGGCAGTTCATCGCAACGCCGCTTATAGGCCGGATCTCCGATGCGTACGGCAGGAAACTGCCGCTCTTCGGGTCGGTGCTGGGTACGGCCGTTTCGTTTTTCATGATGGCGGTTGCCCCCAATGCCGTATTCCTGTTTATCGCCCGCGCATTGGACGGGATTACCGCCGGGAATATCCCGGTCGCGCTTGCGGTGATATCCGATACCACGGAGCCGAAAGACAGGGCGAAATGGTTCGGGATAATCGGCGCGTCATTCGGGTTCGGTTTTACCTTCGGTCCGGCGATTTCCGCGTTCACCCTGCGGTACGGCACGCATATGCCGTTTCTCATTGCCGGTGCAATCGCGCTTGTTGCCTGCGTACTTATCGCGTTTTTACTACCGGAGACTAACGTAAACCGGGGGACGACGGTCAGTCGGCATCTTTTCGATTTCCGGAAGTTATGGCATGCCCTGTTCGATCCCGGGATAGGAGCCACCCTTGCGGTATCGTTTCTCGTCATGTTTGCGTTCTCCGTATATATTTACGCATTTCAGCCGTTTTCAGTCCAGCTCCTCAAGCTTTCCGTGTTGCAGATTTCGTACATATTCACCGGTATAGGCGTTATCGGACTCGTCTCTCAGGCTGTCCTCATCCCCAGGGTGGTGAAGCGGTTCGGTGAGCGGCGGGTGCTGGTCGGCGCGCTCTTTCTTTCCGCGTCCATGTATATCGTACTCTTCGGGGTCCGCCACGTGCTGCCGTTTGTCGTTGCCGTGTTCATCCAGGCGTTTGCCAACGGATTTCCCATGCCGGTTATCCAGTCGCTTCTCTCCCGGGAAACGGATGAGAAAAGCCAGGGGACGATTATGGGCATCAACGCGTCCTACCAGAGTATCGGGCAGATCATCGGGCCGGTGGTCGGCGGGACTATCGCGACTCTAAGCATCCCGTTACCGCTTCTTGGGGCAAGCCTAATCACCTTTATCGGCTTTTTCCTGGCGGTGGGCATACTCCGGAAATCCATCCACAAGCAGGCTTTAGTGTGATAGCTCACATCAACCGTAGCATTTTTTCGAAATGAGCGTATAATCAGGCCGTGGTTATGAATATACGCGAATTTGCCCCCAAACAAGCAAAAGAGCACGTGGACCGATCAAACTTCGTTATCACGATCGACGGCTCGACGACGGCAGGTAAACGCCTTATGGCGGAGCGTCTTGCCGAGCGGTATGACTTGACGGTGCTCAATACCGGCACCAGCATCCGTGCGCTTGCCCTCCTGGCAATCGAGAATAAACTCGTCAATACCGATGAGACGAACGTCACTTCGATTCCCTCCGATTTTACCGAGCGCGTGCTTTCCCTGTACGAAGCCATGCCGCAGAAACTGACGATCACCAAGCCAAGGAAAGACGAACGGAATGCGCGGGTCCTTTTGGGGACGCGGGACATGCGCGGGGAACTGTTGACGTTTAGGAAAACAAAAGCAATCGACAATCTTTCCTCAGTCATCGCGGCAAGCCCGGCGATCCGGGCCAAGCTTTATGAACATTGGCGGGAAGCGGTGCGGGAGCTTGGCGGAGTCGTCGTCATCGGCAGGAAGACCGGCATAGACCTTATTCCGGACGCACAGGTAAAGCTGTACTTGTTCGCAAGTCCGGAAGCGTCGGCGGTTTACCGCGTCGTGCATGATCCGACCGCGCTCCTTACTCCGACCACCGAAGAGCGCTACATCAGGGAACGGGACGGCAAAGACCGGGAGCGGGGATTATTGGACCGTCCTGCGGATGCACTGGTTATCGACACGAGCGACTACATCAAGCGGAACGCGAAGGGGCTGACTGATTTGGAACAGCGCATCGGCAAGTATATCGACAGCAAGTACGTTATTTCGTAGGGAAGTTGAGGCTTCTTCTGTTCGTTTGGACGACTTCAAGCGGATGCTTCGTACCGGCTTGCCACAATTTGAATCCCCGGTAGTTGTATTCCGGCGTTTTGAGTTTGCCGTTTGCGTGGAGTTCTTCGATCTGTTCGGGGGAGAAGTAGCCCCAGTTTTGGATCTCTTCCCTTTGCATCTCAAACGTTCCGTTGAGGATTTTGCCGGTATAGGCGTAGCCCACGTGGACCTTGTGCTTGTTGTCGGGGGTACCGTTTTCGTAATAATTCCAAACGCCCAAGAAGCCGTCCAAAAGGACATCCAGGCCGAGTTCTTCCTTGGCTTCCCGTATGGCGGCTATTTCCGGTTCCTCGCCCAGGAGGTCATCGATGTAGCCGGCTATCGGCGACCATTTGCCGCCGTGCTCGTCGATATCCTGGACCATGAGAAGCCGCCCTTCCTTGTCTGAAAGGTAGATGGCGACGGATAGGAGGCTTGAGGAGCGTTCCATCCATGGTTGCCATTCGGGGGATGGTAATTGCGGCCGGTTTTCGGGATTTGGCATAGCGAAAACGCTATTATACTCCGATACCGGGGGATTTAAAAATCGGCGGTCGGCCAGGAGGGCAGGGCGGGATTTCTCCTGATATCGTCCATGAGTCCCGACGGCGCGAAGAACTGGGTGCCCCGATTGGGATAGGTGTAGAGGATGGTCCGGGATTCGGAAACGGAACGGTACCGTGCCTGTTTTTCTTCCTGCCCCTCGGGCTTCTCGTTTTGGGGAGCATCGGGTGCCTGGAGCTGGTCCGTTAGTGCCTTCGGCGGGGGGAGTGATTCGGATGGGGAAACGGGGGAAGCTGCGGTTTCCCGCGGTGCGGAGGTGGGTGCCGGTTGCTCAAGCCTGACCATACCACTTACGTATTATACACCACATGTCCATATCTGGGCGGGCTAGTGCTATAATCCCCCCGTTATGGGTATGACGGACGCGGAGAGGAACATTCTTTCCCATACGATTATCTTTGGCGGGCGGTCCGCCGTCGGCAAACAGGTGGTTGCCGAGGCGACGTCCGACCTTCTTGGCGGCCGGACGCTTGTTACCGGGCGTCTGGTACGGGCGGGTGCTGATGTTGCCACGAGGTGGGGTTTGGTTGCGTGTGACGGAGAGGAGTATCCCAGGCTCAGGCGTGGGGCCGTCGGGACGCTCGTAAGCCTGCTTCGGCCGGACCGGTTGTCGCTTCATTTTGTTTCGGTGCCGGGTGACCGGGCCTTACATATTTTTCATAGCAGGGACGATCTGACAGAAAACATCCATCCACGGCAAAGGAAGCTTCATGGGTTATCCAACCTGGAGCCGGTCGCGGCAGTAATCGCCACACATCCCTCGATCCGCAGGTCATTGACCAGGTCATGGAGGAGGGCAATCCTGGATACGAAAAATAACGTAACCACGGTAGTTGCCAAGCGCCCCGGGGAACTGGTGCCCGAAAGCCCGCTGGTTGTCTGGCTGGATGCGGATGAGGAGCGGTCGGCACGATTCAGGATGCAGACGGGCGCAAACGTGCACGACACGGTTGCCGAAGAGTTGGCGTACCTGCGGCAGCGGGACGGCAACCACAACCACCATGGCCTAGATGACATTCCCGACGGCGCATTCAGGATCGACATGAATCCCTACCTCCTCGAGCCCGACGGCCCCAAGCACGTGGCAGACCTGGTCTTTGCCGAATACCGGAAACGGCTGGGATGGTAAGATTTGGCCGGTAGTGTAAGCCAAAGCACTGCACAAATTGAGGAATTGTGGTATAAGTAGGATCTACAGATTTGAGGATTCTGCCCTAGTGAAATCGAATTTAACTTCTATTAGTGCTTCCCCATAAATATGGAAGAGAAGAAAAAATTGATCGTTGGAGCCAGAGGTATTAAAAATGCCACCCGTTGTGTTGATTGGCTGGAACCAATACCCGCATTGACAAATTATCACGAAGTTTATTTTTATTTACCCTCTTTAAGGAAGGATCTATTCGAAAAACTCTTAAGCAAAGACAAAGAGGTGTTTTCAAGGCTAAAGGTGGAACTGTTTGATTCGTTAACCGCGGGAATGTTTAGTTACTGCATAACAGCGCCCCAATTTAAATCAAGTAGTGGTATAAGTAACTATGATTTTTTGCCTTTTAACATTCAAATGGAAGACAGAGTGATCGAAACGTTTAGTGAAAAGAAGAAGAATGGATATTTGTCTTTCATAGATGTCGCATCTGGTTACTTCGACAGGAAAGTAGATGCTACATATCTTCAATCAAAGCTTGTGTCTAACGATGACACATCATACGGATGGCGATTAATTCCGATGCTAGAATCCCTAGATAAAAAAGCCGTAGCGTTTTATGTTGGTTTATATAAATACAACAGATTGTGGGAATCTTCACTAGCGACTTATCAATGGAAAATTGATGATAAATATGGAGGGGCTGTATTTTTTTATCCACCAACGACGCTCATAGATCCCATACAAGGATTAAATTCTATTGTTAAGGGTAATAAGGACGATGATCCACAAATTGACCCACCTGACTGGTTTTCAACCTTAACATTTCCAGGAGAGGAGGATTGTCGGATCAGAATATCTGAGCTTGAGATCAAGAAAAGTTCCATAACTGATGAAATTAAGAAAGAGGAGAAAAAAATTACGTCATTTCTTGCATTTAAGTGGGCGCTACGTTTAAAAGATGAGCCGCTAGAAAGAGCAATAGATAATATATTTGAATTTTTGGGTTTATCTATACAGAATGGGAAGCCAAGCGAAGAAGACAGAATATTAACTGAGGAAGGGGTCTCTATTCCGATTGAGATCAAAGGTCATGAAGGTGGAATGAGAGGAAGGGATATTCGACAGATTATATTTCGTACAGATAATGCGATAAATTCAAATGGCCAAGTTAAGGGAATCATGGTTGTAAATCCATATTGTGCTATAGATCCAGAAACAAGGCACCAGAGTTTTGATAATGCAATCGATAAATTTATTGATAAGGCGGTGGCACATGAAATAGCTTTGATTGATACAAAAACCTTAATTGAAGTTGTTAAATTAGTAATGTCTGGAGATAAGAACGTTCAAAAGAAGCTTCTTCAGAGTTTTGAAAATGTAACGGGAGTTATTAGCATTGATGTTATTCAGCAACAAAGGGTTATTGAAAAACCGGATTCAATAGGTGCATAGTGTGTTGACACTGGGTCAGTGTATTATTACTTTATGTCTACAGTTCTAATTATTCTCATCATCCTCTGGCTCCTCGGGTTCCTCCGCATCCCCGGTCTGCCGATCCTGCATCGAGAAATAGTTAATCTCTTCGGTCACAGTATTACGCTCTGGGAGATCCTTATCTTCATCGTCATCATGTGGGCGATGGAGAGCCTGCCCACGCCATTGCGGCAGATAGCCTACGTTCTTGTGCTCCTGTGGGTCCTTTCGTTATTTAACATCATCGCCATTACGGGGCTTTCGAACCTCATCGTGCTCGCGCTCATCATCGGACTCGTCGTTGCTCTCTTCCAAAAGAGCTAAGGACGGGGTATACTTTGGTGCATGATTTTGTCGGACCGGGATATCGAAAAATCGCTTACCTCTGGACGGATTTCCATCACCCCCGCTATCGACCCGAAAACACAGCTTGGTTCATGTTCCGTCGATCTTCGTCTGGGCTCCCATTTCCGGGTTTTCAACCACAGTAAGATCGCCTACATCGATCCCAATAATCCCAAGATCGCAACCGACATGATGGGCGAGGTCAAGCTTGGTGAGGGCGAGCCGTTTATTCTCCAGCCGGGGGATTTTGTTTTGGCGACCACCATCGAATCGATCGGGATTGCCAATGATTTGATCGGCAGACTCGAGGGCCGCTCAAGCCTGGGGCGGTTGGGGATCGTCGTCCATTCGACCGCTTCGATTTTCGAGCCCGGCTGGAACGGAGTGGTCGTCATGGAACTTGGAAACCTGGGCCGCATGCCCGTTGCTCTCTATCCGGGGATGCGGATCTGTTCGATGACGTTTGAGGAACTTTCAAGCCCTGCCCGCGTGCCGTACAGCAAGAAGAAGACGGCAAAGTACATCGGGCAAAACGCCCCGCTGGCAAGCAGGATCTCCGAGGATTAAGTTATGGATTGGCCGATTCTCTATAAGCAGGTGCTCCAGGTCAAAGACCCCAAGAATCCCGTCGGGGTGGCGATCATGTGGACGGAGCGGCAGGTGGTTGCCGATTTGCTCAAAAACGAGAATTACTGCGCCATCGGCAACCTCTACTCGTCGGCAGGGATCTCTGCCATGATCCGGAACGTCTATGCAAATCCGCATATCAGGAAAATAGTTTTATGGGGTGCGGATTTATCGCGCTCCGGCCAAGCACTCATGGCGCTGATGCAGAACGGAGTGGATGAGAATTTCTTCATCAAAGGCGATGAGAAAGGCGGCCAGATCGAAAAAGAAATTGGCCAGGAGGCAATTGAACTCTTTCGGAAATCCGTTGAGGTCATCAATCTCCGCGGCAAATCGCCGGATGAACTCAAGAAAACGGTCGCCGGGTTGAGTAAGGAAGCGCCCGTACCGTTTACCGAACCCAAAACCTTCCCGACGTCGCGCCCCAAGCCCTTCACGTACCCATCGGAGCAGATCGGATTTAGAATCCATGGAGAAACGACCGCACGGACGTGGCTTAAAATCCTCCAGAACATCATGCGGTACGGCAGGAACAAGACGACACGGTATACGCAGGAAAACGAACTCAAGGAACTTCTTAACGTCATGGCGG
>CAZHOQ010000003.1:16761-34465 GCA_964533995.1 uncultured Gammaproteobacteria bacterium
AAGCCGTACCTGCCGCACTTTTTTCCGTTCTCGGAAAAGGATCTTACGACCTACTACCCACAGGTGCTTTCCGCCAAACAAATCCCGGGGATTGCGTACACCTACGGCCAACGCCTGAGGGACCACGACGGCGTCGACCAGATCAAAAACATCATCGATTTAATCAAGACCCGGCCATTTTCCAAGAAAATGGTCGCCTTTACCGCAAAAATAAAGGAGGATTGGTCTGTTGCAAACAAGGGGGATACGCCCTGCCTGACCCAGATTCTTGTCTCCCTCCAGGACGGCAAGCTTTTTATGACGACGCACTTCCGATCGCAGGACATGGTCCACGGGTGGCCGCGGAACGTATTTTCGTTACGCAAACTCCAGAAGCTTATTGCCGACGAGTCAGGCTACCCGATGGGGACGTTTGTCATGATCACCCATAGCGCACACATCTACAGCGACGATTATGAGTTGGTGGAGAAAATCCTCAAGGAAAATTACGAAAAGGAATTGGGGTATACGGCGCGGCAGATGTTTGAAGACGACCCCCGGGGAAATATCGTGATTACGGTCGAGGAAACGGACAAGAAGGCCGTCGGCAGGCCGACCAAGTACGCGGAGAAACCGTTAGACCGCGAGTGGGAGATCGTCGTCAAGCTGTATGCGCCTAACGGCGGGCTACTCCTCAAGGAATGGCGGGCGAATACCGCGATGGAGCTTTATATCGAGATGGTCAATATCGGCGAATACCTGGTGCTTCCTTCCCACCTTATCTATATCGGCACCGAGCTTCAGCGGGCGGAGTATTACATCAAACTCGGGATGCCGGAAAAGTATAATCAGGATCCCGCAGCCAACAAAGCGCTCTAACTCCAAGTGGACTTGACTTTCCTTTCCCCGTGACACCATACTGAACGTATGCTGGATTACCTTATCGGTTTATTGCTCATGGGTCTTGGGATCCGTACCAACCCCACCGTCCTCGGAGAACACGACGAAACGACGGAAGTCGCCAAAGTCGAAGATCAGGACCATGCCGACGAGCAGGAAACGGAACAGGAAAAGGAAGACGAGACGGAAACGGAGCAGGAAGACGAAAAGGAATCCGAAGACGATGCGACCGACGATTCAAACCGGAATTCCGGTCCGGGCTCCGTTCAACGGGTCAAGATCATGCGCCCCCGGATGACCGAAGAAATGCTCGAACGGTTCAAGGAGGAACGGCAGATCCGGGAAGAGAATCTCCTCAAAATCTCGGAACAGAAAGCCGAAGCACGAGAAAAGAAGTTTTTGGAGATGCAGAAGGAACGGCTGAAGAAGGATGAGGCCGCCAAGGAACTGCTCGAGAAGAAAATTCAGGCATTTACCGATACGGTGAAGAGAAAGAAACTCCAGACTTTGGCAACCAACTTCCAGAAGGCCGTCACGAACCGGTTGGGCGCGATGCAGCAGCGGACGGAGAAGATGAGCAGTCTCCTTGATAAGATTACGGCGGCAGCCGGCGCCCTGAAAGCGCAGGGGACCGACGTATCCCAGGTCGAAGCGAACGTAACGGCTGCCCAGGCGAAGATCGCCACAGCCCAATCACTCGTTTCCGCACTTGCCTCGAGTGTCCAGACGACGTTTACGGTCGCCGGTGAGGAGTCCGCAAAAGAGGACGTCAAGACTGCTATCGAATCCATGAAAAGTCAGATTGAGCCAGCCAAACAGGCATTGGAAGAGGCGCACGAAGCAGTCAAAACGGCATTGCAAAGCCTGGAAGCGCTTACCGATGCCAAGGAGGATGCCGTATGAAAAAATCATCGCCTCTGGTTATCATTATTCCGCTTATCGTCGCACTTCTTGTGGTGGGCAGTGTTGTCGTCGTAAAGTATTTTTCGCCCATACCTAAGGAGAGTAAAGCGGCTACCGAACCGGCACCGACCCCTGCCGAAATCCCGACGTTTACCGGGGAGGCTGGTGCGCCGTCATCGGGATTTGATGAGGTCGAGCCGTCGAGCCCCGTCTCCGATCTTCGGAATGAGTTGGATGCCTCCGCCGACTCCGGAGAGGCGGACATTAATCTCCTCGAAGAAGAAGCCAATTCCCTCTAAGGGGTAAGCCTGCGGTAGACTTCCGCCATGCGTCCGGCTGCCGAGTCCCATGTAAATCCCGAAAGATCGGTTGTCCGTTTCTTCTCGTGCGGGTTTGATAGCACATGGTAGATTTCCCCGGCAAGTGCCACGGGATTATTGGCACTGACGATGTGTCCCTGCGGCAGCCCCTTCAGAACCTGCGAGATTCCCGTGACGTCTGTGGCGATAACCGGGGTAGCACAGGCAACGGCCTCGAGCGCCACCATGCCGAACGATTCGTAGTGGCTGGGCATCACGACCACATCCGCGGCGTTGTAGTAAAAGGGGAGCCGTTCCTGCGGCTGCGGCGGGATAAACCGGACGGGTGTCGTCAGGGTGAGCGCCCGCCGGAGACTCTCAAGACGTGTGAGCTCCTTGGACCAGACGGATTTGTCCTGATCCATGTCCCCGCCGACAATCGTGAGGCACAGCGTATCCGTAAGCGCTGGATGCCTGTTAAGGAGGATCTTTATCGCGGCAAGGAGCGTATCGAAACCCTTAACGGGATCGATCCTGCCCACGGCAAGAATTGATTTGGTGTCAGGTTCCATGCCGATTTCGGCCTGAGCCTGTGCTTTTCCGATCGGACGAAACAAATCCGTATCGACGCCGGGCGGGATCACCGAGACCCGTTCCGGGTCCGCATCGTAGAGTGTCGTCAGGTACTCTTTCCCGGTCTCGCTTGCCGTCACGAAATGATCCAGACTTGTTGTCAGTCGGCGCTCAAGGGAAATGCGCGGCGCGGGATCCTGGGTATCACCCCGGGACACAAGCTGTTTCATAAGTCCCATCGTGTGGTACGTCATAACGACCGGAATATGAACAGGAAACGTCTTGTTTGCCGCCTCCGCGACGAGACCGGACAGGTAGTAGTGCGCATGCATGAGGTCGTAGGGCCTGTTTTCCGCTTCGGCAAATTGAACAAGTCCTCCCGTAAACTCCGGAAGATGATCGAGGATTTCCTGTTTACCAAGGGGGGTATGCGGACCGTTGGGAAGGTGGATGACGCGGAACCGTTCGTTTACGGAAACCACGCGTTCATAGATATCGTCCTGGATCCGTGTGAATGCGTCGACGTGCCATCCTAACCGGGAGAGTGCGCGTCCCAGCTCATATGTATAAACGTTGATACCGCCGCGGTCTTTTCCCTCGCTTGAGGCGAGCGGACATTCATGCACGGAAATGAATGCGATCCGTTTTCCCATGGGGATATTGTACGCTTCCTGGCGTTACTTGGGGAGGACGTTATTTGCGATGTCGCGGGTGATGATGACTTCTACCTTTTTGCCGACATTGCGGAGGAGCGATGACGGATTGTGTTCACCGATCGGTCCGTAGAGCGCTGCCTTCATGTCTTCCTGGTAGTCCGGCGAGAAATTGACAAAGAGTATCCGTTTGGCGTTCGATATCGTGGCGATTCCCTGGGTGATGGCGTGGTCCGGGCTGTTGAGTTTCCGGATCACCCGGTCCCGGTGGACGGTTTTTTCGGAAAGGGGAGTCAGATGCGTGATGCTGTCTCTGGGGGTCCCGGCTTCATCAAACGCCATGTGGCCGTCCGGACCGATTGGGTGGAGTACGAGATCCATCCCGTATTTGTTGATTTCATTTTCGTAATCCTGGGCAACCTTGTTGCCGTCGCTGCCCGGATTGGCATGAATTTCATGGATATGATCTGCCTTGATATCTAAGGGACCAAAGAGCCGTTCCCGGAGGTTTTTCCGGAAGCTATCAGGGTGCGTAGGATCGATGGGGAAGTACTCGTCGAGATGGAAGTGTTGTACGTCCGCAAAAGAAATGCCCCGTTCCTTGGCTTGCCTTACGACATGGTCAATGACGTCGTTGCCCTGCTGGCCGGACGGCCAGGTGATGGCGGCATCGGGCTTGCTTTTGACCAGTTCGAGGATCTTTTCCGCGGCGAACCGGGCGGCTTCGTCTCTTGTCGGTAAGACGAAAATCCCCTTGAATTCGGGGTGGTCAACTTCCTTCACGCGGCCTTCCCAGAAGCCTAACGGGACGTGTTCGATGGATGGGAGCGTATGGATCTCCACGCGCTCATATGAGATCGCCGTCATAGAGGCCCATAGTATACACCTTGTTTCGAAATAATGCAACCGGTCTTATCTGTGGGGCCGATGACGTTCGCGGTGTCTGGGCAGCTTTTTTTCGTGCAACTCAAATTCCCGGAATTCGGTCCGGTCGCGGAAACCCCGGTTTCTGAACATACGCCGCATAGAGCGGATATCCTCCTCGGAGGATAATATTTCGTCGAATACGATCTGGATTTTTCTGGCTCGGGCCCCGCGAGCGTCCTGCTGGAATTCGTCATAGAGAGCGGATCCAATGCCCTTGCCCCGTAAGTGTTCCGGCACAATGATTGTATGGATAATGGCAGTGCCTCCCGGTGTATCGGGGATATATCCGATCAGTATGGATCCGTCAGCGCGTTCAATCCGCTTTTCCATGTACGGCTATTTTACCGTGACGCTTTTGGCCAGGTTCCTCGGCATGTCCGGGTCGTACCCCCGTTCGATCGTGAGGTAGTACGCCAGAAGCTGGGCCACCATCACATTTGGGATAAGGGTGGCAAGCCCGACGTTGTCGACCGGCAGGAATTCGTCGAACACCTCGTCGTTTTTGTCGGAAATCCCGATGATGTGGCCGCCACGGGCTTTCATTTCCATCGCATTGGCGATGGTTGCCTGGTAGTGTTCGTCATGCGGCGCAAATACCATGCAGACGGTACCCTTCGTAACGAGCGCCAGGGTGCCGTGTTTCAACTCCCCGGCAGGGATTCCTTCCGCATGGATGTACGAAATTTCCTTGATCTTGAGTGCACTCTCAAGGGCGGCACAGAAGGATATCCCGTGGCCGATGATGTACATGTGTTCCTCATCCTTGAGACGCTTGGCAAGCGCCTTGATCCGTTCCGTATACGCATCCGTCGTGATCTCTTTTGCCGCCTTGGCTGCACGAATCAGAATCCGCTGGCCCTCCGCGGCTTTTCCCGCCATCGCATAGGCGATCAAAAGGATATGGGCGATTTTGGCCGTGAATGCCTTGGTTGACGCCACACCCTTTTCCGGTCCGGCGCCGACGGCGACCGGTACGTCAGACATCCGCCATAGAGTCGATCCGACGACATTGACCAGGGAGAGTATTTTGACGTGTTTCTCCTTCGTTTTTTTGACGACCTCGATTAAGTCCATGGTTTCTCCGGATTGAGAGAGGGCCATGAGGATGTCTTTTTCCGTTATGACGCTGATCCGGTGGTCAAACTCACTCGCAATCCCGTAATTGACGAGCTTGCCGGATACGAGCGAGAAAAAGTACGACGCCGCACGGGCCGCATGCGCCGACGTACCCGCACCGACAAGATACACGCGTGATGCTTTTCCGAGCGTTTTTGCCGTCAATATCGACTGTTCCGGTGACTCCGAAGCGATCTCCGAAATGAGCCCCGGCTGCTCATGAATTTCCTTGAGCATGAAATACGGGTACTGGCCCTTTTCCGCCTCGTGCGCCGTCCAGGTGAGTCGTTGCTTCCGCGGGCGGATCCGTTCGCCGGTTTCGGCATTGAACATATGGATCCCGTCGGTATTCACGATTGCCATCTCATTGTCTTCGAGAAAATGGACCTGCTTCGTGTGCGGCAGGAGGGCTGCGGGGTCGCTGGCCAGATAATTCTCCCCATTGCCGTATCCGACGACTAAGGGAGAACCGTTCCGGGCTGCAACCATTTCCTGGGCGGCCGTATTGATCGCGATGACGGCATTAAGTCCGGTAAGATCGTTAAACGCCGCCTGCACGGCTTTCGAAAACGCCGGCGCCGCGTCACGCGGCGTAAGGGTGAACCGCTTGACGTACTCCTCGATAAGGTGGGCGATTACTTCCGTATCGGTTTCCGACACAAACGCATGGCCTTTTTTGAGAAGATCGTGTTTAAGCTCTTCATAATTTTCGACGATGCCGTTGTGGATGACCGCAATGGTTTTCGTACAGTCGAGGTGCGGATGCGCGTTTTTGTCCGTTACCCCGCCGTGCGTTGCCCACCGGGTATGCCCGAACGCCAGGCTTCCTTCCGGGAGATCGGAAACCGTGGCGTCGCCGATTTTTCCTGCCTTTTTCTTGACGACGATCTTATGGACGACCCCGTTGGGCTTGGGGACAACGGCGACCCCCCAGCTGTCGTACCCTCTGTACTCCAGCGTTTTGAGTCCCTCGAGAACAATCTCTGGCGCTGTTTTTTTCTGCCCGATATATCCGAAAATGCCGCACATACGTGCCTCCTTAAAAAAATGAATAAGAATCCGATGAAGAATATGAAGAGATGCGGACTCCGTTGTTTGTCGTTCTATGCCCAGGGTTACCCCGGGGTTTCTCGCAAACATTGCGGTGGGGAGTGCCACCGAGGGGTTTCCGCAGATGCTACCTCTTTTGGGGATACCCGGAACGGGTTTCCCCAGTCTTCCTAATAACAGGAAGAAAAGAAGTGTCCGATTTCCCGGAAATTTCTTCCCGGGACCCCTTCCTCGTATTCCCTGGGAATAGACACATTCCCAAGGACCACACGCTTATACCTTTCCAATTCCGCTCTCTGACTTGTGCCTCCCTTCTTCCCGTATGCTAGTCCCGCAACGCTACCCTTGTCAAGGTAAACGCTTTGCAAGCGACCCGTATCTGTGGTAGAACATGAGGCGGCGTATGAAGGAGCAGCAACATCATTATGTCGCGGTGATGGGGACCCTGGGGAGCGGCAAGACGACCGCCGCGCGCCTACTGTCGCGGGAATTGGGGTACCCGTTGCTTGAGGAGAACTTCAAGGACAACGCATTCCTTCCCCGGTTTTATAAGGATATGCCCCGGTGGGCGTTCCATTCGCAGGTATTTTTCCTGATGGAAAAGATCCGTCAGACGATGGATGCCAAGCCAAGACTCGCGGGGGAGTCGATCATCCAAGACACGCCGCTTATCCAGGACGTGTATTCCTATGCCCAGGCCCAGCATGAACTCGGAAACATGGATGATGCGGAGTGGGCGCTCTACCAGAAGATTTACCATGAATTTGCGCCGCATTGTCCCAAGCCGGATGTCATCGTATTTTTGGATACGTCCATAGCCCATATTGAAAAGCGGATTGCCGAGCGGGGACGGCCGTTCGAGCAGGAGATCCCTACGGATTACCTGAGGTTACTCGACCGCCTAAATAGAAAGTGGCTCGAGCAGAATACGCAGATTCCGGTCGTTTCCGTCCGGACGGATGACCTGGATATATCACGGAGCCGTGACGCCCAAACACAGTTTGTGGAGAAAGTGCGGCGCGCATTACCCCGCGCGTAACGCATAGTATGGTACTATCATTCGTATGCGGTTTTCCGACGTAAAGGTGCTGATATGGGATTTTGACGGTACGCTCTACCGCGCCGTTCCGGCGTTCCATCAGGTTATCCTTGATGCCGCCTATAAGGTCGTAGTAAACCATACCGGATGGAGCCTTGCGCACGCGACCGAGGAATTCCACAAGGTATACAAGGTCACGACCCCATCAAGCACGGAGACGGCTGCCAAACTTTCAGGGATCCCATTGAAACAGGCGGCGATAGAATGCGAGCTTGCCAAAGAGGACCGCGCCAAATTCATCTCGCGGGACGAAAAGCTCATCGACATGTTTCGGAGACTATCCGGCTTTACGCATTACATCCTCGCCAACGGCATTCGGGAGAAGGTGCTTCCGGCGCTCGATATCCTTGGCGTCCCCAGATCCGTGTTTGTGGATGTCGTAACGAGCGAAATCGTCGGAGTGACGAAGCCGCAACCCGATGGATTCCTGTATATCATGAAGGAATCAGGGCTCCCGGCATCCGCGCACATAATGATCGGCGACCGGGAGACGGTTGACCTTGTTCCTGCGAAAAAATTGGGGATGCATACCTGCTACGTGTGGTCGGAGGAAAAAAGTCTTGTCGCCGATGTAACCATTCCCACAGTCTACGAAATTCCCGATGTGCTAGGATAGTTTGTATGCGTATTTACTTCACTGCGGCGACGACGAATAACGGCGATTACAGAAAACAAAACACGGAGATCATAGCGGAGCTCAAACGCCTGGGCCATACGCTTACCTCCGGCGAACAGATCCTCGACCACGATGCGCTTGCCCTCGACGCGAAGAAGACGCCGGAGGAGATTTTCCAGCGTGAGAAAGCGGCGATTGATGAGGCGGACTGCGTCATTGCCGAGGTGACGAAGCCCTCTAGCGGCGTTGGAGGGGAGCTTGTTTACGCGCTCACCAATCATAAACCGGTACTATCCCTGTTTTATAAGGATGCCGAAAACGAACTTTCCGCCATGATCACCGGAAATCCCTCGGATCATTTGTTTCTCGAACACTACGACGAAGACTCCCTTCCCATCATCCTCAAACACTTTCTCGATCAGGTTGTCGTCGAGAAAAACAGACGGGGGAAGCTTATCGTCATCGATGGCGGCGACGGATCGGGAAAGACGACGCAGGCCGATCTTCTCATGTCCTACCTAAGGCGCCAGGGGGTTGCCGTCAAGGGCTTTGATTTCCCGAGGTACTATACGTCGTTCCATGGCAAGATGGTTGGAAGGTTCCTGTCCGGCGAATTCGGCGAGAATGTCTCGCCGTACCTTGCCTCCTTGGCATATGCGCTGGACCGGGCGAGTGCGAAGGAGGAAATGGACGCCTGGCTTTCCCATGGCGGGGTCATCGTCTGCAACCGGTACGCAACAAGCAACATGGCCCACCAGGGGGCGCGGCTTTCAGAGGCGCGCCGGAAGGAATTCCTGGAATGGATTGATGAGCTCGAATACAAGGTCCACCGGATACCGCGCGAAGACATCGTCGTATATCTTCATGTCCCGTGGCAGGTCAGCACGGAACTGACCAAGAAGAAGGGCGAGCGCGCGTATATCGGTAACGGTAAGGATATCCTGGAGGCGGATTCGAATCACCGCCAGGCGTCCGAAGCGATGTATCTTACGCTAGCTAAAAAACGGAAGAACTGGGTGATGGTGGAGTGCGTGGAAAACGGGAACATCCTGCCAAAAGAAGTGATCCACGAAAAAATTCTTGCCGTACTCCGGGAGAAAAAACTCCTCGTATGACAACCATCTACATTGTCCGCCACGGCGCGTACGAAAACCCCGACTATGTGTTTCCGGGGTGGTCACCCGGATTTCCTTTATCAGACGAAGGCCGGGAACAGGTCGGCCGACTCGCCGCATATTTTCGCGACATACCTGTTGACGCGTTGTTTAGCAGTCCCATCCAGCGGACAAGGGAAACTGCCAAAATACTGTCGGAATCGGTGAAGTTACCCATCAATTTCGACATACGTCTGGTTGAGGTGCGGACGAATATGGAAGGCATGCCGATGAAGCGGTTTGACGAAACGAACGGCGAGCTTTCGTACCGTCCCGAGTGGTTAACTAAAGGTGCCGAATCGATGGAGGCACTGGGAAAGCGCGTGCATGATTGCCTCGAGGAGTTGCGGAGGAGTAACGTCGGGAAAACCCTCCTTGTCGTATCCCATGGCGACCCCATCCGGTTCGGGATCATGACGTATCTCGGGTGGCCGATGGATTTTGTCAAAAGCAGGGAAATAGCCACCCCTTTGGCCGGAGGCTACCGGTTGGACATAGACGAAGAGGGGAATGCGGAAGTTAATCCTATAGTACTTGACAACCACGCAGCCTCATAGTATAATCTCCCTATTGCAAAGGTTTGCCTTTGCGGTGTATAAACAAAAAAAGCGCCAAAAAGCTTTTTTTGGCGGTTTTTGTTTTTAACATAGGTTAGGTCGATATAGTTTTTTCTCAAGTAACGAAGCCCTCTCCGTTTCAGACGGGGACAGCTAGATCCGATGAGGCGCTCATCGGTGTCGGGGTTCACCAAACGAAAAAACGAACGTGATCGAAGCAGTCGTAGTTTTTTCTTTTTGGTAGAGACCCCGTGACAAGGGTCTTTTTTGTTTTTAAAACTATGAATGCAGAGAGGCCATCACTCATCGTCGTAACCAGGAACGGCGGCTACAATAAAGACCGCATCTTCCAATCCGCGCTTCCGGACTGGAACGTTTCCCGCAAGGACCCGATATTCGACGAAAAGCTGATCCACCCGATCGCTCCCAAAGACGAAACACGACCTGTCTTCATCTCCGAAGCCAAGGCTGCGATGGACTGGGTATTTGTTGCCGCGATGTGCGGCATGACCGAGGCGTTTACCTCGGAAGCCAAAAAGGTGGCATCCAAGGACGGGGTCATGTACCTCTACGCGGATTCGGTGCAGTTTATTCATGAACCGGACGGCACGCTGACGATCCACGAAAAACCCCACGGCGATCCGGTCGAATGGGCAACGACGCATCCGGATGCGCTCGCGCAATCGGGGAAAACCGTAGAAATCGTCAGCTCCCTTACCGGTATCAAATGTGACAAGAACGGCGTATCCGATCCGCAGACGGTCATCGTCCGGGCGAAAGCCTCCATGCGTCCCTTTACCCGGGAAGAACTTATTGCCTATGCCAAGGGCAGCGGCAATAAGACCATTCCCGATACGGCAGGCGGTATCAGTCTCGCAAACGGCGGACGTTCCTTCTATGACACCGGCAAGCCCCTCACTATTTCCGTCCAGGACGGGTTGGGAAGCGAGCCCAAGGAACTTTTGCGGTATGACACCTGGGCGCACGTTCCCGACGAAGCCCTCCGCCCGTTTGTCTGCGGCGCCTTCGAGCCCGCCGTAACGAGGCTCGTCCAAAAGACCGCGACGCGGTAAGGGTGCTATAATCTCCGTATGGATTCCCAGGTTACCGCACTTATAAGGCAAGAAGCCAAACGGCAGCGCGACGTGTTGGAAATGATCCCCTCGGAAAATTATGCCTCAAAAGACGTGCGGGAAGCAGTGGGATCGGTCCTTATGAATAAGTATGCCGAAGGCCAGGTGGGCAAACGGTATTACCAGGGCAACAGTGTTATCGACTCCGTGGAGCGCCTGTGTAAGGAGCGTGCGATGGCGGCCTTTGGAGTCAACCCCGACGTCTGGGGCGTCAATGTCCAGGCGTTATCGGGAAGCCCCGCGAATTTGGCGGTCTATAACGGGATTCTCAATCCGGGGGATAAGATCATGGCCATGTTTTTACCGGACGGCGGGCATCTTTCTCACGGGTGGCAGCTTCCCGGCAAGAAACTAACCATCGTCTCCAAAATTTGGAACATTGATTTCTACCATGTGGATCCTAAAACCCGCGTTTTTGACTATGACGCGATAGAAGCGCAAGCCAGAAAATCCAAGCCTAAGCTCCTCATTTCGGGCGGCACCGCGTATCCCCGGGAGATCGACCACAAACGGATGGGGATGATTGCCAAAAAAGTCGGCGGATACTACATGGCGGATATCGCGCATGAAGCGGGACTCATCGCTGCGGGAGTCAACACATCGCCATTCCCGCACGCGGACGTGGTGACGATGACAACCCATAAAACATTGCGCGGCCCGCGAGGCGCAATCATATTCGCCCGGAAGCCCCTGATTGACCTCATCGACGCGTCCGTTTTCCCCAGCATCCAAGGGGGCCCTCATGAGCATACGATTGCCGGTATTGCCGTAGCACTGGGTGAGGCCATGAAGCCGTCGTTTGCCAAGTATGCCCGTCAGATCGTCGCAAACGCAAAAACGCTTGCCGGGGAATTCGGGAAAGCGGGGTACGATGTCGTCTCAGGCGGCACCGATAAGCACCTCGTGCTATTGGACATGCGCAAGTCCGGTGTGAATGCCTGGGTCGCCGCGTGGGCGTTGGAATACGCGGGAATTGTCGTCAACCGGAACACCGTCCCGTATGACACCGGCTCATCGGTATATCCCTCGGGCATCCGGATGGGGACTCCTGCCCTTACGACCCGCGGCATGAAAGAAAAAGAGATGCACAGGATTGCGGCGTGGATGTGTGAGGTGTTTACGCTTGTGAAGGGGTATTCCATGCCGGCGGAGAAGGAAGCGCGCATCGCGTTCATCGCAAAAACAAAGAAGGAATTACCGGCAAATAAAACAATCCGTAGAATTGCCAGGGAAGTGAAAGCGCTTGTAACAAAGTTCCCCGTACCCTAACTCCTGATTTCCACGTTTCTAAACGCGTAAATGTTTTGACACCCGGCGTATAATGCTTCACAAGTATTTATCTTTGCGGTGTCTATGCATTCGGAAGACGATGATCTTGAGTCGCGGTACAAACGGGTGTCGCTTCATAGAAGCGCGGTCGGGCACCGGCGCCGGGGGCTGGACTTTGAAGCAATGGCCCGTCATTCCCGCGACCGGGTGGTTGCCATAGGCCTCTATGATGCGGCGAAGGACGAATTGGCCCTTGCGAAGGCCGAGTCCCAGGAGGAAGGTCGGACCCGCCGTATCAGGTTTTTCCGAAATTAGCCGGTGCTTGCGCCCATTCCGCGCCATCGTGTATAATATCGGTATTCCACACACTCGGGGGTATCTCTGAGAAGCAATTCTTTCCCGGGTGGCGGTTAAAAGAGATACAGGGCTTTTTTATTATGGCGCTGTATCGGCGCCATTTTTTGTGGTCTTAATTATTAAAAAAGGAAGTGCAGCGCAGTTTTTATCGGGCTATGCCCGGTTGCGCGTCGGGAAGGAAACAGCGGTTTCCGTCCCAAGAAAGGATATATGAACGATATCACATTGGAGCAGTTACTGGAGGCAGGTTGCCATTTCGGACATAAGGCGGAACGGTGGCATCCGAAGGCGTCGGAATTCATCTGGGCAGAAAAAGACGGGATCCACATCATCGACTTGGTGAAAACCAAAGCCGGCCTGGATGCTGCGACGGCATTCATTCATGAGCTCGCCGCTTCCGGCGGGACCGTCATCTTTGTCGGCACCAAGCGTCAGGCGCGGGGTGTTGTTAAGGAAGCCGCCCAGAAAGCCGGTGCCAATTACCTGACCCAGCGGTGGATCGGCGGATTCCTAACCAACTGGGAGGGCGTCAATAAGAATATCCGGAAAATCAACACCATGATTGCCGACCAGACGAGCGGTGCGTGGAAGAAATTCCCCAAGCACGAGCAGACGAAGATGGCGCGTTATCTTTCCCGTCTTAATGTCGATTATGAAGGAGTATTGAGTCTTACCAACCTTCCGAAGGCGCTGTTTGTCGTGGACGTCAGGAAGGAGCAGTCCGCAGTCAGGGAAGCCAGGCGTCTGGGCATTCCGGTCATCGGTATGGTGGATACGAATGCCGATCCCTCCCTTATCGATTATGTCATTCCGGCAAACGACGACGCGGTTGGTTCCGTACAGCTGGTCGTGACGGCAATTGCCGATGCGTATCAGAGTGGCCGTGAGAAAGCCGAGAAAGACGCCGCAAAGGCAGCAGAGGCGGCAAAGCCGGAAGGTAAGCCCGTACCGGCAGCCAAGAGCGAGAAGGCACCGGAAACCGCGAAACCGGAAGCGAAACCTGAAGCCATGAAGGCTGCGGCAGCGGAAGAAAAGCCCGTGAAGAAACCGCGGGTAAAGAAGGAGAAAACAACGGAAGCGAAATAACGTTATACTATATACCTATGAATATTTCCCTTGATTTGCTCAAAAAGCTCCGTGCCGAGACATCCGCAGGCGTCTCGGATTGCAGGGTTGCGCTCGAAGATGCAGGCGGCGACTATGAGAAAGCCAAAAAGCTCCTGATGGAGCGGGGCCTTGAGAAAGCCGCGAAAAAGGAAGGCAAAGAGACGTCCCAAGGCGTTGTCGAATCCTACATCCATGCCGGCGGGAAGGTCGGGGTATTGGTTGAACTCCGCTGTGAGACGGATTTCGTGGCACGGACCGATGAGTTTAAGGCACTTGCCCACGAAATTTGCCTGCAGGTGGCAGCCATGAATCCCGCGGATGTTGCCGGACTTTTGGAAAGTCCGTATATCCGGGACGCGTCGCAAACGATTGCCGCGCTTGTCAAAGGCACGATTGCGAAAGTCGGGGAGAATATCACCGTTGCCCGCTTCACCCGTATGCAGCTGGGGGAGTAATATGACCCGCACGAGGGGATTGGTCAGAAGGATAGAAAACAGGGCATATACCGCTGCGCTCCGTGCGGCACACGGTGAGGAAATGAAAACGAACCGGCCGGAGGGGGCATTACCTTCCGATGCCGAAATTACTTCTTATCTTCGCAGGTTGGATCATCAGAAACAGTTCAGGGTCCTCGGTCGGGCGTCTCTTGCGCTCAGTGCCATAGGGAAAAAGGTTACGAAAGATCTGGAAGTATCCGAATAATGGAGTTGTTCTTCTCTTGACCTACATTGCCCCGGTGACTTAAGATACCTAGTACCGATGATCGACTCACTTCTTGCTGATACGCGTGACCGCATGAAAAAGGCAATAGAGGTTACCCGTACGGATCTTTCCTCAATCCGTTCCGGCAGGGCCACCCCCGCACTTGTAGAGAACATCGTTGTCGCAGTCTATGGCGGCACCCAGCATCTCAAGATTATGGAACTTGCCACCATCAGCGCAACCGACACGAAAACCCTCGTCATCACGCCGTATGACCCCTCTATCATCGGGGAAATAGACCGCGGGCTACAGGCTGCCAATGTCGGTCTCTCTCCGAACGTTGACGGCGAACTCATCAGGATTTCCTTACCGCCGCTTTCCGAGGAACGCAGGCAGGAATACATCAAACTTGCCAAAGTGAAGCTTGAGGCGGGGAAGGTAATGGTCCGGCAGGTGCGGCACGACGCCATGAAGGAATTGAATGTCGCGCTTACGGACAAGGAAATCGGGGAAGACGAGAAGAAATCCGGCGAGAAGAAAGTGCAGGAACTGACCGACGAGATGATAGCGGAAATCGACACAATGGGCACCAAGAAGGAAGAAGAGCTGCTTCAGGTTTAATCCACATGCTACTTACTGCCATCACATTCCTCGTCATTCTGACTGTCCTAGTCCTCATACACGAGCTGGGACATTTCCTGGTCGCCAAAGCAATCGGCGTGCACGTCGAGGAATTCGGGATGGGGCTGCCCCCCAGGATTTGGGGCAAAAAGTTTGGAAAAACGATTTATTCGATCAATTCGCTTCCCATCGGCGGATTCGTCAGGCTCGCCGGGGAAGATGCCGAAAGCGGGGAGCAGCACAAAGGGAAAAACATGAAACGTACGGAATATTTCTGGGCGCGATCGAAGAAGGAGCGCGCCGCCATCCTGGTAGCCGGGGTATTCATGAATTTTGCGATGGCGGTTGCGATTACTGCCGGACTGCTGATGTATGGCGTGCGGGAGCCGTCGGGTAAGGTGCATGTTGAGCGCATTTCGGTAGGTAGTCCCGCGGAGAAGGCCGGGCTCAAAAACGGGGACGTGCTCGTCTCGATATCTTCAGCCGAGAAATACGTGAAGCTTACTACCCCGGACGAGTTGATTACGTTTGTTAACGATCACAAGGGGAAAGACGTATCGTTTGTCGTGGACCGGCAGGGTGAGCAGCTGAGCGTTACTGCCGTTCCCCGTACGGAAGTCCCCAAAGGGGAAGGCCCCTTGGGAGTTGCAATTTCCGACCTCGAGCTCAAAAAGTACCCGGTCTCGGAAGCACCCGGTAAGGCACTCACGATCAATATCACCCGGGCACGGGACATGCTGGTTGGCCTCGGGGAAACCGTCTGGAAACTTGTCACGTTCCAAAAGCTGACAGCCGATGTCGCCGGTCCCATCGGGATTGCCCAAGTGACGGGTCAGGCGGTCAAATTCGGGTTGGCTGCAGTCCTTGAATTTGCGAGCATTCTTTCCTTGAATTTAGCGGTCCTTAACGTGCTTCCCATCCCCGCGCTTGACGGGGGAAGGCTCGCATTCGTGTTTCTCGAGAAAATCCTCGGGAAGAAAGTACGGCCGGCATTTGAGAAATCCACGCACCAGATCGGGATGATTATCCTTTTGGGGCTAATCTTCCTGGTGTCGATCAACGACATCCTTCGGCTCGTTCGTGGCGGATGAGACTTGACACTATAGGCCAGAAGGAGTAGAGTATCCGTATGGAATCACGTGCAGAGATGCGGCCACGACCTCAGGGGTCGGTTGCCGAACGCATACGAAAAAAGAGCACCTGGCTTGAACGGACGTTCCGTCCGGCGTCTTCAGCTTCGGAAGATGCCTTCCGCTCGATCATCGCCGTTTTGCCTCCCGGAGACATGAAACGATCCATGGAGACAGTGTTGCCGCAACTTAAAGACCTCCTCAAGACCCAGGACCGGGAGCTGGTCATCGGTACGTTTTTGCAGCGGGCGATTTCGTCCGTCGTGTTCGGCGTGTGGGGAGGCATCGGCGGGGCGTTCCTTGACCCGACATTGAGCGGCATAGGACCGGCTATCGGTGCGGCGACCGGCGTCGGCACCGCGTTTGCCATCCCGTCCGCATCGCAGACGGAGCGCGCACGTATTGCGGTTGCCGCCAAGCAGCAGGAAATGATGCTCCGGACTTCGGGCGGCCGGGAAGCCGCAAAAGTGTTTGACTCCAAAAAGGTAGATCAGATCACCCAGGCCATTCTTTGGGGAACCGGTGCCCAGGGGGGAGCCGGAGGCGTGCTCGGTCAGGCCGCTAACCCCATGACGTAACCTCGGACTCCGAGTTGACACTCAACCCTTCGATTTCGTACCCTGGAAACAGTGAACAAGATTGTCGACTATTTGTCGTACGGATTCATCCTTCTGTTTGCCGGTCCCACCGTGATGATCATGGCTTCCTGGAATACGCTCCCCGGGGATTCGATGTACGGCGTGAAAAGGGCGAGTGAGCAGATATTGCTTGCTATCGCCGCCCCGTCCTTCGAAACGCAAACATCCCTCAACGCGCAGTATACGAAACGCCGCCTGGCCGAAGCGAAAATCCTCCTTGCCAACCGCCAGTCAACCGAGGGGCTTTCCCAGCTTTCCCAACAGGTGCTGGCCACCAAGGCGATGATCGAGAACTCACCGGACCGGGGGAAACGCCAGGAAGCAGCCAGACAGTACCTCGCGACCCTCCGGGACGTGTCGCTTGAGCTTAAGAGCCAGAAGATCAGGAAAACGGGAACGCTCGCCGCGATTCAGCCGATATCGACGTCGCGTAGGGCGACCCGGACGGTCATCGTGCAGAATAACGCACAGCTAGAAAAGCAATTGGATCAGACGACCCGGTTAATAGATCAGCTACGAAACGACCTGCAGTCGCAAGCGCGGAGCCAGCAGAACCAGCAGCTCCTTGCGCAACTTACGACCCAACAGCGAACGTTAAGCGCATTGCAGTCGCAGCTTACGCAGGCGACATCGCAGAGCGAGCAGCAGGCAGCGGCGCTCCAGGCACAGATTCAGGCGCAGATTTTGGAACAGGCCGCCCAGCTCCAGGATATCGAAACGCAAGTCGCAGCACCCCAAACAACACCGACCCAAGCTCCCGCTGAACCGGTGAATGAGGAGACACCACCAAGTTCCATCGACGACACCGATGACCAGATCGACGACGTTATTGAGGAGCTCGAGGAACTTGCCGAGAATGCGGATACCCCGCCGCCTACGCCGACGCCGGAACCCACGCCGCAGCCTACACCCACACCCGGC
>CAZHOQ010000004.1:0-32374 GCA_964533995.1 uncultured Gammaproteobacteria bacterium
TCATACGTACGGGCGGAGTCGCGGGTCTAGTTTTTGACGTAACCTGCGTATTTTACTGTAGATTCCATAGACCGGCAAATCCGTCCAATATCTCGTGGCATCGGGCAATCGCGCATGTCGGAAGGCTTCCCTTCTCGTTCGGCATCCGTCGCATATGCCGCAATGGAATACCCCATTCCAATAGCAGCTCCATGTACGTTCAACCGGTAGTTTGTGGGCGCTCGCCCAACGCAATAAATCGTGTTTTTCCCAGAAATTTCCAAGCGTTGTTTCCAGCGCAAGGGAGGTAAATTGCCATGTAGGGTCATGGGTGAGGGAAATGATGTTAAGTGTCGTCGTGCGGAGCGCCGTCAGCGTTTCGTACGCCATGCCGATGCCGTCCTTTGCAATGAAGCTGCAGAATACGGTGCGGATGCGAATCCCTTTGGTTATTTCGAGGTAGTTCGCATACTGGACCGCATAGGATGAGAGCAGGGATGTATACATGGGGATGCCGTTTCTCTGGAGCGTATCCCTATTAAAAATCACGTCGGCAATTCGGGTGATCGGCCAGCGTATTTCTTGAGGAGGGATGGGAACGTCCATGAAAAAAGGGTCCGTATACCGGGACGGATAGCGTTCTTGGAAAAATTTGTTGAAGTAGCGCACGGAAGCCTCTTCGTTTTTCACGCGTCGTTGGCCGCGCTCCACATACAGCGGATATACGACGAGCTTATGTTTTTCCATGAGTATGTGCGTGGTTATCGTGCTGTCTGCGCCGCCTGAGGAAAGCATGATGACGGGACTTCCGGCTTTCGGCATCGCAAACACGTGCCCGCGCGCGCGGAGGAGCCAGGATTCCGACTTTGTGAGAAGTTCCGGGTTTTCCAAAGGACGCTTGCGGAGTATCGCCCGGATGGCATCCCTTGATTGTGTCGGCAGGCCGCCTGACCGCGATCGCTGTTTCATACTGTCCCCCCTTACTTATTTCTTGCGTACGGATTTTACCACCCGGTACCTGCCATGGCGAAGCTCTATGATTGTTTCGCAGTTTTCGTACACGAATTCGATCCAGTGGGACGCAATAATGAATGTCTTGTTATTCCGGATCATTTGTTTGAGTACCTGTTGTGATTTTTTTCTAAATTGCGTATCCCCAACCCCCAAGCCCTCGTCGAGTATGAGTATGTCCGGGTTGGACTGTATTGCAACGGAAAAGCCAAGCCTGAGCATCATGCCCTCGGAATACGTATAGAGCGGCACATCGATGAATTGTCCGATGTCGGCAAACTCGATGATGGCCCGGAGCTTTTGGTCAATTGTGCGTTTGGACATCCCGAGCAGCATCCCGTTGAGATAAATATTCTGGATGCCGGAAAGTTCGGGGTGGAATCCGGCTTCAAGATCGATAAGTGATACGACTTTCCCCTTTCGTTTCACCGTGCCGGTCGTAGGACTTGTGATACCGGCGATGATTTTGAGGAGTGTTGTTTTGCCGCTTCCGTTCGGGCCGATGATGCCCAGCTTCTCCCCTTTCCTGATGGTTAGGTCCATTTCGTTAAGCGCCCAAAACGTTTCATACTTCCTTTGGATGAATTTTTCGACCAACGTCGGTTTCTCGTGATGGATCACGTACTTTTTGCTTACCCCGAGAAGCTGGACGGCGATGTCGTCAGGTGTTTTCATAACCAGTCGTCGAACGTTAGGCTTTCTTTCCGGAATACGATAAGGCCGAGTATCGCGATTCCGATAATTGCGCTTATATTACTCACCAGCATGCCCGTGCCTGGTGCCGGTGCGCCCACCAGCGCAAACTGGAACAGCTGGACGATTGCCGTGAGCGGATTGAACCGCCAAAGCCATAAGAGCTCTTTGGGAAGCTGGGTAAACGAATAGACGATCGGGGTTGCGTAGAACCAAATGATTAAGAGCGCCTGCACGAAGAAGTTAACATCCCGGTACCGGACATTAAGCGCGCTTGTCAGCAAGGAGACGCCTGAGGTGAACAACAGAAGCAGAACAATGGCAAGGAGGCTGTATATGAAGGCTTGTGGGGAAAGTCCGTTGATGATAAAGACGGGAATGAGAAATAACGCAAGTCCGGCGGTGAAGTGGATAAAGTTTGAAACAACGATAGAAAGCGGAACGATCGCATGCGGAAAAACCGCTTTCTTGATGAGCGGCCGCTCGTATACGATCGACGGTGTTGCTTTCGTCAGGGACAGGGAGAAAAAATTCCAGATAAGAAGACCGATGAATAAGTAATAGTAATACAGATGAATCGGCTCTTTCACAAACAGCGTAAAAATGAATCCGATGACTGCCATTTGCAGTAAGGGATTAATGACGATCCACAGGAAGCCGAATACGGTATTTTTGTATCTCGACTGTAACTCCTTTTGCGTCATCGCCACTAAGAGCTCGAAAAAATGGCGTGCATTTGTTGACATGCTGAGTATTATACGGAGGGAAGGAAGAAATTGTAAGTTACCGGCGCGATCAAGCAGGTTACGTACGATTCCCGATGCGCCCAAGCCTTGCCCGCGTGACACCCTCTTGAGGTAGCGTACGTTTCCGCATACTATATCGATATTCTGCCAGGACTAATCGAAGGTATATGGTATATCGAATGCTTATTGGGTTGTTGTTGCTGGCAACCCTTCCGGTTCAGGCTATTATCGCCCTGTTGCTCCTTATCATCTCGGGGAGACCGGTTTTGTTTGCCCAACGGAGAATCGGGTTAAACGGTAAGCCGTTTGCGATGTACAAATTCCGGACCATGGTGCATGAGGCGGAAAAGCAGAAGTCCCGGTATCGGACGCTGAATGAGTCTGCCGGTCCGGCGTTTAAGATTTATCATGATCCGCGGTTTACCCCGCTGGGCAAGATATTGAGCCATACGGGATTGGATGAACTTCCCCAATTGTGGAACGTCTACCGTGGCGATATGGCCCTTATCGGACCGAGACCACTGCCAGTTTCTGAGGTTAATAAGCTCAAGCCCTGGATGCGCAAGCGTCACGTAATCAGGCCTGGCATCATCTCCCCGGCCGTACTTACCGGGAGATATCACAAGGACTTCAACGAGTGGATGAAGAGCGATATTTCGTACGCGAAAAACAAATCGCCGCGTGTGGACATGGGACTATTGGCACAATCAGTGCCATTTCTGTTGCGCCTGATGGTGCGCGAGATCCGCGGAGCGTTGCGTTCTTGACAGGCAGCGATGGTTTTCCCATATACTATATATAATGTATAGGAGACTATTACAGGATAAACAATTCGAAATTTCGAAAATACTATGGTCTTCCCTCCCCGATTTCATCGGGGATTTTTATACCCGATTAGCCTTGACACCCATGAGAGATAATGATACTATAGGTTAGTTATGACGGCCATGGCGGAAAAATCACGAGATTCTCTCCGTTCCAAAATTACAAAAACCGTAATTCGCGTCGGCGTCGGCACCGCATTTGCCCTCGGAGTGCGTGGTGATGCGCATGCTCCTCAGGTAGACCATCCGGATATCGATCCCATAGGCACGACACACGTATTGAAGAAGCCCATTAATCTTCGCGGCTGGCGCAACAGCCTTCCCGGAGTGACTACTGCGGAGGAAGAGAGTCAGACCCAACGGCAACGGACAAGGACAGAAGCCGTCGCCAATCAGCATGTTGCAAATCTTCCGCAAGCAGCAAGGCCGGATACGCTCCAAATGACCTATGAGGATCAAGAGAAGGGAAAAACGTTTGCGACCGTGGTAAATATCGTAGCCGGAATTTTCGGAACGGCTGCAGCGGTCATGTTTATCGACATGGTGCGGAGGAATCCGAAGAAAGCCGTGATTGGGTTGACCGCTGCACTAGCTGCATGCGGTCCGCAAATTGCGACCGCAATTAACCCGACGGAAGGGGCCCCAACCGCGATTACCCAGCAGACGATAGCGCCGGAAACGGCAACGCCGTTTGTTAACGAGAATATCACCGCAACGCCGAACCCCACCGAAAACGCCGCACCACAGACAAATGAGTACCCGACCAGCTTCGGGGGCGGAGAAGCCGCAGGAATGTACACGTATGAGGGGCAAGCGGGTCGGGATGCGATGACCCCGGTGCTCCGCGGATATAACGACCGGTACATTCCGGAGATGAAGCGGGCGGGATTTATTACCGGAGAAACTCCCGCCGAACAGTACACGAGTTTTGATAACAGCGGGTATGAGATGCGGTATTTTGAGAGTAAGACCGGGCAATGGGTGCTTATGCCCTATCATCCGTCCCACGGATATTTCGTGCCGACCAACGTTGACGGCCTCGCCTACGTGGATTTGAAGCTTCCTTATGGCGAAGTGTTCGCGCCGGACGGGTCGCCGGTAAACCAAGGCAATGACAATTTTAATTTCAAGACATTTCAAGCGGACGGCGTGCAATTTATCAACGGGTGGCCCATTTTAATCCGCACGGACGGAGAAGGGCTCGCTTCGACGGCACTCGATATGAAAAAAGGAGGCGCAGAAACGCCGATTGTTCTGGCGTCAGCAACCGAGGCTGCACCATCGTTCTCCCTTGATTCAGCGGGGCTTGAAGCCGATCAGCTTGCAGCCATGAAGGCTCATTACGGACTTGAGGGATCCATCACCGCGGTGGAAGGCGGCACATTCACTGCGACCGTCATGGTTATGGGTGCGGAAGGAATGCCCGTTGAACAAACGTTGATAGTTGCCCCCGCAACGCTGAATGAAGATTTGGCAACAAAAAATATTTTAGGTAAAACCCCGATTATGTTTTCTGCCGACGGACAAACCAAGCTGTATTGGATACAGGAAGAGGGCAAATGGTTTGCGAGGCCGGTAGAATCGCCATTGTCATTCCGCCTTCCCATTGGACAGGTAGAAACGGCGCAGCGCATTTTTATTCAAGAATTTAGTCAGCCATTTGCACAGGAAGCGATAGATCGGTGGAAATCCCAGCCCGGGATCCAAATGCTGTTTCAATATATCACGGTGAATGCGAATACCGGCGAGGGGACGAAATTTGCTTCGTTATTAAACTCCTCTCTCCTTACTGACGGAATCACACCGGGCAACAGTCCGGTTCAGGTGCTGAATAACGCCCGAGTGGTATTCGTGAGCGGTGATGGTACGGAATATACCGCCACTCCTTCAAAGTGGTTGGATCCGACTGACGCTAAGAATCCCAAGGGGGACGAATGGAAGATGATATTAACTGCCACCGGTCCGGAGATCATGAATGATGAGGCTAGTAGGGCTCTGTATGACCAACGATTGAATGACGTGGCAACGAGGCCGAGTTCTCGGATGGTTTTGTTTCCCATATTCAAAATCGAAAACGGATTTTTTACGAACGGATACGGCTCCCTAGTTACGTTCGGGACCCCGCAGCCGTCCCTGGAAAAACTGTACAGCATTCAAGGTAATAATATGGAAAATTTACCCAATCCCGGGTTTAATAACACGCCGTATTCCATAACCTTCAACGCACACTTTCCCAATTTATCGGCAACGAATGCCCAGTTTTTTGTTGGAATCGGAAGAGATGATCCAAACTATCATGGATTCTTCCCGCAGGATATTCAAAATATTATTTTCCCCTCGTTGATTATCCAGAATTAGTGATTGCACCCCTAAGAGCCATCTGTTAGGCTCAAATTATGAGTGCGTTGCGGTGTTTCGTGTATGTAATTCTTGCTGCTACGCTATCATTGGGTATCCTTACCCCAGCGTACGCTCAGTACTCGACAAATACGCCACCTCCTATCACCGTTTTTCCTACCCTACCTCTTTGTTCCAGCGGCCAGTGCGGAGGCGTCTGCACCAGCGGATTATGTAACTATCCGGCAACATGTACGCCATTCTGTAACAACAATACCGGTTACTGCGGATTTACGTGTTCCAATTGGCAAAGCTCCTGTACGACCGGTTGGGGTTCGTGGGGGCCGTGCGTTAACTGTTGGCAATTCAGGGTATGCAACAGTAATCCGTCTCTCGGCCAGACACAGTGCTGTATTTCCGACGCGAGTTGCGATGCAACATGCAATGCGCCCGCAACTACCCCTGGGAATCCAACCGGGCCTCCCGAGCCGACGGTTCAGCCTCCGACGAATACGCCGGTTCCTCCGACGAATACGCCGGTCCAACAGGGGAACCTCCAGGCCCGTGCGGTACGGATCGATCCTGCAGACACGAGCTGTGCGGCGATCCGGGCAGTGCCAACGACCGACGGGGAAATCGACGGTACGGTTCTGCAGTTTACCCCCTCGTCCGCAAGCCAGCCGCCATCCCAGACACAGATCGGCGCTAATTACGCGGCGTTCAATAACGTGACGGTCGGAACGTATACGCTCGACCCTAACGTGCCGACCGCCAACTGGGCATATACCCGTGCGTGCTGGAGGAACATTTCGACCGGGGCAACCGGCGAGGGGTTGTCGGCAACATTAGCCAACACACAGACGGTGCGGTGGGATATCGGCTACACGGACGGTACCTCCTGGGTGCGCGCCCGCGGCGGTGACGTCTATGCGGCCGGAAGCGTCCGGTCATATGTCCCCGATTTAGCTACGCGGCAGTTTATCACGACCTCCCCGGAAGCCGATGACGGCGTCCTTATCTATGGCACGAGCTTCGATTTCGACTCCGATCCCTATTCGACAGGCGCAACGCTCGTTTCCGGAACGAACTGGCAGGTCAATGCCAGCCGGACAACAGTCGACTATTACGATTACTTCTATCGCCGGTACGGATCCCCGACCACGGCAACGACGGACACGGCATTTTCCAATCTGTCGGCGGTGACCCAGCCCGCGTCAAGCGACACCCCGTACTATGTCGTGGGTGACATGACGACCACAGGTAACTGGTCCGTGGGTGCCGGGGAGTCCGTGGTTATCATCGTGAACGGTAATGTCACCTTGGGAGGCCAGGTCAATATAACGGGTGACGGATTCATTGCGTTTATCGTCAACGGAGACATCGACGTAACCAGTTCTATTGGCGGTACATCGGGGTCGACAACGCCGGTAATCGAGGGAATTTACATAACAAGCCCGACGGGAACGTTTGCAACCGGCGTGTCGGCCGCCGCCGCGACGGCAAAGTTTGTCGGCAAGGGTATGTTTATATCCGGAAATTTCTTGCTGGAGCGGGATCTGGATATCGCCAATGCGAATAACATATCAGCCTCGGAGGTGTTTTTCTATAATCCGAGACTGCTTCTCACCATGCCTGATTCCATGAAGGAGCTTTCCGTGACGTGGCAAGAGGTGGCGCCCTGATTTTGATACAATACGGGCATGACGCTCGAACAACTGCGGCTCTTCCATCCCCGGTTTATCTATCAGAGCTACGAAGTTACGAAAAAAGACGATGCGCTTCACATCGTTTTTGAATTCTTACTGGAACCCGATATCGTTTTCCGTCCCACGCTTACGATCCCCCATCGCGGAGCGTATGATGTTGACAAGCTTGCCCCCTATGTTTTCCGCCTGGGAATGGTCGAAGCCGTAAGTTATTGGAAGGCAGCACTTCCGAAAGAATTTGTGATTGCCGCCGGCGCGTTATCCGATGTCGAGTTGCGTTTTTGGTCTGACCTCATTCGGCATGGCTTGGGAGAATTCTATTTCCGGAATGACATAGATTTCACGGCTCCGGATTTTTTGCATCTTGTTGCGGCCGGACCTGAGCTTCCTTCCCCCGGGGAACAATACGAAACGGATAAACGCTCCGATCTTGTGCTTATCGGCGGAGGTAAGGATTCCGCCGTAACACTTGGAATGTATAAAGATAGCGCCAGATCGATCCAAACCCTTGTACTAAATCCGACAGTAGCCGCACTCGAAAATATACGGGTGGCAGGTTTAAACAGTCCTATAGTAGTTAAACGGGCTATGGATCCGCAGCTTTCCCGTTTAAATGATGCCGGGTACCTCAACGGTCATACTCCCTTTTCCGCATATCTTGCCTTTCTTGGCATAACGGTTGCCAAACTTAACGGGAACCGGCATGTCATCGTTTCCAATGAACGAAGCGCGGATGAAGGCAATGTTATGTATCACGGAGTCGAAGTAAACCACCAGTATTCCAAGAGCTTCCGTTTCGAGCAGCTGTTCCGACAATACGCCGCAGACGTATTTGAGGATACGCCGAACTACTTCAGTATTCTGCGGCCACTCAATGATTTGGAGATTGGACGGTTGTTTTCGTTATACCCTGAATATTTTCCGTCCTTCCGAAGCTGCAACGTCGGAAGCAAAGCCAATACATGGTGCGGGCGATGCGCAAAATGCGCCTTCACGTATCTTATTCTTTTTCCGTTCCTCCCCTATGCGCAGATGACCGCATCGTTCGGAAACGACCTTTTCCATAATCCCGAGATTCTTTCCCACATCCGGGCGCTTGTAGGCCTTACCGAAGTCAAGCCCTTCGAGTGTGTCGGGACGAGAAGGGAGTCGCAACTTGCGTTGCATCTTGCGATTGATTCGTTCGTACGGGACAACCGGGAGATACCGGAAGGCCTCGTGGCGATAAAGAGTGATCTCGGCATTACTCCAGAGACAATTATTCAGATGAGGGACGGATTGCTTGAGGATTGGGGGGACACGTTCAACCTCCCGCCGGAGCACCTGGCGATGTTGCGTAGCGCATGGCAACGCGTTTCGTCACGCAGGATATGAATGCTACTGAAATCAAGGGGAAATCAGTACTTATTGTCGGGTACGGCCGCGAGGGGAAAAGCGTGGAACGGTGGCTAACGAAGCGGTATCCGGCACTTCATATCGAACATCGGGATAGACAGCTTGATGGTGACGCATATCTAAGCGGTATCGAAGCCTTCGATACTGTCATTCGGAGTCCGGGCATTTCCCCGTTTCTTCCTGAACTACAACGATATGCCGCATCCGGCGGATTTGTGACCACCGCAACGAATATATTTTTTTCGTGTGTCGTTGGGAAAACAATAGGGGTTACGGGCACGAAAGGCAAAAGCACCACGTCGAGCCTTATTGCCCACATATTAAAGCACCAGTATCCGGATGTCCGGTTAGTCGGCAATATCGGTATATCGATGCTTGATGAGTTGGATTCCGGAACACCGCAAACTATTTACGTCATCGAACTTTCCAGCCACCAGCTCGTCGATATCCGCTATAGCCCTCATATCGCGGTGCTTTTGGGTATCGTATCCGAACACCTTGATTACTATCCGGATGTCACGACGTACGCCAGGGCAAAAGCGCGCATTGCCGCATTCCAATCCCCAACCGACGTCGTGGTTTACAATCCGGTGCACACGATTTTGCGGGAGATACTTGAAAATGCCCCGGCACGCCGGGTTTTCTTTTCCGAGCGACGGAAAGACGGGGTTATGACCTATGTCAAGCGGGGATATATTTATACGGAGATAGCCGGCACGGTCGAACCGGTAATCCCCATTGCCGATATCCCGCTACTGGGCAATATAGAAAACGTACTCGCATCAATCACCGTTGTTAGCCTTCTCGGTGGAAAACCGCAGGATATCGCATCGGCGATACGCCCTTTTCGTTCGCTCCCGCACCGGCTTGAGCTGGTCGGCACCTATCGGGACATTACCTTTTACAATGATTCACTGGCAACCATACCCGAAGCGACCGTGCACGCATTGAGAGCCCTCGGACCGAATGTGACAACTTTGATTGCCGGCGGGTACGACCGGCACCTCGACTATACAGTACTGGGCGCATACCTACGGAGCCATCCGGTCGAAAATCTCATCCTTTTTCCGGATACGGGAAAACGAATTTGGGAAGCCATAGGCAGCGTAACAAATAGCGCGAAGCGCCAGCATGTGACGGCGCCCCATATGGTATCTTCCATGGAAGAAGCCGTGAAGCTCGCTTACAATCTTACCCATAAAGGGAAGATTTGTCTCCTCTCCCCTGCTTCCGCAAGTTACAACCTCTTCAAAAATTATGAAGACCGGGGCAATCAGTTTAAACACTGGGTGAAGACATTGGGGAATAAGAAGTTTGAATGAGGGTGTATAATAGAAAAGTTGGAAAGGAGGTGATAGACATGAGTAGAAATAGAGAATTAATTGATGCTTTTTCTCCGTTGAGCAGGTCAATTCGAGGTAAAGAATGTGGCGGGGATTGCGATCTTCAGTGCGCATGCGACTGCAGTAGTTGCGATGGACCTGATTGTAGTGGATTTGCTGGCCGTTTCCGCAGTAAAGACATGTTAAGACGAGTACGACGTCCAGTAAGAACAGGACGGATTAAATAATAAGAGATCGCTGAGTAATAGTTTACTCTATAAACTGCCTAAAGGTGTTTTACCACTTGTTTGTGGCAGTTTTTTTGTTGAGTTGTTGTATGAACGGAAAGATTATTAAGGCTTACTCTCTCGAAGAGCGTCCGATTTCTGTATCTCTAAAGCATCTGAATGCAGTTTTGAATCCTGATTTTGGATTAGTATCTGAAATTCACAGAGAGAGGCAGCATTACGACGAACCAAAATTCTGGCACTTTAGTGCCCGGGTTAATGATCGGTTTATCGAACAGAGCGAAATTTCCTTTACGACTGTTGGGAGCGGGTGCTCCTTTTTCTCAAAGCAGGAAGCATTGTTTAAATGTCTTGCAGAAGTAGTGGAGAGATTTAGCAATACGTACTTCCCCAACGGGGTTGCAATAAAACTGTCAACCATAAGTGACGTTCAGCACGATATTGTACCGCTTGAATCGTTTTCCAGATACTCAAAAAAACAATTGAATAGTCGGCTTTACTCCCGATTTGTTTTCAAACCAGATTCTAAACTTAGATGGACCATGTGTGAATCACTGGATTCAAATAAACAGTACTTGATCCCCTGTAATTTTATTTATCTATCGTATCCACATGCAAAAGAAGAACCACTAATATATCCACCAATAAGTACCGGTGTAGCCGCCGGTGGGACTTTAGCAACGGCAGTGCTGAGAGGTTTATATGAATGCATCGAACGAGATGCGTATATGCTCGCATACTTAAAAAAGATTCAATATCCCAAAGTTCGCTTAGAACGTATAAAGAATAAAAAAGTACAGTTTTTTCTTGAAACCGCCAATAAATATGACTTGGAGATTTCTTGCTTGGATTTTACAACGAATATGGGTATCCCAGTAATATGCGCTTTGGTATTAGACAGGAGTGGAGTTGGTAAAGCAGTTTCAGTTGGATTAAAGTGCAATACAAATGCACACGAGGCTATTACAGGCGCGATTACTGAAGCGTTTCATACGAGAGGATGGATAAGGAGAATGCATGAAATGGATGATTCTGCATATCAGGATGAGATAAAAAGAGCGAAAGATCCGGGTATGATACAGCGCGGATTGTTTTGGTATAACGTGGAGAAGATCAAAAAGCTGGATTTTTGGTCTGAAAACGGTAGATATATTGAGATTAACGAAAATGTAAACCGAAAAACGGTCAAAGAGGAGCTTGAATACGTGATGAGTAAGTTACATGAGCATCATATGGATGCATACTGGAAGGATATTACTGTAGGTGAGTTGAGCCCGTTGGGTTTAAAAGTGGTAAAAACAATCGTACCTCAGCTGCAGCCACTCACGTTTGACGATGATAGACAACCACAGGGAGGGCCGAGATTGAATGACGTTCCGCGTTTTTCTGGATACAATTACGAGGAATCTAAAATAAATAAGTATCCACACCCCTTTCTATAAAGGAAATAGTATATGGACGAGCTAACAAATGCTGTAATAAATGCTAGTTCAAGTTCTTCACGATTTCACAATGCGACCAAATTAAAGCGATTTATTAAGAGAGATGACAAAACCCAGACAGCGCCAATATTGTGGAAAGTTAATACCTATAAAGCATATCCAAGGTTCCAACAAGTGATTCTGCCAGTTCCCACACAACGAAAAGGTAGCCTTATTGAGTTATTAACTCATCGTCGATCAGTGCGTAATTTTGCTGCGGAAAATATATCCTTGGAGGACTTGAGTAATCTCATATACTATTCAGTGGGATCTACAAAATTTTTTCAACCTAATGTGGGAGATCAACGAATGTATCCCTCTGCAGGTGGAAGGTATCCGTTGGAGGTATATCCATTTGTTTTTCATGCAGAGACAATTCCTATTGGAGGATATCATTATCATGTAAAAACTCACTCTCTCGAAAAGATTTTAGATGGGTCATATGCTAAGCGGTTATTTAGTTATTTTGACCAGGAATGGTTAAAGCAATCCTCGGTCCTTTTTGTGATAACCGCCATATTCAATCGGACTGAAATAAAATACGGAGATCGTGGATATCGACATATACTTACCGAATATGGTCATGTCGCACAGAATTTATATCTACTCTCACAGTTATATGGGATTGGTTGCTGTTCAATCGGGGGGTTTATAGATAATGGTATTAATCGCTTATTAGATTTAGATTTTGAAGATGAGGCAGTTGTTGGAGTTGTTGCTGTGGGTATAAAGGAGCAACGAAGTTGATTCTGGAAGCGTTATTTCTTTAAAAGAATGTTTGGCTTTAATGAATCAAGGATCACTCTCGAGGGTGTAGCTACTAGGCTTGCGCAGCTTTGATCAGGGTGTTGTTTTAAGTACTCTTTCACTAGATAGGCACCAATTGTATACCCTGTCCATCGGGGCAAATCATCTGATCCAAAAAACCACCTCGATTGTTTATAGTTTGTATCATCTAGTTCATAGACTACCTTCTTTAAAAGATCATTAATTTGATTTTGACTTAATGCTCCCGCCCACTTAGATGGTTCACCGCCCCACACCTCGGTTTCAAAGCATGTCGCTAAACCTTCAAATATTAATGCTGCACCGAGAGATCGCGGCTCATCAGGAAGAGACTTGAGACGAACCGCATGGTGGAGTTCATGGCTAATTGAGCGTGGTAACTCGATCTCTAAAAGTTGCTCCTTATTTGGAAAATAAGGATCGAATTTAATTGTTATATTATCTGCTGAATGTGTCCAGCCAGAATGGGCATGCTCGGGAATGACTCCCTTTGGGTCATCCTTTATTTGTATTGTTAGTTCGTGTAAATGAATGTGCTCCGAGGTTTTTTTAACTGCCACATCTGCGCAAACTTGAACCGCTTTGCGCACTCTCTCAATGTTCTCAAAGGTTGGTAATTGGACTCTAATTGCGTTTGGTCGTTCTGGATTCATATACAATGTCGTTTAATTGATGCCTTAGCCCTGTATTATACTCTATTTAGATATAACGTGCCTAATTTTTGGCTCGGTTTTTAGTAATTGTTCTCTTGTTTAGAATCTACTATAATGCAATTATGCCAAAACGAACGTATCAACCTAAGAAATTGAAAAGAAAGCGCGTCCACGGATTCCGTGAGCGCATGAAGACGACAAAAGGCAGATTAGTCCTGAAGCGGCGTCGAACAACCGGACGGAAACGGTTGACTGTTTAACCCGTTCTTTCATGCTTCCCCGGCACAATCGTATCTCCAAGGCTGAGATCCCCGAATTATTGCGGCATGGCACTAGAATCAGATGCGGTGTCATCGATCTTGTTACGGCTCCAGCCCACGGCGATTCGCAGTTTGCATTTATCGTATCTTCAGGTGTCGATAAGCGGGCAACCGTCCGCAATCGCGTAAAAAGGGTACTTCGCGAAACGGTTAGGCTTTTGCTTCCGTCAGTCCGTTCCGGAAAGCGGGTGGTTTTCATCGCGCGCGCGAAGTTGCCGAGGGAAGCCATAATGAACCAGGTTTTGGTTCGAGATGCGTTGGCGAAAGCGAATATGCTATGAAGTACTTCGTACTTTCCCTCATCAGGCTCTATCAGAGATATCTTTCCCCGGATACGGGCGTTTTTCGCTCGGCCTGGATGGTCGGTTCAGCCTGCCGGTTTAGCCCGACATGCAGTGAGTATACATATCAAGCAGTCGAGGCGTATGGTATAATCAGAGGATCTATTTTGGGCTTGAGGAGAATACTCCGGTGCCACCCATGGTCCCCGGGAGGTTTTGATCCTGTACCAAAGCGAAAAACGTACGTATGACCAATCCAACCTTGTGGAATCAACTGCTCGTGTGGCCCATCATTAATCTGCTGGTAGCCTTCTATAAAGCATTTGAGTCGCTTCACGTTCCCGGAGCATTGGGATTTGCGGTTGTCGCACTTACCATACTCATCCGCCTTATCCTCTACCCTCTTATGGCCGCCCAGATGAAATCGGCCAAGAAAATGGCTGCCATCAAACCGCATCTTGATGCGCTTAACGCCAAACATAAGGACGATAAAAAAGCCCTGCAACAGGCGCAGCTTGATTTATACAAGGCGCACGGGGTGAATCCTGCGGCCGGATGCCTCCCGCTCCTTATCCAATTGCCGGTGCTTATCGCGTTATACAACGTGTTTTATCAGGTGTTGCAAAACGGCAATCTTTCCAAACTCGTGACCGATATCAATGCGATCCTTTATTTGCCCGCCCTTCGGCTTACGACACTGGACCTGTCGTTTTTCGGGACAAGCCTGGGGGTGAAGCCCAGCCAGTGGCAAACGCACGGCGTGTGGCTTCTCTTTATCCCGCTCGTCACGGCGGCATTGCAGTGGTGGCAAAGCAAGTTGATGTTGCCCCCGCCGGTAAAAGCGCCGGAAGGTAAAGCGATGACACTCAAAGACAAGAAGGAAGAAAAAAGTCCGGAAGACACCGCTGCCGAAATGCAAAAACAAATGGCACTCATCACTCCCCTGATGTTTGGTATGTTCGCTTACCAATTCCCGCTGGGTCTTGCCCTTTACTGGAACGTTTTCGGGCTTTTTGGTATCATGCAACAACTCATTATCAATAAGGAGAAATAATATGGAAGATGTGCCTGTAGTACAAAGTGTTGTCGAAGTCCTCCTGGGTCAGTTGGAAATTGTGGGTACGGTCGGGGTTACCACGGATGAAACCGGCGCATTCAGGGTGAGTATCGAGACGGAAGAAACCGGCCTCCTTATCGGGCATCACGGAAGGACGCTTGAAAGCCTCCAGTTGATTTTGGGCATCATGGTCTCGAAGAAATTAGGCCGGTGGGTAAAAACTTACGTGAACGTCGGCGATTATCGGGAAAAGCGTGAGGAGACGCTCATGCATATGGCACAGCGTGCTGCCGAGCGTGCACTCTCGCTTGGTCGCGCGGTAGAACTCATGCGCCTGACACCCGCTGAGCGTCGCATAGTTCACCTTACGCTTTCCGGCGATGAACGGATCGAAACGGAATCCGTCGGTGAAGGCGATGACCGGGTGCTTCTTGTAAAACCGAAGTGATGCTTCATGGGCTATAATTGCCCTAATGACGCTGCACCGTTCGCTATTCTTTCTCCTGCTGGTCTTGTTGCCAACACAACTTGGATTGCACCTGTGGCCCGAGTGGTCGCTTGTCCTTGGCAGAAGGATTGATTACCTTTCCCCGACGCTATTTTTGACTGATCTAGTTGCGATCCTGCTTGTATTCAGCTGGATATTCGAGGAACGACTCCCGTTGCGGTTGTACGGAGAGCGCAAGCGATTATTGTCGCGAGCGCAAATTCCCCTTTTCATCTGCATCGTGGTTGGTGTGTTCCTAAACATCAGATACGCGGCTTCCCCGCCGGTTGCGTTCTACGGATGGATGAGGATTGCCGAGCTGGTTGTCCTGGGTTTGTACGTTGTGCGCTCCCGTGTGCCGGTGGCATTTATCATTCTGCCTTTGAGCATTGCCGCTGCGTATTCATCGCTGCTTGCCATCGCCCAATATATCCTTCAGGGTTCCGTGGGCGGTGTTTTCTGGTTATTGGGTGAGCGAACGTTTACGATCGATACGCCGGGGATCGCCCGTTTCGGCGGTTGCGTTCCGGTTATCGGTTCCTGTCTTTTTAAGCTGCGTTCCTATGCAACCTTCCCCCATCCCAATGTGCTCGCCACGTTTTTAGGATCGGTGCTCCTTATGCTGTTCTATGTTTTTGTCTCTTCCCGTTCATTCTGGAAGCGTCGTTACGGATGGTGGTATATCGTAACGGGTGTGTTATCGCTGGGAGCGTTGTTTACGACATTCAGTAGGGGCGCATGGAGCATGTTTGCTTTGGGCGGTGCCGTTATTGGGTTGCTAACCCTCCGGAAGAATTCGAAAAAAGAAATACGATTACCCCTCGTTGTTTTTGGTGCAGTCTCACTTTTTCTTATTGCCGGGGCATATGTTTTCCGTCCTTCCCTCTCTGATGCGACCGTGTGGGAACGCCGCGCGCTTAATGAAGCGGCAATTGAAATGTGGCGCTCATCGCCGTTTATCGGGGTAGGTATGGGAAATTTTATTGTGGCACTTCCCCATTACACCGACGCGCGTGGCACTTCGGTTCTTCAACCGGTACACAATATCTATCTTCTTATCCTGTCTCAGGCGGGATTTGCAGGATTATTCCTTCTTCTGTGGGCGATGCTTGCAATCGGCATGCGTGTAAAGATGCTGTTTCGTTCCTCTTCAAAAGATCCGCGGAAGATTGTTATAGCACCGCTCATTATGGTGTTTTTTATTGGCAGTATCGACCATTTCCCGTTGACCCTCCAGCAGGGCCAGATGTTACTTGTAGTGCTTCTTTCGAGTATTTTTTCCTCGGATGACAAATGGTCGTGATACAATGACCCCATGTTTTTGAAGGTGTTTCCAAAGGATTCATATCGCCGAATTATTGCGGGTAACACGATCAGCCAGCTTGTCGGGCGCGCAGTAAGCGCGGCCTGCGTGTTTATCATGAGCGTTATCATCGCCCGCCGTTTTGGTCCCGAAGGATACGGTGATTTCGTCAAAATTACCACATACGTCGGCTTCTTCTATCTCCTTGCGGATTTTGGCATCAACGCCGTGTATTTACAGCGAGTCGTTGCCAGCCGGCAGTCAATGAATGCCCGGGATCCGGCTTGGCAACTGCTTTTCGGGCTCCGTTTGATTCTAAGTTCCCTTCTTATCCTTGCGGCACTTCTCATTCTCGTGTTGTTTCCCGTGGGTTTCGGTCAGGGATATACTCCCCTTGTGCGGCTCGGCATTCAAATCCTTGCGCCGGTTATTCTATTCCAAGCAATCACCACGACGACAAACGCACTGTTTCAGCGGATGCTCCGGTATGATCTTGCCACAATCGCTCAGAATGCCGGTTCAGTTGTCATGGTCATTGTGGCCGTCGCACTTATTTACGTTGCACCGGCGTCGGGTCCTCTTCTGGGGGTCGCCGCGGTATTTTTGGGGAGCATCACCACGTCGCTTGTCGCGCTGTCTTATGTAAAGAAGCAAATCGAATCGGTCAGGCCGGTATTTCCAAAACGGGATATCGTCCGGTTATTCGTTGACGCCGTTCCGCTTGGTTTGGCATTGGTCTTCAATCTCATTTATTTTCATGCCGACAGCGTCATTCTGACCGTGTACCGTTCCACCCGCGAGGTGGGTATCTACGGGCTTGCCTATAAGGTGTTTGAGTTGCCGCTCGTGGTTCCGATATTTTTTATGAACTCGGTATACCCGATGCTGTTAACATCCATGCGACAGGGTGCGAAAAATCGAGCGCATCCGACCACGCAAGTTGTATTCGGAAAATCACTCCTGTTCCTTCTTGCAAGTTCTGTCGGTATTGGGGCAGGCCTTTGGTTTACAGCGCCTCTCCTTTCCGTCATTCGGCCGGATTTTTCGGAGAGTGTTGCCCCGCTTCGGGTGTTACTCCTTGGGCTGCCGATCTTTTTTGTTTCCGCCCTCTATATGTGGTTTATTATCGCCGAGAAGCGGCAGGGCGTTCTTATTGTTATCCATGGCATAGCAATGCTGGGGAATATCCTGGCAAACGCAGTGTTTGTTCCCGCCCATGGATATTTTGCGTCCGCCTGGATAACGACCGCCTCTGAAGCGTTTGTGTTGATTGTCTCCGTCTTATATGTTTCTCTGCGGAAGAGGGGTAATGAAAGGGGGATACTATGAACTTGGTTATTCACACGGATGGGGGCGCCAGGGGGAATCCCGGCCCAGCAGCCGTCGGCGTGGTCATTGAAGAGAAAGGTGAGGGAGGAACTCTGAAAAGCATTTCCAGGTTCGGCAAGAGAATAGGGGAGACAACCAATAATGTTGCCGAGTACACTGCCGTGATTGAGGCACTTGAGCATGTGGCAACTCTTTCCGCGGAAGTGACATCGATACAGTTTTTTCTCGATTCTTTGCTGGTGGTAAATCAACTCAACGGATTATTTAAAGTGAAACAATCACACCTTCGTGAACTCTTGACCCGCGTGCGCATGCTTGAGCAAGGGTCTGGATGCAATATCACGTATACTGCCGTGCCCAGGGAGCAGAACGCGAGCGCCGACTTTTTGGTCAACCAAGCGCTTGATGCCGGCTAAGAATTTGCCTCCTCATGTCAGTGTAGTTTTCATACAGCTTCCGAGTGTCGGTAATTTCTGTTGTTTTCGGTCAACCCTTTTGTCATAATGGAATAAGCCGTTTTCACGCTTCTATGACACTTCAAGGCGTCCGGGAAAGTTCAGAATCAAAACAAGCGAATCCGCTAGCGCGGATTGAAGCTCAGGATTTGGAGCTTACGCCGCCGGTGCGGGAATATTTGGAACGCTACGGCTGTGAAGTCCTCGTGAATAGGGAGTCAAGCCATTCGCCGGATTACTTAATCTGCATCGGAGACGCAGAGTTCGTGAAAACATTTTTCGAGCGCAGAGAGGATGTACAATCGAGAAAACTCGGCATCGTGTATGAAGGCGGTATGCACGACCTAATTCCCTTACGGGGAAAGCATATCAAATTCTACTTCATTGACCCCGTGTCTTTAACGGAAGAACGGACGCGGAGCATTTTTGCCTTTTACTTTACCGGCACGGAAGAATTTAAAGACGACCGAAAAGACCCCAGACCCCAAAAAACTCACAATGTAATACGGAAGGAAGCGACACGTGAGCTGCCGGTTACACCCGCGGAGGACACCGAGGATAAGAGGCGGATAACCCAAGTCATGCAACAGATTTTCCGGCCAAAGGATAAGGGAGAATCGAAAAGGCGACTCCGGACCCGTTGGTTATTGGGCGCCATGATTTCTCTGGTCACAATCTTATTGCCTGTCGCGCTATATTTTATTTCGCTTCTTAGCGCAGCAGTTCTTCTATACGCGGGAGGCAGGTCTCTTATTGGTGAATCGCGCACTTGGACTAATACGCTTACCTCGTATGGCCAATCGTACCTTCACTCGTCGCGAACACTACTGCGCATCACGTCGCCAGCCATTGTTCTCGCAGGGGGCGAGGGATTGGTTGAGGACCAGGAGCGGCTGCTTTCGGTCTTATATGATGTTGCGCATATTGAGACCGGACTTCTGCAGATATTCGAAACAAGTAGGCTTGTTGCCGGTACAATACTGTTTCCGGAAAACGCTAAGGAACAGCGCGGGGTTGCTGACGTAATCAAGCTGACAACGGAAGTCCGAAATGTAGCCCAGCACCTTGGCCTCGTTGATGCGCAGTTGCGGTCGCTTTCAACATACGGAACCTTCCCGTTTACTACCGAATTTGTTTCGAATGCGTTGGAAAAAGGGCTTTCGAAGGTGTCAGATGCCCGGCAGATCGTACGGGACACGGAGCGGCTGCTTACGATATATCCGCGTATGGGAGGATTTCGAAAAAAGCAGACATACCTTGTGCTTTTGCAAAATAGTATGGAACTCCGTCCGACCGGGGGGTTTATCGGAAGCCTGCTTCTTGTGACGTTCGTTGACGGCAAGGTAAACGCCATGGAAGTGCAGGATGTGTACACTGCAGATGGCCAACTGAAGGGGCACATTGATCCGCCCCTGCCGATAAGGGAAATATTGGGGTCAGAACATTGGTACCTGCGGGACAGTAACTGGGACCCTGATTTTTCCGAAAGCGGCAGGCAGGCTGCATGGTTTTATGAGAAGGAGTTAGGGATTGCCCCCGACGGAGTCATCGCCGTGAGTCTCCCGATGGTAACAAGACTTTTGGAAGTAACCGGTCCGGTGGAATTGCTGGATTTCAACGAGCGAGTCTCCGCAGGTAATTTTTACGCAAAATCTCTTCTCTATACCGAGACAGACTTTTTTCCCGGGTCAACACAAAAAAAAGATTTCCTAGGCGCACTGGCCACCGCACTGCTTACCCGCATCACGACCGATGAGGGAATTCCGGCAGGTGAGTTGTTGCGTACGTTGACGTCAGCCATACAGTCCAAGGACCTGCAGTTTTACTTCCCGGAGACGGAGCTTCAGCAGCTTACGGACCAGTGGGATTGGACCGGAAGGGTGTCAATTGACCAGTGTCTTCCGATCACCTCGGAAGGGGCATGTGTGGGAGATGGCGTGGGTTTAGTTGAAGCAAATCTCGGTGTGAATAAAGTGAATTTTTTCGTATCCAGGGAGGCGCTAACGACAATAACGATCGGTGCCGATGGGAGCATTGACCATGAGCTGACACTCAACGTAAAGAACGGAGCTGAAGACCAAGGCGACGGAAAGAATCCATACCTTCTGTATTTACGGGCACTCGTACCTGCTTCCGCACAGATTTCCCAGGTTTCTCTTGACGGGCAACCAGTCCCAGCACGGGACATGTCTGCGGCAGTGCCTCCGCCGGCACCCTATTATTATGTGCAAACCAAAGGGGGTTACGCAGAGGTAAATATTCCGTTTTCTATACGTCCGCATGCGTCTCATCAGGCAATCATCCGTTGGGCGCTCCCAAAGCCGTCTGGTTCGGATGACGCGGCGGTGATGTACCAATTCAATTTACGAAAACAGCCGGGAATAGCGTCCATGCCCTGGCAAGTGATCATTAACTATCCTTCGGACTGGGGTATCGTGAACGAGGGTAGCCTTGCAAAACCCGGGGTGTTCACGTACAATACAGATCTTACAAAGGATGAGAGTATCCGTTTGATATTCCAAAAAAGATTATGAAAAGACACACATTGAATGCGCAAATCCGGCAGGATGTAGGAAAGAAAGTAAGTAAACTCCGGGCAGAGGGAAAGCTCCCGGCGACCGTTTACGGTAAGAAGGTGACGAGCGTCAGCATTACCGTGTCTGCTGCCGAATTTGAGAGTGTGTACGACACAGCAGGGGAGACCGGGCTCATTGACCTTGTGGTTGGTAAGGAAGTCAAACCGGTGCTCGTGCACAATGTCCAGCGGGATCCCATGCGTGGCACCACACTCCACGTTGAGTTTCATCAGGTAGATCTTAAGGAAAAGGTGAAGGCTGCAGTTCCGTTGGTTGCTGTCGGTGAGTCTCCCGCAGTGACTCAGAAGGTCGGCGTACTACTGACGCTTTTGTCTGAAGTCGAGGTTGAAGCGTTGCCCGCAGATCTACCGGATAAAATCGAAATTGACGTTTCGAAACTTTCTGAGATTGACCAAGAGCTTAAGGTTGCTGATTTGCACGTACCTAATGGGGTTACGATTCTTTCCGATGCCGCAGTCAGCGTGGTGAAAATTGGAGCTCTCGTGAGTAAGGAAGCCGAAGAGCAGGCAGCGGCTGAGGCAGCCGCAGCACAAGAGGCTGCTGCACCTGCAGAAGGTGAAGCCGTTCCTGGGGAACAGGCGCCGACACCTACGGAAGCAGAAGCTCCAACGGAAAAATAATATTCGCTCGCTATTTAAACAGATCTTCGAGTGCTTTGAGGCCTTGATAATTCGGATCCAGGTGCCGAATTGTGTCCAGGTAGGATTTCGCTTCGCTTTGTTTTCCCAACTGATACGCAAGTAATGTGAGCCGCACATAGCCGTCCCGGTAGTCAGGTCGCGCGTCTACGATCGCCTGCCAATACGCATATTCCGTATTCAGCGACTCGCGTGTCGCGGTGTTTTCTATCGTTCCGTTCTCTTCTGCGCCAAGTACTTTTGTTGATTCGGGCTTATTATATTGGGGAATTACGCTTTGAATGGAGTGTTGAAGCTGAGTCAGAAATGACGGTTTTAATAGAAGTATATTGGCGCCGATCAGCAAGCTAAGTAATCCCCATATTCCGCCCACAACCGCAGTGCGAACGATGCGCCGTCTTATGTCTTCGGGAATAAATCGGGGTATATGCGGTAATAATGGGTGGTGCTTCATGTCTGCTCGGGAAGTATAGCCGGATTTGGGGCATGAAACAAGGATAGGAGCGAACTCATCGTGTTGAATGTATGTTATTGCTGTGGTATCCTGCGGAGTGTTACGTCGGAAAGCGATTGAATGATTCCGGCATGAAAGGAGCTTCCAGATACGATCGCGCGATAGGGGTTTCAAACTCAACGCACGCATCGGGATTTCGGATAACTTATTATGGCTAAGAAAACATCGACGAAAAACCTTTCGGTTCCAGTACCCCCACCATACGAGCCGGTACCAAGTGCATCGCCTAAAAAACGAGCGCCCGTTCGTTGGGTTGTCGCGGTATTGGCAGTCGGGCTATTGGTGCTGGCTGCTGTTAATAGGGGATTGATCGTTGCCGCCGTTGTTGACGGGAAGCCGATATTCAGCTGGCAGCTCAACAATACCTTGCGGACACGGTATGGCCAACAGACGCTCGAGGGCATGATCGGAGAAGTGCTTATCGCAAGAGAGGCACAAAAACAAGGGGTTACTGTGTCCCAAAAGGAGCTCGAGGCAAAGCAGAAAGAGATCCTTTCAAGCCTTGGTACCGAAGTGAGTCTGGGAGATTTCTTGAAATTTCAGGGGCTTACGGAAGCGGATTTTAACCAACAACTCCGCCTGCAACTCACCGTTGAGCGATTGTTAACAAAAAACCTGACGATCACTGACAGCGATATTGACGCATATATCGCCACAAACAGGGCTATGCTTGTGGCAACAGAAGCCTCGGCCCTCAAGGAGGAAGCAAAAAAGGCGATCATTAACAATGAGGTAAGCGAGAAACTGCAATCCTGGTTTTTGGAAGTGCGGCAGAAAGCCAAAGTCATGAAGTTTCTTTAATCGTATGATGCCTTGGTATCTTGGCAATAGCAGGGTGGAGATGGGGAACTGGTGGGGTGCCGGATTCGGCATACTCGCAGCATGGTCGATGGTCTGGACTGGATTATCCCTGTGGCACGCTGCCAAGCGAGGTGAGAAGGGGTGGTTTATCTTCTTCCTTTTGGTGCACACCGCGGGGATTATGGAGTTTGTGTACCTCATGTTTGTCGCGAAAGCATTCGGCGCACCCGCCAAAAGCTCCTCCCGAAGGAAAAAATAACGCCAACTGATCGGGTTTCTTGCCGGTATAATACAGCTATGTCGACATGGCGTAACCTCAAAAATCATCCGGAATTATGGCAACGGTATTTTGTCCGCGAGCGCGTTTTTCGTGCGATACGTTCGTTCTTTGAAAAACGGCAGTTTCATGAGGTGGAAACGCCGCTGCTTATCCCGCACCCTCCCGCGGAAAGCTACTTGGATGTCTTTGAGACGAAGCTACTCGACCGAAACAGACAGGGAACGCCCGCGTATTTATCCACCTCGCCCGAAGTTCCCCTCAAAAAACTTATGGTTGCCGGGATCGGCAACTGCTTTGCCCTCACCAAGTCATTCCGGAATATGGAGACCCAAAGTACCACGCATAATCCGGAGTTCACGATTCTTGAGTGGTACCGGGTGGGCGTCGATTATACGGAAATCATGAAGGACTGCGAGGAGCTGTTGCTTCATATCAGCACCGCTCTTACGCAGGATGCCGGCAAGAGCAGTTTGCCCGATTCGCTCGTTTATCAGGGAAAGCAGGTCGACCTTCGCTCCCCGTGGGAACGGTTAACAATAGCTGAAGCGTTCAAAATCCACGCCCGGGTTGATTTCGATGAGTTCCTTGACGTCAAAGCCGCACGACACATTGCTGAGAGGAAGGGATACAGGGTGGAAGCGCAAACGACATGGGAGGAGTTGTACAACCAGGTATTTCTTAACGAAGTGGAGCCCTACCTTGGCCATGGACGGCCCACTATCCTGTATGAATTCCCGGGAGCGCTCGGTGCCCTTGCCAGAAAAAAGCCGTCGGACCCGCGGTTTGCCGAACGGTTCGAATTTTATATCGAAGGTTTGGAGCTTGGGGATTGTTATAGCGAGTTAACGGATTGGAAAGAGCAGGAAGAGCGGTTTTTGGGGGAGATTAAGGAAATCAAACGATTGGGAAAAACTATGTATGACTATGATCATGATTTTATAGAGGCGCTGAAAGTCGGATTGCCTGAAAGTAGCGGAATCGCGGTGGGTATCGACCGACTTATCATGTTGTTTGCCGATGCGAAAACGATTCAGGAGACGTTGCTGTTTCCGGCAGACGAGTTGTTTTTGTGATGCGTATCCCATCACGGTAATATTGCCCGGAGAATAAGAATGTGGGATAATAGGATCACCCGAAAGGGAATTTTTCATTTATATGGCGACCATAACCACCGCACAATTTAAAAAAGGCAACTTCATTGAATTCCGTGGAGAACCGCATCAGATAGCGGATTTTCAGTTTGTGAATCCCGGTAAGGGAAGTGCATTCGTGCGCGCAAAGCTCAAGGGTCTGAAGAGCGGAAAAGTTATCGAGTTTACGTATAAGTCCGGTGAGTCGGTTGAGGAGCTCCCCATTAATACGCGCGAGATGCAATATCTTTATAAGGAAAACGATTCGTATGTTTTTATGGACAACTTTAGTTATGAGCAGTACAACGTTCCTGAGACGATGATTGAGAGTTTCATCAAATACTTAAAGCCTAATGACACATACCAGATGCTGGTCTATGGAGAGGAAGCGGTGGGCATCCGATTCCCAAAAAAGGTGTGGCTCAAAGTTACGGAGGCCGATGAGGGAGCCAAAGGTAATACCGCGACAGGAGCAACAAAAACGGTTGTCGTGGAAACCGGTGCCGTGATTACTGTACCGCTTTTCATTAAGGAAGGCGATACGATCGGCATCGACCCGGAAACGGGCACGTATCTTGAGCGCGGATAACCCCGTTTGTTGAATCCCGCCTGTAATTCGTATTACACTGAAGAGTGCATGAAGTTTAGAGTGCCAAAGCTCCGAATTAAGCTTCCCAGTCTGTTTACCACCCTAAGTACCGTCGGACTGCTCCTGGTATTTTGTGCTTCCGCGTTTCTTGTGTATGTGTATGAGGGGAAGGCCGACGTGTTCAAGGCGCAAAAGACTCAATCCGATGCGGAGATCGTGCGGTTGCTAGGAGAAATTGAAGCAATGCGTAACGACGATCAGTTTAAAAGGAACGAAGCGCTATCCCAGGAAATAAAGGAAATTCAGTCGACGTATAAGCAGGCCGTCGTGACCTACGAAGCGCTTATTGACCTTCGGGCTCAGACAAAAGAGACGGCAAAACTTGAGGAAAAGCTTGCGGATAGTCTGGGTTTGCTTTCGCAACGAAAGTTCGCATCGGCATCGGCGCTTCTTGCGGCATTGACAAAAGAAATCGCGACAACGAAGGAGAAATTGGCGACAAGCTTCGTGATTCCTGCCAACGTGCCGGAGAAGAATACCGCCCCGGGATCTGGGTTTAGCAGGCAATCCGTAAAGCTCGATATCGGGACCTATCTTGTTGATATCGTAGCTAGCGACATGGGGTCTACCCGCATTATCGTGGATACTGCGTCAGACAGCACGTGCACAAGCGATTGTCCGGCGCTGCCCCTTGCGACCTATGTTTCAAGAAGCGGCGCGTACGCCGGGATTAACGGATCATACTTCTGTCCTGCGGACTATCCGAGTTGTGCCGACAAGAAGAATTCCTTTGATACGCTCGCAATGAATAAGAATAAGGTGTATTTCAATTCGGATAACAACGTCTACAGCACGGTTCCTGCGGTAATTTTCCTTTCCGGATCCATGCGGTTTGTAGGGCGGTCCTCTGACTGGGGAAGGGATACAAGTCCCGATGGAGTTCTTGCCATGCAACCTCTTCTGCTTTCCGGCGGAAATGTGGTATTCGGCGGTGACAATGACCCCAAAAAGGGAAGCAAGGGAAACAGAAGTTTCGTCGGGAATAAGGGATCTACCGCGTACATTGGTGTCGTTCATAACGCAACGGTTGCCGAAGTCGGACGGGTCCTAAAGGAAATGGGCTTGGAAAACGCATTGAACCTTGATAACGGCGGGTCGACCGCCCTTTGGAGCGGGGGATATAAGGTGGGGCCGGGTAGGAATATTCCGAATGCCATCTTGTTTGTCAGAAAATAATCGGAGTACAATGATAAGGTATGGACGACCCCGCGAAGGAAGATCAAAAGTCTCCGTTAACCTATGAAGAGACGCCGGTTATAAATCCTCATACCGGAGAGTGGGAAGAGGCAAAACCGTCACAAGCTTCGGAGCCAGAGGATGCGGCCTCTGTTATCCCGGAAGCATCCCGCGTATTCGGTGGACCGGGTATATCTATGGCTCCAGACGAACCCAGGACAGCAGAAGTCCCTGAACCTGCCGCACATAAAGAAAAAGAAGAGGTCGTGCTCCCGCTCCCCAACCGTGACGCGCGGAAACCGAGGCCGAAGCGTCATATGGGCACCGTTGTGTTCGTTGTCCTGTTGTTTGGATTGGGCATATGGTTATCGAGCCAGCTTCGGTCGTTTTTTGCACCGGGGATAAGTGAAGAAGTCCCAGTGCCGACTCTGGCACCCCTAGAGAGCCCGGCACCATCCAGTGGTTTGGTTTTGAACCCGTCGGGGCCAGCAACATCAAGCGCTTGGACGACCTATCAGGTGATAAGCGGTACCACGAAGCGGCCCATTGAAGGGATATCATACCAGCTTCCATCTACTGTTAAGGCTCCATCATGTGATAGCGGCGGGTGCGCGTCGTCCGGTACAAATTTGCCGGGCGGAACGAGGTTGACCATTGCGCCCCGCGGGCGCGGTCAGGTGCTCCCGGATTTCCGGGGGGCAATCCTTACCGACGTTAACGGGAGGGAATTTGTTATGCGACAAACGACGGTAGGAAGCGTGAGCGCATACGAATATATCGGGGACTTTACCGGCAGGACTGCGGGGGGATATTCATTCACGAAAATGCGTGGTGTCTTGCTTCCGGTCAGCGAATCGCTCGCTATCGAATTTAATCACTTCGCGCCCGCAGGACAGAATGTGGATTTTACCGCGGATGATGCGGTGTTTGACGCAATCATCAAGACATTTCGGGGAGGCGTGACGATTACCCCAACCATCCGTCCGACGGTGGTACTTCCTACAATTACACCAGCTTCGGGATCCGCGTTCTGACGACTATGCCGAGGCGGGCCAAGGAGAAGCGATCATCGGCAGGTCACCCTCATTCTTAAACTTGTTCCAGATTTCTTCCGTGACAAACGGCATGAACGGATGAGTGAGTTTGAGAAGAATGACAAAGCTTCCCCACAGAAGACCGAACGTATTTGTATCCATCCTTCCCTTTACATCTTCCAAATAGACGTCCGCATATTCATGCCAGATGAAATGGTAAAGGGACTGCGCCGCCTCGTGAAGCCGGAAGGAGACAATGCCCCCATCGACCGACGCGATGAGTTTTTGCAGTTTATCGATGAGTTCGGTGTCCCGATCCGTCTTGCACAGCGCTTTGAGCTCAGCAATGGTTTTGGCTTCCGGGTGGCTGATTGCCAGTTGTTTCCGTTGCAGGTCTATGAATCTTGCTATATTCCAGAGCTTGTTGGTGAAAAACTTCATGCCGCGGATTTTGTCTTCGGAAAGCGGTATGTCGTTGCCTGCGGCGGTCGAAAATATGAGGCCGATCCGCAGCGCGTCCGTCCCGTACTTTGTTGACAGATCGAGAGGATCGATTATGTTCCCCTTGGATTTGCTCATTTTCTGCTTGTTTTGGTCGCGCACTAAGCCATGAAGAAGCACGTGCTTGAAGGGGATTTGACCCGTGAGATAGGTGGTCATGAGAATCATCCGGGCTACCCAGAAGAAGAGAATGTCATATCCGGTTTCCAGTACGTCCGTCGGATGGAACGCCTGAAAATCAGCGGATTTTTGTGGCCAGCCGAGGGTGGAGAACGTCCATAAACCTGAGGAAAACCACGTGTCCAACGTGTCGGGATCCTGCTGCCAACCGTCGCCGTCGGGTGCTTCGACATCACAATGGATTTCAGTGCCGCGGTACCAGACGGGAACTCGATGCCCAAACCAGATCTGGCGGGAGATGCACCAATCCCGCAAGTTATCGATCCAATGATAGTAAATCTTTGTGAAATGGTCCGGGGTAATAGAAATTTGTCCGGATTCCACCACATGCCGCATGAGTTTCTTGAGCGTCACCGTTTGTCCTTTTTTGATCCCCGTAAGCTCGGAGTGGGGCATCGGGAATTCGCGATTCACCGCCACAAACCACTGTTCCTTGATTTGTGGTTCTATGATGCCGCCGCCACGGGAATTTGTCGCAATCCGGTGCGTATAATTTTCCTGGATTTTCTCGAGTAAGCCCATGGCCTTAAGCTTCTCAACGATCATCGGGCGTGCCTTCTTGATGTGCTGCCCCGCAAACACTCCGGCGACGGGAAGGAGCAGTCCTCTGAAATCGATTATCTGTTCGCGGTCAAGGGAGTGCCGCTCCGCAATCTCGAAGTCGGTGCGGTCGTGCCACGGGGTGATCGTCATGACTCCCGTGCCGAATTCCATGTCGATCGTTTCGTCCTTGATTACGGTTGCCAGCACCTTGCCGTTGATCCAGTCCACCTCAATTTTCTGACCCTGGCGGTAGGCTTTGTAGCGTTTGTCTTTCGGGTGCATTACGACATACTTATCGCCGAATTTGGTTTCCGGACGGGCTGTCGCAATCGTGAATGGCCCATATTTAAGGTAGTAGAGGGGTGCGACTTCGTCTTTCCACTCCACCTCGTCATCAGAAACGGTCGTCTGGAGTTTTGGATCCCAGTTGACGATCCGGGCGCCCCGATAGATAAGTCCTGCGTCATACATGGTTTTGAATGCCGTCCGGACGGCAAGGTTCCGTTCCCGATCCAGGGTATACGCTTCCCGTTTCCAGTCGACGGACGCCCCCATTTTACGCATCTGGGAAACGATCGTGTCGTGACTAGCTTGGGCGAAATCTTCGACGCGCTTGAGGAACTCCTCGCGTCCCAGATCCTGTTTGGTTTTTTCTTCTTCTTTCCAAAGGATCGCCTCGACTTTTGCCTGCGTTGCTATGGCTGCGTGATCGGTGCCGGGAAGCCAAAGCGTTTTATCGCCCTTCATGCGGTGGTAGCGAATGAGAATGTCTTCGATGACCAGCATCAGCGCGTGGCCCATATGAAGGGTTCCGGTGACATTGGGCGGCGGCAGAATGATGGAGTAGGGCGTGCCGTCTGGGTTGGTTTCCGGCGCAAAGTAACCGCCCTCATCCCACATCCGGTATATGGCATCTTCAGATTTACTAGGATCAAAGTTTTTGTCCATAAGTTATGCGTTGGTTTACGCTGTCGCATTTGCGCTTCGCGCAGCAAACCATATGTGGCGGTAAACTCGCAAATTTGAATTTGCTCGTTATACTTTCCACATAAAAACCCGCTCTCCTTCTAGTATAAGGACGAACGGGTGTTCGTGGTACCACCTTATTTGCTTCTCGTCTTTTCGCTGTTACGGGCGCACCCGGCATCACTTACTAACCAGTTCAGTGTGCAGCTTGTCCGGTGACTAATCGGACTCTCGCGCTTTTCAATGTAAAGTATATACCCAATCGTTACAGCTCTTCAAGTTTGACGTGTTCTGATTGCTTGTCCTGGATGAATTCGAGATATTTTTCCGTTGTGGAGAGGCGCTTGTGGCCGACGAGCTTAGAGATGGTGGTAAGCGGCGTGCCTGCCATGAGATGATGGGCGATGAAGGTGTGGCGAAGATCATTTACTTTCGCGTCTTCGATACCGGCCACTTTAAAGTATCGGTCGATTGCTGTCCGGATGTTGCGGATGAGAAGCGGTCTGCCGGTTTTGGTGATAAACAATGATTTGGATTTAGCCTCAGGGTTTCTTGCTTTGAGCCAGTTATCAAGCGCTTCTTTGGCGGCCCGGTTCAAAGGTACCATGCGCTCTTCGTGGCCTTCCTGTGCGGCAATATGAAGCTCAATTGCCTTGACGTCGTCTACGGCTAAATTGGCGAGTTCGCCGATTCGAAGCCCGGTCTGTAAGAACAGTTCGACGATGGCATACGTCCGTACGTCGCCACGGCACGCATCACGGAGTGCCCGATACTCGAGTTTCGAAAGGATGCGGGGCGGCTTGACTTCGTACTTCGGATGTTCGATGTCTCCCGCCGGATCGGTTGTAATGACACCGGTGCTTTTGAGGAAACGATAGAAGGTCTTCATCGAATTGATTTTTCGTGAGATTGATTTTGGCGTATAGTTGTCGGCTGCGAGCTTTTTTAGGAATGCTTCAAGCTCTTCCCGGCTGATTGTGGTCATGTCTTTCTTGCCGGCATGGGAGAGGAACGCGACAAGCTGTTCGATATCCTTACTGTATGCTACGATAGTCGCGCGGGCGCGCCGTCGCGACTCAAGGTGTTCTACAAATTGTTTGTGTGCGGTTTTGAGATCAAGTGCCATGTTGAAAAAAGCTGTGCTTGGTCCAATTACAGCAGGAAATTGAACGGCGAGCCACTATTAATTATCTTGAAGCCTATAATATCATATACTAGACCTAAGCGCAATATCGGGGTACCTATGTCAAAAAGCATTCTGTGGGTTTCTCTCTGGCTCGTTAGCTTCAGTTTGTGCCTGGGAGCAGGGAAAACGATATTGGATTTTTGGCGGCGTCAGGATGTGGTAGTCGAGCGTGAAAAGGAGCTTGAGCGCGTGAAACAGGAGAATGCCGGGCTTGAGCGGAAGCTCACGGAGGTTCAAGGCGAGTCCTATATAGAGAAAATCGCGCGGAATCAGCTTGGGCTGGTGAAAAGCGGGGAAACCATTGTTATGCTCCCTCTGGGATCTCAGAGTGTCGGGGAGGATGGCGCCTCGAATGTTGCTCCAAATTGGCGAAAATGGTGGAAATTATTCTTCTAGTGTCAGGGGAGGGGATCGGACCCTCGACCACAGCGTTATGAATGCTGTGCTCTACCACTGAGCTACCCTGACGAGAGTCAGTTTATTTTACCAGATTGTCCCGTAAAGACAATGTTCTTAATAGGTCGTAATATGCAGGCGGGACTGGGTGAGGTTGGTTGCTCCCCGAAGCTGGGTTTTCATTTGTACCTGATAGAGTTTATTGCCGCGATCAAGGACTATCGGCGAAGAAGTGAGGAGGATGGGGCCGGCGTTATCGGTGGTGACCTCCGAATACCACACGGGATGCTTGTCCGATGCATTAAAGAGACGGACCCAAATTTTTTGACTGCTTACGGGTTGCGAAACCGTTGCTTCAAAGGTTACGTTCTTAAATTTGCCATAGGAGGCCGTATCCACATAGGCACTCGCCCCTGCCACATCAACCCAGTCATCCGTTGCGTTTGTGCCGGATCCCAGGGGAATGAAGAACTCCTTTACGCTGGCGTTACCAGATTTGCCTGCGACTTGGTTGATCCGCGCTATGCACGCAGACGGGCAGGTATCGCCGGTGGTGGTACCAAGCACGGATCCCCTGTTTTGGATAAGCCAAAGGATGACACCGTCAAGCACCAGCGTGTTTATCAAAAGAAACAGGACGACCGGAAGAAGCGGGTTGTGCTCACGGCTGTGGTGTGTCGGTTTCATCGTATCTTAGACGAGTGTACGAAGTCGATGGGAAGAGGTCAAATGATGTACAATACGGAGTAGCTAACCTTACTGTCGGTATTCTGTTCCCCATTTGGTTGAATAGGTACGTGATAGATAAGGGGTAAGGGGAGGTGAATTAGAATTATGGCAATGAAGCTGTTTGTTGGGGGAATCAGTTGGGATACGACAGAGGATACACTGAAGAATCATTTTGCGCAGGCAGGAACCGTCGTGAGCGCGCAAATCATCACGGATAAGTTCACCGGCAAATCCCGAGGATTCGGGTTTGTCGAAATGAGCTCCGATGAAGAAGCGCAGAAGGCGATTGCCGATCTTAACGGATCGCAATTGGACGGAAGATCGCTCGTCGTCAACGAAGCAAAGCCGATGACCCCCCGCGAGAATCGGGGTGGTGGCGGTGGTGGCTATCGTGGTGGACACGGAGGCGGTGGTGGATACGGTGGCGGTGGTGGCCGAGGTGGATACCGCGGAGGCGGTGGAGGAGGAAGAGGAGATCGCGGTGGCCGTGGCGGTTATGGCGGACGCCGGGATGACTACGGTGAGGATAGAGGCGGAAGAGATTGGTAATTTTTGAATTCAAAAATGAAATCACCCGGGGCTTACCCCCGGGTGATTTTTATGGGGAGATGAAGCTTCCGGATTTTTTGGGATCGTGACCA
>CAZHOQ010000005.1:0-29426 GCA_964533995.1 uncultured Gammaproteobacteria bacterium
GAAGCTGAAGGTAAGCAACGGAGCTTCCATTGTGATGGACCCCCGGACGGGGGAGATACTCGCCATGGTGGGAAGCAAAGACTATGCCGCAACGGACAGCTCCGGCTTGAAGTTCAATGTCGTTACCCAGGGGTTACGCCAACCCGGCTCGACCCTAAAGCCCGTCATCTACGCCGCCGCGCTGACCAAAGGATATACCGCAAGCTCCATGCTTATGGATGTAGAGACCAAATATCCGTCGGGTGATAAGGACAAGCCGGACTATAATCCGAAAAACTACGATAACAAATACCGCGGGCCCATGCAGATGCGGTTTGCTCTGGCCAACTCCATAAACACCATTGCGGTCAAGACCGCCGCACTCGTGGGAGTGAAAGATATTTTGAAGCTCGGGTATGCCATGGGGCTGACGACCTGGGAGCCGACCGATACCACCCTCAAGCGCGTCGGGTTGTCCCTGCCGTTGGGAGGAGCAGAAGTCAAAATGATCGACATGGCGGTTGCCTACAGCGTATTTGCCAATGACGGGAAACGTCCCGAGCCGGTTGCCATCCTCAAGGTGACGGATAGCAATGGTAAGACGATGTACGAATACAAAGCGACCAGCCCGCGGGCCGAGCTTGAGCCCGATGTCGCCTTCGTTATTTCGTCGATACTGTCGGATAACGATGCCCGTAAGGAAGTCTTTGGCACGAGGTCCCACCTGGTTATCCCGGGTAAAACCGTCGCCGCTAAAACGGGAACCACCGACGATAAGCGGGATAACTGGACGGCAGGCTATACCAAGAGCCGGGTCGTCGTGACGTGGGTCGGTAACAACGACAATTCCCCCATGAGTCCGACGCTTGCTTCGGGTATCACGGGTGCTGCCCCAATCTGGAACCGCATCATGCGCGAAGCGATTAAGGACATTTCTGATGAGCCGTTTGAGCAACCCTCAGGCGTCATTGAGTTGGAGATAGACGCCTACGGAGGCGGGCTGCCTTTTGAGGACCAGCCCAAAAGAAAGGAATTCTTCGTCCGCGGTACGGAACCGACCGGTCCGGCCGCTATCTATCAGAAGCTCAAGATTTCAAGAAAAGACAGCAATAAGCTCGCAAGTGCCGTTGAAGTTGCTACCGGCGATTATGACGAGAAGCTTTTTTACGTCATTCGTGAGGATGATCCGGTATCAGGTGATGGGAAGAACAGGTGGCAGGAAGGCATCGATGCCTGGATTGCCGGACAGGACGCAAAATATAAGGCCCCCACGGAAACGTACAGCGGCGGCAATTCCGATCAAGTCGTCTTGCAGGTAAAGAAGCCCTCTGACAGCCAGCGGATAGACAACAATAACGTCGAGGTTGAAGCAACGGCCGTTTCGACTGCCGATATCGAGCGGTTCGAGATTTTCGTGGACGGCAATAAAGTCCGTGAGAAATCAAACGAGAAGTCAATAAACGAGACGATCAATGTCGCGAACGGGTCGCATATCATCAAAGTGAAGGTTATCGACAAACGCGGGACTTCAGCCGAGCGGGAACTGAAGGTGGGAATTAATCAGGATTACCAAGTATCCTCCCCTACCCCGACTCCGTAAAAGCATCCCTATGTACGTACTGGCAGAACCATCGGAGTACGCCTTCAAAAAGGTCGGAATACAAGGGAAAAAGTTTGTTACCGACTTAACAAAACATGCGGGCTTCGCCATCATTACCACCGAAAACGGGCACGAAACAACAATTATCGAAAAGGAATGTGATTTCATCTACTACGTTATTGCGGGTACGGGATATTTCGAAATTAACGGCACGAGGGAGGCTTTTGGGAAAGGCAATTTGATTGTCATTCCCATGGGAAGCAGGTTTACCTATAAGGGGCGTGCGAAATTTCTTCTCACGACGGCTCCGCCGTTTCGTCCGGAGCAGGAAGTCACGTTATAGGGATTTAAGCGATACCCCGAACTTATGTGCGGCGAGGTCGATAAGCTTTTTACGGACCGGCATGACCTCTTCGTCCCTCAGGTTTCTATTGGGATCCTGATAGGTTATGTGAAACGTCCGGGAATTCCCATGCACGTCGAGAAGCCCGACCTCCGAAACCAACGGGTGCGCAGCTTTAAGTGCGGAAATAAATGGTCCGACGGCAAAGCGCTCCGGCACGATGAATGAAAGGTCTTCGACAACCGGCGGATACTTCGGGATAGGAACATATCGCTTTCCGGGCCGCGCATCCTTCACCATGCTCGAAATATTCATATATAACCGGGTTATCGGTGCGTTCGCGCCGAGTTTTCGCGTCAGTTCCGGGTTGAGGATCCCGACGGACAGGTAGTCGCCGACCGTCAAATGCGTCTGGGTGTACCGGCTTTGTTCCGCCGTTTCGTCCTTGGGTACGGCCGGGGTGAATTCGATGCCCATGAGTGTGCATATCGATTCGGCAAGGCCCTTTGCCTCAAAAAACCGTTCCCCGGTCCATAAGACGTTCAGTACGGGGGTTTCCAGCGGCAGATCGTTATGCCGGTAGATATACGACATGCTCAATTCAAACGCCATAAGCATTGCGTCGGGACGCATATTGCCGATAAACGCGGGAAGCGTTGACGCAATGGCATGCGGCCGCATATATACCCAATCCTGGCTTAGCGGGTTGGAAATCCTGTAGGCTTTCTCCTTATCGAAGCCGAATGCATCCATGAGATTTTCCGATATCATGGAGTACGTTAAGAGTTCGGTATATCCCCAGTCTCTCAGTCTCAGTTTGATTTCCTCTTCCCACACAAGCGACGGATGCGGTAAGACAACGGGCGGCTCACCCTGAGGGAGCTTTGCGGGGATGTTGTGATACCCGTAGACGCGGGCAATTTCCTCTATGACATCCACATCAATGCGAATGTCCCGGCGGTAGCTCGGAACGCGTACGGTCACGAGATCTTTTGCCGTTGAGACGCCAAATCCCAGCGACTCAAGCGTGGACCGGATTTCACTCACCGTTATCGTGCCGACATAGGCGTGGATTTTGTTAAGGCGGACCGATACTGTATATGGCTTGAACGGCTTGGGATACAGATCCGTAATATCGGATGAAACCGCACCATGGGTTAGCTCGGTCATCATCGCGACACCCTTGCGGAATACCGGTTTAACAAGTTCGGTATCCAGGCCCTTCTCGAATAGCCCCGCAGCTTCCGTCCGGTGGCCAAGGGCCATGGACGTTTGGCGGATGTGGGTGGGGTCGTATGTCTGCAAAAATAGCATGACGCGCTTGGTTTTGTCCGTGACGGATGAGTTTTCCCCGCCCATGATGCCGCAGAGATCGATAAGCTTACCCGTTCCGTCCTCAATGACGATGTCCCCTCCGGGCAGTGTGTGCGGCTTCCCATCCAGGGTGATAAGCGTCTCGCCTTTCCGCGAGGCTCGGAGTGTCATGGAATGCCCGGTAATCTGATCATAGTCGAAGACATGGGCCGGCTGTCCGTATGAGCGCATCAGGAAATTGGTTATGTCGACGACGTTGTTAAGAGAACGCATCCCGGCAAGTTCGAGATACGTCCGGAGCCAGGACGGTGACGGCGTAACGGAAACGCCATCGAAAACGACCGACATCCACCGGGGGTTAAGCATCGGGTCAGTGCGGAGCGTAAGCGGCAGGATTTTATCGGGCTTGGGCAGGCTGGTCTTTTCGGCATACGGGTCCCCAATGAGCGTTGCCGGAATGCCGAACCGTGGCAGGATGGTCGCCGCCTCGCGGGCAACCCCCATTACCGACATCATGTCGGGACGGTTACCCGTTATTTCGATATCATACACGACCGATTTGCCCTCGCCGTGTATCCGTTCGACCGACGGACCGCACAAAGACAGGTACTCCTTAAGCTCAGGGGGCGACGCCTTCGTTTTCAGAAAGTCTCTGAGCCATATATCGGGAATAAGGATATTCATATGGTGTTAGAACTGATTAAGAAACCGCATGTCGTTAGAGTACAGCAACCGTATGTCATCGAGTTTCGTTCCCGATTTCATCATGCTGGTTCGTTCTATGCCCCAACCGAATGCAAAACCGCTGTAAATGTCCGGATCTATCCCGCCGTTTCGAAGCACGACCGGATGGACCATTCCCGCGCCTCCCAGTTCAAGCCAACCCGCCTTGCAGAGGCGGCAGGGATTCCCGTCGGGTAATTTCCCCAACCCCAGACATATACCGCAATTGATATCCACTTCAAACGACGGCTCCGTAAACTGGAAATGGAACGGCCGGAGTCTCGTTGTCCGTTCCGACCCGAAGAATGACTTGACGAAGTAATCGAATACTCCCTTCAGATGCCCGATGGAGACGTCGCGGTCGACGTAGAGCCCCTCGAACTGGTGGAACATCGGCGTATGCGACACGTCGATTTGGCGCCGGTAGCATTTGGCGATATTGATCATCCGTATCGGAAGTTTCCCCTTTTCCATTTCCCGTACCTGGCCGTTTGACGTATGCGGCGTTAAAACGATTTTCTGTTTTTTGGGATTCTTGCCGGGTTTCCCCGGGTATTCCAAAAAGAACGTCTCCCATTCGTCCCTCGCCGGATGTGAGGGAGGCATATTCAGGGATTCGAAAGGGTACCAATCCCAATCCACTTCAGGATGCCGGACGCGAGTAAATCCGATGCGCTCGAATATCCTCGTTATCTCCATGATTGCCTGGGTGACGATATGAAGATGCCCTTCAGGAGGCCGTAATCCGGGCATCGTCACGTCGACCCACGAAGACACGCTCTCCTTACCTACCGTAATTTGCGACAGGGCCGCTTCGATTGAGGACTTCACTTCGGAAACGACCGGTCCGATTTTCGACCGTTCTTCCTTCGGGATTTTCCCGATAAGCTTGGTAAGCCGGGACAATTCGCTTTTTGCGCCGAGATACTGGAGGCGCAGCTCCTCAGCAGTGCCTCCGCGCTGCTTTATCGCTGATAGCGCTTCTGCCTGAACTTCCAACAGCAGGCTAATAAGGTTGCTCACCGAAATCATTTCATCATTCATGTGATTTATTGTATTGTACGTCTAATCTCAAATCCAAAACAAGAAATACTTTAGGAATCGCCCGAAAGTATCGCCTCCAACGCAAGGAGTGCATCGTTACCCGTCCTCACGTTTTCCCCCGAGAGTAAATCCCTGATCCTTTTCCTGCGCTCGTCATCGAGTCCTTCTTCGGCCTTAAGCATCCGTTCCGCCCGAAGCCGGTATGACGGATAGCCGCCCTCGCGCCCGCCGCGGGCAACAACCCGGATGTGGCTCATGCCATCCTCATACCGCGTCCGGCCGCGTATCTCGCGGATCCGTTCGTCCCGTGCACTCATCGTAACTCCTTTCCCCCACAATGGTTTTGCACATAATATTTGCCCTTCGGGCAAAACCATAATTTGCTGTAAAACTCGTAAATATGAATTTACTCGTTAACAGCCATTAAAAATCCCGCTTTCGCGGGATTCTGTGGGTCTTATGTATTACTGTTTGTTATGCACCCAAAGAAACCCGCTGCTGCGAGGTAAAAAAGAAAAATCCGAAATACTTTTGGGATGCCATACGAACTATCTTAGTTAACCGTCTTAACCTGGTCAAGGATCGCGTCAAACACATCGGGATCTTCGACCACGAGGTTTGCAAGGGTTTTCCGGTCGAGGGCGATATTCGCTTCCTTGAGCCGGTGAATAAGCGAGCTATAGGAAAGGTTTCGCATTTTGGCTGCCTCGGAAATGCGGGTTATCCATAATTCCCGGAAGTCCCGTTTCCGCTTTTTCCGGCCTGCGAAGGCGTATTCTCCGGCATGAAGGTAGGCTTCCGTCGCAACCTTGATAAGCCGACGTTTCGTCATCCGGTATCCTTTATTGGCGCGGAATATCTTGTTATGTTTTGCTTTGCTGGTTATGCCCCGTTTGACTCTCATGTTGCCTCCTTACCTGGATAGGTATGTTTTGACGTGCTTTTCCATTGCGGGCTTGAGCGCCACCTGGCGGTCCTGCCTCCGTTGTCTCCGTTTATCTTTCCTTCTTCGGATGTGTCTGGCACCCTGTACGCGGTGCACGAGCTTTCCCGTGCCGGTTACTTTGAACCGTTTCGCTGCTACTTTCCGTGTTTTAAGTTTTCCCATAGGTATGTTATTGATTTTGTTCCGATTCGGTTTCTTTTCCCTCTCCCTTTTTGTCGGGAACGACCATGGTCGCGAGTACTCTGCCTTCCATTCTCGGCTCCCGGACCACTTTCACTCCGCTTAATTGGGCGATGAAGCGGTTCATGACTTCGAATCCGAACTGCTTCCTTCCTAGTTCCCTACCCTTAAAAAGGACGTTGATCTTTACCTGATTTCCCTTTTCAATAAATTCCGTTGCCCGTTTGAGCCACGTATCGAAGTCATGCTGCTCGATAAACGGGCGCAACCTGACTTCCTTCACCCCGACGTTTTTCTGTGTTTTCTTCGCCTCACGGTCCTTTTTCGATTCCTGGTACTTGAACTTCTTGTAATCGATAAGTTTGGCAACCGGCGGCTTTGCGTTCGGCGCGATTTCAACGACATCTACGTTGAACTCCTTCGCCTTCTGCAGTGCCTCGAGTTTGGAGACAACCCCGATCTGTACCCCTTTTTCATCCAAGAGCCGCACCTGCGCGCTCTGAATCTGGTAGTTGATCCGATAAAACTTATGGGTTGGCTTTGGTCTCAATCTCAGAAACGAGCTTCGACAGGAATTCCTCAACGGGTATCCCGTTGAGATTTTTCCCGCCTCGCCCGCGCACACTTACCGTTTGGTCTTTAACTTCGGTATCCCCGATTATAGCCAAATACGGGATCTTTTGCAATGTATGATCCCGCACCTTTGCCTGCATCGGCTGGCTCCTGAGGTCAGCTTCCGCACGGACCCCCCGCTTTTTCAGTTCCCCGGCGAGTCTGATTGCTTCTTCGTTGTGCCGTTCGGCGATCGGGACAACCACCGTTTGGACCGGTGATAGCCACAAGGGGAACGCGCCCTTGTAGTGCTCGATCAGGAAGGCCATAGTCCGTTCAAACGCCCCGATCGAGGACCTGTGGATGACGATCGGCTCATGTTCGGAGCCGTCCTTGTCTATGTATTTGAGATTGAACCGTTTGGGCATGACGAAGTCATATTGGTCCGTGAAGGCCGTTTCCTCCTTGCCGGCAACGTTCTTTATCTGCACGTCTATCTTAGGGCCGTAAAAGGCCGCTTCGTTTTCCGCTTCGTAAAACGGTGCGTTACGGGCATTCAGTACCTGCCGGAGAACGCTTTCGGCGTAATCCCAGGCCGCATCATCCTTATAGTATTTTTTCGTGTCCTTGCGGTCTCCCAAAGACAGGCGGTAGCGGTAATCCTTGCCTTTAACAAGCCCCAGCGTATCGTTGATGTATTCGATCAGGTCAAGGACCTTGTGTACTTCGTCCGCCGCCTGCTCTTTCGTCGCGATAATATGGGCGTCGGCAAGGCAGAACATCCGGACCCGCATGAGCCCCGTAAGCTCGCCGGACTTCTCGTACCGGAATAGGTCGGAAAGTTCGGCAAACCGGACCGGAAGCTCGCGATAGCTTCTGGGCCTGGATGCATACAGCTGGAAATGATGGGGACACGTCATCGGGCGCAGGATGAGTTCGTCCTCGTCTACCTTCATCGGCGGATACATCGTGTCCTTATAGTATGGGTAATGGCCGCTTGTCCGGTACAGGTCTACTTTTGCTATCGGTGGCGTCACGACATGCTGATACCCCCTTCGGATTTCCTCATCGACAACCCACCGCTCGAGTTCCCGGCGGATAACGGCACCCTTGGGCGTAAGCATCGGAAGCCCCTTGCCAACAAGGTCGGAGAATACAAAAAGATCAAGATCAGCGCCAAGCTTTCTGTGATCCCGAAGCTTCGCTTCCTCCTGTGCAGCAAGGTATTCCTCAAGTTCCTTTTTTGTAGGGAACACCGTGCCGTAAATCCGAGTGAGCATTTTGTTCTTCTCGCTCCCGCGCCAGTAAGCTCCGGCGACTGACAGAAGCCTGAAGTGCTTGAGATCATTATTTGGGTGCGGACAATGACCCCCCCGGCACAGGTCCGTATAATTTCCCGATGTATATATCGTGAGCGGCTTACCATCCGCGCTAAACTCCTCAATGAGTTCCTTTTTGTATTCGTTTCCTTCATTGTGGGACAGGGCTTCTTCCTTGGATACTTCCTTCCGTCTGAATTCTTTCCATTCTTTTACCAGTTCACGCATTTTTTCCTCGATGCGCGGGAAGTCATCTTCGGAGATCTTGTCGTTTCCGAAATCAAAGTCGTAATAAAATCCGTCTTCGATGGACGGGCCGATCGTACGTTTGGCCTCCGGCCAAAGCTCCATGACGGCAGCCGCAAGCAAATGCGCGCATGAGTGGCGAAGGTTATCAAGATGTCCTTTAGAATCGTTCATAACGTTCTCCTTTCATATTGGTTTGCCGATAAAGCCATGAACGCTTCGCGTGGCAAACCATATTTGGCTGTAAACTCGCAAATAAGAATTTGCTCGCTAACAGTCCAAATAAAAACCGTTCATCCTATCGTGCCTCCGAGTAAGGTCGGAGAGGTTCCAGCACGATTTTTTGAACGGTACTTAATTTTCTTCTTTTACGCCGAAGAACGCGAGATCCCTTTGAGGTTGGTTAGGTCTCATGCAAACGGGACTATCCCAATAGTACTCCCGTTCGTTTCCGCGTGTCAATACGGGTGGACTAGCCCTTCGTCTCTCCCGAGCCGTGGTTTCGGTGAGCAACCCGTTCAAAAACGGGCGGTATATCGTCAAAAAAATTGACCGTGTCGACAATTGACGGATGCAGCCCCCGGCGTTCAAAATCCGTGTATTGTCTTTCCTTATAAAGGGACCCGGATACGAGGATAATATCGTGATTTTGCCGTAAGTGCGGAATCAGTTCGCGATAGCCGTCATTATTATCGAACGCTCCCAGGATGACGATTTGGCGGCCGCGTTTCCGCAGGCGGTGCGCTGCATCCTCCGCCTCCGTAACATGATCGAATTTCGCAAACGGAAGATAGGAAAATTTGCGTTCTATGATTTTTTGCCACGGTTCCGTCAGGTCCGACCGGGGAAAAAACGTGAGTATGTGGGTATGTCGGTTGATCACGGCGTTCTTCTGGTTCCAGTACGGGAAGTCCGGCGGCCGGCCGACGGATCAGGGCGACCGTTAATCCTGACCATCCGGTCACGGACCTGCCGGGTTGTCTCGGGATCCGGATCCCGGATGCCAAGCTGTCTCACTTCTTCTTCGGTAAGTGATCTCCGGTCTCCCCAGTGACGCTCGTTATCTTCCTCATGTGCCATAACGTAGGTATTGTACCGGCAGGACAGTTCGGTGTCTATCCGGCGTCCCGTTTCCCCTTCGGTTTTGGAATGAACGGTTTGATTCGGCTTAGTTCCGCCGGATCGTTTTTCGTGATATAGAGTATTTTATCGATGTAATTTGCCAGGTCCTCATAATAGGCGGCATCCGTTACCCTGACGCTTTCCCCGTCTCCCATAACCGGCTCCACAACAAGCGTGCCGATGTTCATCATGCGGAATAGAAGATTGGGCGCAAACGCCTTCGCCTTGAGCGCCTCAACCCAAAACAGCGCCCGCTTCGTATGGAAAAAGGGTGTTGTCGTATCGAAGCGGATAATCCGGCGGTCGGTTATATATGTGCGGTCCTGGGCATACGAAACGTTGGTAAACCAGAGGCCGATGGTGAAAAAAAGGATACACAGCACCGTGCCGACAGTCTGAATTGGTGCGGCCGCCTGGGGAACCGCATTGCCGATCAGGATAACCATAGCAAGAAACAGGAATGCCAGGGTTACAATCGAGCCGACTGCAACAAACCGTGCGAACCGGTGGGGTGCGATGACAAACAGGATGCGTTCGTCGGACTGCTGACCGTCAAATACGATCGGATCCATACCCCGTATTGTACGATTATTTCCTCTTCTGCTCAACGCGGTACGCATACACGTGATGCGCCGCATCTTCCCGGATGCGTTTCCAGCCGGGAAAGATGAAACTATTGGTGATAACCAGGGATCCGGGCTTGAGCTCCCGCTTGAGCTTGCCGGCAAGTTCTTCCATACGCCACGGAATTAGGTAGACAAACACAATATCCGCTCGTGATAGGTCGGCCTTCCAGAGGTTCTTCCAAATTGCCGTCACCCTGCCCCTGTACGGTCCGAGAGCGGCCCTGATTCTCGTAAATAGCACAAGATACGGATTAATCTCGATGCCGATTGCGAGGGCACCTTCCTTTGCTGCCGCAAACAGCACTCTTCCGTCGCCACTGCCGACGTCGATGACGGTCGCACCCTTTGTTATGCAGGCAAGCGCGATCATCGCATCGACGGATTTTCTGTTCGATGGCACGAACGGCCCGCCGGTGACGAACGCAAGGCACAAATAGAGGAAGAATACGGCAAACAGGATCTGGAAAACGAGGAAACCGACGGCAACGATAAGTTCCACTCCGGTATTATAGCCGATCCGATCAGTCAATGTGACGGGAAACGGTAAGCGTTTCTCCACCTGTATGCGTCAGTGTTACGGATACGTTTAGATTCTGTACATCCGGGTCAGGGGTGCAGGTTCCACCGGACGTGCAGGTACCGAGGAATATGTGTGAACGCGAAAATTCGTTATCGTTTGAGAGTATGTGTTCGCCTTTTGCTCCCTTCGTACCGTTTGCTGACCAATACGTCAATTCGTAGGCGATATACGTATAGTCCGAAATGCCGGTAACGGAAAATGATGCGTGCTGTCGGATGCCGTCGATGCCAAGCGTTACCCCTGGCATGACAAATCCTTCACTGCAACGGATTTTGGGAGTAACCCAGCATCCGGCGTTAAATGTCGGGTATACGCGTTCGGCATCCGATAGGCGAGAGTAGGAAACGCCTGACAACGCAAGGGCCGTAACCAAACAGCTATAGATGACGTATACATAGTAGCGTTTCATATTCTGCTGCTTCCTGACCTTATCTCCCGGATGATTGTTCTGATCTCGTTTGCGATAACCACAAGTGCCGGAAGGATGATAAAGATGAAAAGTCCCGGCCCGGTCCGAACAAACGCGATGAGATACCCGGCGAGCGGCACGATAGCGACCGTTTTTCCAAGGATTGATGAAGGTAGAACCGTCTGGGGGTCACGTGTCTTATTCGCATCCCCTTTCGTAACAAACACATTGCCGCTTCTTCCTGCGATTCTATGGGTTACCGTTACCTTGCCCGAGTCCTGTCGAAAGGTCACGATATCCCCCACTTGGTATGAGTCGTAAGGCACGGAAACCGCGATGCTTCCGGCGGGAATGGCGGGAGCCATGGAGCCTGACAGGACGGTAAACACCCTAAGCTTCCCCGCGAGCACAAGGATGACGAACGCCAGGCACAGCATGAGTAGCACCGCAAGCGGCGCGTTGCCCGGTTTGGCGGTGCGAGTCTTGTTTTTCATACCGTAGTAAGATGCGTAAAGATCCGAGAGCATCGGAATTTACGCATCCTGAACAGTTTGAAATCCCGTTAGGGATTTACCTGAGCGAGTCCGACCTCCATGTCGAACGTCACATCGTCATTCATCGTTGCGTTGTTCGCAACACCATCAAGGATCCATCCGTACGATGCATCCACATCGTCTATGAACTTCGCCGTAACCCCCATATAACCGCATGCGGACGGTTGCAATACGAAATTCTTGCTTGCCAATAAGTCCGTATCCACCGGAATGCTGTAATACGAGCTTTCATCGGCGTAGTTGGCATAGTACGTGTCTTCCCAGTCGAACGCGGCTGGCCGTTGGCCTGCCGTGTCGTCCACCCAGAATCTGAGATACAACTGGTCCAGAAGTTCTCCCTTTCCTTGAGTTGCGATCGTAAAGCCGTCAGGATCAAGTTTGGAATCCGCGGCATCGCCTGCCGAAGTTTCTGGTTCCACGAGCGAATTTTCGTTCGTGACGAAATTGCTGGCCTTCATGAACACTTTCCCGGCAACTGTACCGACATTGCATATCTGGTACGTCGGAGATCCTTTCGTTTGTCCCGGCTGCATGTTCGCAACCGTGAACGGAACGATGGAATCCTGGCCGTCAACCTGTAAATCCAATGTAGCGGCACCCAATACGTCGCCCGTGCCCGCTTCCGTATCGTTGTACTGCGAATAGGTATACGCGGCAATGCCGCTTACGACAATCAGAATAGTGAGCGCGCTAATTACTATACGTTTCATATAATTTCACCTCCTTCCATGGTTAGAATTCGAATAGGGAATGTTTAGGAATGAAGGACTTAGAAGTAACGGAAACGTTTTCCGTGGGGACACCGCAAGAGCCACAGTTCGCCAAACCTCGAACATGATGCGATCAATTGGACAGGAGATTTCGAAATACTGAAATGACGGCTTCTTTATACACCTGGCGCCGGATTTTCGCAGTGAGGTATATTACACAATATTACCGGTTCGGTTTAGCAACGACGATCAGCCGCTTGGAGTCCAGAAATCCCGAGCAGGTAAACAGGGTGAGCGTCTCATCCTGTGTCGGCTGGATGACGGTTACGTCCGTGGGCTGGACTTCCCGTTTGTTTTCCACGCGGTACCGGTGCCACCGGTCGTTAGTGAGGACATAGACGCTATCGCCGATTTTAATGTTACGAAGCGGCAAAAAAAGTCCGGCCCGGGCATGCGCAAACAACACGGTATTCCCCAAGGCGCCGGGATAGCTTGATCCCATACCGTGGGAGGCGGTAGTTTCGGAAACTTCCCAGAATCCGTTTGTGAGTTTTGCCTCGTTTACGGGTACGTCGATGTTGACGGTCGGGATAATGATGCGTGTCGGCGGTTGGGATACTGCCCTGCCTTCCGTTAAGGTGTCTGCGATCCGTATCGGGCCGAACGCCGGGGCCTGCGGCTGACCACTGACTGGTTTTTCCGTCCGCTCAGTTTCCGCCTCCTTGGGTGGCTCGAAGAAGCTTGATTGAATAAGCGGGAAGAAGATGATAATAAGTCCCGCGACGATGAGTACGTACGAGAATTTGCTCGCGACGGATAACCCGAAAACTTGGAGCCGCCTGCTTTTTGCCAGTGCTTTCCCCAACGCAAGCATCCTCGATGGTAGGCGGGAAGTCCAAAGGGGAATCAGGCGATAAGAAGTAAACCGTCGTACCGGCACATGTCGTTTGCGGGGTTTACGGCTAACCCGTCGTGTCCGTTTGGTTACCCGAGAGCGGCCCCTTTTCTGAGTATGAGTCCGAAGCCGACGCATATGAGTCCAATGCCCTGGAATACTGCCGCCGGAAATGAGTAGGAACCCGTCGCGGCTAGTCCGAGCACCTCACCGGATTTTGCAGAGGCACCACCGACATCCGCGCCGCCGGTACCGCCACCGCCTCCACCGTTTCCGCCATTTCCTCCGTTGCCCCCATTGCCTCCCCCGCCGGTTGTCGTTGTCGGGGTGGCGGTCGGCTGTCCGGGCGGTTGTGTCGGCGATATGGTCTCCGTGGGCTTGGTTTCCCCGGGGGTGGGCGTACAACAGGTGACGATGGTCGTGTTGGTATACGTTTCTACGACGGCACCGCCGACGTTCGCATTCCCCGTGCCAATGTTTCCACCCTCATTCCTATTATTGCCGGACCGCGATTCCACGCGGGCATCGACGTCACTTCTTGTACGGTCATTGAGGATGACGATACCCAATGCAGGATTGGATTTCGCAAGAGCGATGCCGAAAAGAAGGAATATGCCGCCCAAGACGATCAACCGGAATGAATGGTTCATAATGGACTTTCCGGGCAGAAGATTAACGCTGGCGCGTCAGTGTAACACAAAATACCTAAAGAAGGAATAGGGACAGCGCCCGCAGGCGCACAGCCGCGGCAAACTGACGGGAAAATATGATGCCTAATTGTTCCCGCTCTCGGGTCAACCGCATCGCTAAATACATGGGGATAAGGAGTAATAATACAAGCAGTGCCTTGAGCAAATTCGGCTCAACCGGTCTCGTGTGCGTTGCTCCCATGATTGCGGGAGTCGGAGTGGCGGCAATGGTCGCCCCCAGTTGCTGCCCACTACCTTGTGCAATGGTCGCCGGGCCAACGGCAAACTGGCTGTCCGCATAGGCATTGACCTTCACCATTTCGTCATGCTCATTTGCCGTGTATCCGTAGACGCCGGCCCTGACTTTATATTCGCCGGGCGGTGCGTTTGAAAAAACCATACACATAGTAACGCAACGAGGTCTCCGGTGTATCACCTATAGTAACATCCGCCTCACCTGATGAGGTGGAACGTTCCGGTTTTTTATCCGATTGATCGCCCGGATAAGTGATAGTTGGCGTTATGGGTTGGCCGTTAATGATGACTTCCGAGGAATTGCCGTCACGCTTGACTTCAACGGAACCGGGCGTGTCGTTTGTTACGGTAACGGTTTCTCCATTTACCGTCGTGGTGACGCGTGTATTTACCTGAGCGTTTTCCCCGGAGACCGTGGTTTTGACCCGGGTTGATGACGATGTGTTCCCGTTGATGACGGTCACGGCCATTAGCGGTACGAGTAATCCGGCGATCATAGCCCTATAGATACTATAACGCGCAAGGGGCAAAACCGTTATACCCGAGAATTCGGAACGGGTCAAATCGGTAAGTATTGTTTTATTGGAGATCCAACGGAGCAGCCCGGACAACGAAGCGTTTGCTGTCGAGGAATCCGGAACACGTATACAGCGTCAGGACTTCCGAGACAGTCGGGAGAAGTAGCCGCGTATCCGTGGGTGGCACTTCGGCAATTTCGGTCACCCGGTACGAGTGGAGCAATCCGTCAGCGGTACGGATGGTCACAACGTCACCCATGGCAACGGTGCGCAGGGGGCCGAAGAGATCCTTTCTATTGTGGGCATACACAATGATGTTCTTTCCTTCCCCCGGTGCCCCGGACTGGGGAACGTGGTTTGCATCCGTTTCGGATATCGTCCACACGCCCCCGACAAATCCCGCTTCGGTAACGGGAAGTGCGATTGTATCGCCAACGCGGATAAACTGCGGCAGGTTTCCCCTGACGCGGCCTGTCCCGTACGTGTCCAGGATGTGCGAAGCCATGGTGAGCGAACGGTATGTCAATAATTTGTGTGCGCCCCAATACCCCAAAAGCAGCAGTCCCAACACGATACATAGATATGGGATCACGGCACGGGGACTCGGCAGGTGTTTGGCAGGGCGCCGGTTCGTTTTACGCGCGGTCTGCCTATGCCTCGTGCGAGTAGTCGTTGCCCGGACAATAATCTTTTTACGTTTCCCGATTTTACGCTTGGTCGGCATAGTATTGCCCCCGTACTATCATCCTAATAAAAAGGCCTCCGGGAGGGAAGCCTTTTTATCAAATATGTTCGTCTGTGGTTAGTTGGATTTTCTTTTCAGGAGAAATCCAAGGGCAGTGCTGGCAATTCCCGCCATTCCCGCGATGTTTGCGAGCATATCGGACGATGAGCCGGTTGCGGCGAATATGTCCGTTGATGCGCCGAGTACGTCTCCCCCGCCGATTCCCGGAGGCTGTGTGCACTCGGGGCAACTTGACCGGCCGTCGGATTTACCGTCACCCAGGCCGTCCCCGTGCGGGCTCGGCGGCGTGTAGGGAGTCGGCGTGACTGTCGGGGTTTCCGTAGGACCGGTTTGACCCGTTGCGCCGGTTGACCCTGAGGAACCGGTCGTACCCGTGGAACCTGTCGATCCGGTGGATCCGGTTGAACCCGATGACCCGGTGCTTCCCGAAGACCCCGTACTTCCGGTAGACCCGGTAGGGCCGCTTGTACCGGTGGAACCCGTGGATCCGGTAGATCCTGACGGGCCCGTTGTCGGGGTAGGCGTTGGTGTCGGGCTTATGGAGTACGTTCCCTCAAGATGGCTGATGTCTTTGCATCCTGGACCAGTTCCGATTTTGGTTACCGTAACGGTTAAACCGGAAATGTTCACCGAATAACAACTCGGGTCGCTATTCGTCGGATACACCGTGACACAGCCTTGTCCTGCTTTAACTACGACACTGGAAAAGTCGTATCCGGAAGGAAGGGTCGCGACGTTGTCCGATTCCGTTTTCCAGCGGTTGCTGTCGGTAACGCATTGATAGCCGTTGATTTGCCCGCCGATCTGGGCTGCCGACGCAAGAACCTTCTGAGTGACGATTCCCAATCCTAATACGGCAGCAAAGGTGATAACCAAAGAATATTTATTCATGCTCGTGATGACTGGTGGGCAACCGGTCATTCCTTTCTTTTATTATTTCGTCCGATAGTATAGTACTGATAACAGTAAATGTCTAATCAGGACGGCATTAATCGATAATTCAACCACGGCAGTGGAGGTGTAAATAAGACTTATAGTGTAACATATCTCACAATTTGCTGCAACTATTGCGGATGCGCTACGGTACTTAAAGAAGGAGATCTGGCTATTTGAGGGTGGGCGCACGAGGGCTCGAACCCCGGACCTTTGCAATGTGAATGCAACGCTCTAGCCAGCTGAGCTATGCGCCCTGAACGTTCCTATTATATAGGGAGAAGGCGTCTTTGGAAAGGTTAACCAGCCGACGTGGCAAGGGAGCGCTCGCTCGATAGGCCGAAGGTCGTGCCGTGCTTCTTGTACATCCCCCAGTATCCCATTTTCTTCTTGCGGGATGAGAAAGCGGCAAGCCATGTTCTGCTGTCTTCGATTTGCTGTCGGAGGACCTTGATGAACGTCCGGAGCTGCTCGTAGAAATTGATATGGTATATGCCCGGCTGTACGGCTTCCTGGGCAACTGCCGTCTGTACTTCCTGATGAAGGTTTTTAAGGGATGAAATAAGCGCCTTCAGTTCTGCCCTAATAGCCTCCAACTGCTTCCTGGTTTCCATTTCGATCGCATCGACGTTGGGGCGCGGGTATGCTTCGACACGCATCGGCTGCACGGCTGGCTGTTCCGGCTGCTTTTCACCGAATTCGATCGCCTGGTTGGGCTTCAGCTCCCCGGTCCGGGGCTGGCTTCCGATGAGCGCGGAAAAGATGTCGGAACCAATCTTCGAAAATTCCGTAACGGTGTTTGAGGCAACTCCGGTAGGCACGGAACCTAAGGCCTCAAGGACATTGTCGTTTTTGTGGTGGGTTTGCTTCTTCTTTGAAGCTGCAGTTACCATAGCGCCCGCATTATACTACAGGGCAGTTTTGTTGTCACGTTTCCGCCATCAGCGTATCAATTGTTTTTTGCCTCCGCAAGAGGGAGGTAAGATAGTACCGCTGCTCCTCCATCGCCTTCTTCTCCTCGGGGGTTTTGGCGGTTGCGATAAGCTTGGTTACCTCTGCCTCGTCGACAGCAATCTTTTCCGCTTCCGCAATCGCTTCCAGCGCAAATTCTACGGTAAGATTCCGCTGCGCCTGGTCCCGGTATTCGTTCCGGAGGGCGTCCGCCGATTTCCCGGTTGAGGCAAGATACTGTTCAACCGTGAGCCCCAACCGTTTCGTCTGGTCGACAAGCTGTGACAGCTGGTGGGTTACTTCGTGTTCGAGGAGAATGCCCGGAATGTGTGCGACAACGGCCGAGATTATGGCCGTCAGCACCTCGTCAACGCTCGGTCCCTTTGAGGACGCTTCCTCTTCCTTTCCCGGCACGACGATTTTGGGAGCTTTGGAGGCTTTGAGATCGGCAATTGCCTTCTTGTAGTCCTTAAGTTCGATAACCGGGCGTTCGCAGGTTTTTGCCTGGACGATCCAATCGCTCCCCTCTTTTGCTTCCTTGAGCTCGATTTCCGGCATCATGATGGGAGCGAGTTTGTGCTCGGTTATGGTATCCGAATATGCCTTCGGAATAAGGCGCCTGATGGTTTCCTCGTATACCTTATTCTTATCCATTGACGCTTCCACCATCTCGCGCGGCGCTTTCCCCTTTCTAAATCCGGCGACTTCCGTCTCGCTTGAGAGTTCCGTCAGGACAACGTCGTAGGTGGATTTGATATCGGACCACGGAATCGTAAGCGTCAGTTCTATGGTGCCGTCAGCAGAGCGGTTGAGCGTGTTATTCATGGGGGGAAGTGTACCACACCGGAGGCCTTGGGAAAAGGGCGCTTATTGGGCAAACTCTATGTCCGTCTCGAGAATGGGAGGCGCGAGTGTCGCATCCTGCAGGACGAACGCGTTCAGGACGGCGCTTAGGGAGGCGACCTCACCACTATACTCCAGAAACGCACTCGTTGAAGCGATCCTGGACAAGTTCTGCGGCGGAGTCGGCGTGACCACGATGCTTGGCGTGGGTGTCGGCTGCGGCGCTTCCTGAGGTTGCTGCGCCGTAAAGGACCGGACCGCGACAATGGAAAGCACAAGCACCACCACCCCGAGTGCGATGAGGATGGTCATGGGCTTCTTGGGCTTGGCAGGGGCCGACGGCGGGGGTACAGGTACAGCTGTGGCAGTAGGCGGCTGCTGGGGCATGGGAGCACTCACAGGCGCCTCTGGTGCCGCGGTAGGTACCGGTGATGGAGGTTGTTCGTTATTCATATTTTAGTGCGGTTTCAACTTCCTTTAGATAGGACGCGGCTTCCACAAGGTCCTGCCGGGCGGCGCCAATTTTTACCTGTAGCGACAAAAACAAGCGATCCTGCTGCTGTACGTCTCCGGTGATCTTCGGTATGGATGCGCGGATATCCGTCGCCTTCTGCTGGAACAGCGTGTATTTATTGGAGAGCGACAAAAGCCACCGATCCAGCACTGCCTGCTTCTGGGGGGTTGACTGGCTCTTACTTTCGATAATGAGAGCCTGCGCCCGTTTGGCGGTCTCATCGAACCGTTTTGCGAAATATTGCAGGTATCCAAGCTCTATGGCTGCGATAGACTGGCGGTATCCTGCCTGGAGGGTTTCGTAATTTTTGAGAAAGTCCTCAGACACCCGTTTGGCATCCTCAAACGATGCAATGGACGGGGCAAGAACAACATTCTGGTCAAGATAACCGATCTGGTTGGTGATGATGCTCCGGTAAAGGGAGACTTCGCTTGGAAGCATGCCCGGATTCTCCGTAATCCGTTCGCTCAAAAAGAGGTAATACGTTTTGGCGACATTGTCCCGTTGTGCCAAAAATAGCTTCGCCTTTTCAAGAGCTTCCTGTTGCGATGCCAGCGACTTGAATTGCTGGTATTGGGTGTACGCGATATGGTAGTCCGAGGAACGCTGCCGGTAGACGTCATACTGGAACTGATAATCCCGGTATGCTTGCTCGGATGAGGCGAAAACCGGGAATGCGATCGGAAGCCAAATCAGGAATGCGATAATGACGAGAACGAACCGTTTCACCACATCATCGTATCATATTTGTGCTCCCGAGAGGAGATGACGCAGGCAACACGCAAAGAGCTGCATAGCTCTGAGCGTTGTTGTTTTCTATCCCGCGTACTCGCGGGAAACCGAATGCTTTGTGCCGCAGAGAGGAATAAAGCTTCGCTAGCATGGCTAGCGGTTTCTAACGAAACAAGAAAGCTTTTCTCACCTTCGCTTCGCTACGGGCGGGCATGTAATAAAAATAGATGCCCGATCGATTCGAACCTGGTGCTCCCGAGAGGAGTTGAACCTCTAACCCTTTTGGGGATACGCTCCTAAAGCGTACGCGTATGCCAGTTCCGCCACGGGAGCAGCTGCTCCCTATTATACCGTTCGTTATATCGTTACGGCTAGGTGGTCGACACCGATCGGTTCAAAAGCCTCGATTTTGTTGAGGAAGAACCGGACTTTCGCACTCCACACTGGCGACGCGGCATATCTTCGTCCCATCTGTTCAAGCGACGACGCGCCCTTGTCGACATAGTTATATTTGAGTCCTTCGGAAACCGTGGTAATACCATCGTTCCAGCTCCTAAAATGTATGCCGTCAGACGCTCCGGTAAAGATTCCCCATCCCCACCCGTTGTACGAATTCCGGGGCACGTGCTTTCCGAAAGTTGATTCTACGCCTGCAATGGCGGCAACAAGCTTCCAGTCGAGGCCAAGGCGGTCCGCTTCGGAGACAAAATGACCGGCACTGCCGGCAAGCGGCGAATTATGCATTTCCAGGTATGCCTTGAGTTTGGTAACACGGGAATCCGTCGTGGGCATGGTAGCAACAACGGGAGAGGCCGACGTGCCGGCTTCCAGCACCTCAACGGCAGCAACCGGCCGATGCCAGTTTATGAATATGCTTCCGACTAACATGATCTGAATAAGCTTTTTCATATTCTTCCCTCACATCGATTCCGCGCACGGATTGCGGAGCCAAGGTGAAAAAAGACTGTTACGTGCCTCCTAATGTAGGAGAGGCCGGGCGGGGCAGCTTGAAGGCTAATTCGAGGCTGGTTATTTATGGATACTCAGGGCAGGTGAGTAGCCATAAATAACCCTAAAGCAAGATCAGCTTACGCGGTCACTCACCTTAGGATCTAAGGAAGGAGTATAGCCTATAATTCCTTCATTGTCAAGTCCTATGGGATATATCAGAATATTTCTTCACTACGTATAAATAGGCCATAATAAGAAATACAGATCATTTATAGGCTTTATTTTTAGCGTCATTTATTACATAAATGAACGCATGCATTGATGTGGAATGAAAGCGGGACCAGTTTCCATCAGACGGTGCCGGATTGGTCCGTCCAGAGGGAACCTTTGATGTCCCCACGGGAGAGGCTTATTGGATTTGATCCATGAAGTGGGCTACACAGTTCGCCCAGGAATTTCCGTTTGCAACGGAAGGGGGCGCATAAATGGCACCGATATCGGTAAGTTCCGTTATGCCCTTGGCGTAGTACTTCTCCTTGAGGTAGCGGCTGACCCAGTCGATGGCGGAAATCCAGTTTCTGAATTTCGCACCGCTAACTTCCCCCGTTTCGACGCTTATGCCCCAGGCGTTGTATGAATCGCTGCTTGGGAGACGCTTACCGACGTTACTTTCACACATGGCAATTGCGGGGACAAGTCGGTAATCGAGACCGTAATAATCCGCGCGGTCCAGGATATAGCCCGCATATTCCGTAAGCGGGGATCCGTGGGTTTTCAAAAAGGACTCAAGCAGCAGCGTCCTTGCATCGGCGGCGACAACGCTCGCGCCGAGGACTTGTTCCGTCCCGACGGAAGACGCGGCGATAGAAAGCCGAGGCAAATAGGCGACCGGCTTAGCTTCGACCTTCCGCGTCAGCGAAAAAAGCAGGGAAAGATTCATGGCAAGAAGCGTGAGGGTCAGTGGAAACCACAGCAAGGCCACCGCAATTTTTCGTACCATGTATTGATACTGACACACGAAAAAAACACTGTCAAATGAGGTATGAAAATAGCGCGTTATAGCCGGAAAAATGTCCCGACGAAGTACGCGGCGGATGCTGCACAGCTCCCCAACGCCAGGGTTTCCACGATACCGCGGATGACAACGCGTTTCGTAACGGAGGCACGGAGCACTCCGAGGGTCAGCAACGCAAACGCCGTAAAGCCGATCGATACGCCGAAGGAGTTTTCCGATATCCGGAAAATATAGGGCAAAAGCGGGATTGAGCCGAATACGATAAACGATATGAACGTGGCAACCGCAATAAGATGCGGCTTTTCCCCCTCGGGATTCGGCATTTCCAGCTCGTCCTTCATCATGAATTCCGTCCAGTAGGAAGTATTCTTCCGGTAGATCGTTGCAATAGCCCGCGCGTCGCGTTCGGTGAATTTCTTCCTCTTTAGGATTTCGACGGTTTCCTCAAATTCGTTCTCCGGGTCATGGATGACTTCGTGGTGTTCTTTCGCCTTTTCGCTTCTGTAGACATCCTGGTCGGCTCGCAGCGAAAGGAAGCTTCCGAGCGCCATGGATAACCCGTCCGCAAACAGATTCGCAAGGCCGAAAAGCAGGATGGAAACGACGGGTACCGCGTTGGTCATCGGATTGGATTGCGCCCCCGCAAACCCCGATACGACGGCGAACGTCGTAACGATTCCGTCATTGCCGCCGTAAACGATTTCCCGTAAGTATTCCGAGACGGCATTCCGTTTATGCTCGCGGCGGAGGTGCTCTTCCAGGTTAAATGCGTTCATACCGACATTGTACGGAGGTTCCCTCAGTAATGCAAAGCCCATCTAAATGCGCTATAATTTGAGGCATTGGTGACGTGTGCCGAGCGGCTTAGGCGCTTCCCTGTGGAGGAAGTTTTGGCGGGTTCGACTCCCGTACGTCACCCCAGGCCTCTGTAGCTTAATGGATAAAGTGCCTGTCTTCGGAACAGGTGATGGGGGTTCGATTCCCTCCAGAGGCGCAGAGGTCAAGGTATACATCGGGCGCGTAGCTCAGCGGTAGAGCAGTTGCCTCTTAAGCAATTGGTCGAAGGTCCGAATCCTTCCGCGCTCACCATACAAAAATACCCCTTAAGGGGTATTTTTATGGCCGCACAAACAGGGACCGTACGAAATTGGGCTGCAGTTTGAACGCGGAAACCGCATCGCCGAGCGTCAGCGCCCCGTCCTGGTCAAAATCCAGGGGATACATCCGGGCAAACCGGATAGCAGTCGTCTCCGCACCCAGACGGATAACCCGTTGCCGCGGCAGATAATAGGGAATCAAGACAACAACCCGGTAAAGCGAGTCCGGCACGACGTTTCTTAATCCCGTGACAATCCCCTTCCCGTTTCGTATTTCTACGCCCTGAAATTTATGGATGAGGGTATTGTGGTCATAGACAAGCACCGTCGCATTGAGCGCGGTGTTCTCTGTGCGCCATCCGAGTTGGACGGAGAGGTCAAGAGAGGGTGGGGGTATAAGCGTTATTTTCCCCTCTTCGACCGGAATACGTTTCTCTCCCCGCACCACCTCCACTTTATAGGGATAGTCCCCCGGCAGATTTGGTGTTTCGACGTGCATTGTGAGTGTACCGAATTGGCCGGGCTCCATGTCGGGAATGGGATCGGTAACCGTCGGCATGCGTGGCGTCGTAACAAACTCGATGCGGTATTCCTTATCGCGTTCGGAATAAATGCCCTGCCCTTCATTTTTCATTAGGGAGGAGACGGCATACGTGGAACCGGCTACCAGCGCATTGGGGAACAGCGACGTATCGAACGTAAACTTCTCGCGCTGTACGGGCCGCCCTGACAGCTTCGGTATCTCCTTATAGGTAAAGTACTGCGGATAGAACGTATTTGCCCCTAATTTTTTCCAGGAGAAGTGGTCAAACGGCAATCCCTGATAGTTGTAGACAAACGGCGTAACCGCAACGATCGAAGGGTCCGACCATACGGCCGATGCGGCGATGCGGTAGTTTTCCGCAACCCGTTCCGGTGACAAGTTGCTGCCGATGCGCGAAACTCCGTCGGTATGCACCCATCCGGTCTCCGTAATGAATACCGGGAGCGTACGGTTGAGGCCGAGATTCCGAAGCGTTGCAAGTTCCCACTGATAGGAGCGTAGCGAGCCGCGGCCACTGCCTAAGGGAGATCCGGAAAAGGCGGGGTTCGGATATGAATGGGACGTCCATCCGTCGATAAGCGACAGAAGGTCTGGTTCCACACGCATCATGCGGGAGAGATACGTTTGCGCGTCCAGGGACCGTCCGTCTGAGGCTGCCGAAACATCCAAGCCCGCAGGCAGAACAAAAAAGTCCTCAGACGTTTCATGAAGTACCCGGGCATACTGTACTAGGGTTTTTGCGTAATCTTCAGGGTCTATGCTTTTTCCCCACTCGTTGGCATGATTCGGTTCGTTAAAAAGGACGACGTAGCGGTTCTCAACCGGCCAGTTGAGTGAGTCGAGAAACCGTGCCCAGTCGTTAGCGGATCCATTGTATGGCTTCGTCCATGAATCCCCGTCGATATGGGTAGCCAGCCGCACGATGGGAATGAGGTGGCGGCTTCGCATCTGATTGAAGGCACTTTGCCATTTCTCGCGGTTTCTGTCATCTTCCTGTATCACGATGGTGACGTATCCCCAGTCACCCCCGGTAGAATTTACCAATGCCGACGTTTCCGGAATGTCATTGGGATCGACAACATGGATGCCGTATTTATTATTCGGCACCGCGAGCGGATCGTATTTTGCCTGTACGATCCCGGTCCGAATAATCAGAAGAGCTATAAGTAATAAAAGCAGTCGGAACATGGTTGCTATCAGGCGGCTTCTTGGCTTTTTCCGCGGCGCCTCTGTCGGCGTTCTCCTTGTGCGGCAGCCCGGTCGCGGGCCATCCGATTGCCGACTTCGGCCATCGTGGCATCGGTCACGCCCCCAGGATTGTCTGCTTTCTCCTGAGCGGCGCGAAGCGTCAGCGCCCAGTCTTTATCGATCATTTCCCTGAGTGCTTCATGCGGCAGTTTTTTTGTCTTTGTCATGCAAACTCTCCCTTCCTTGAAAGTTATTTGTACCCCCAGAAGGAATCGAACCTTCATCGGATCATTAGAAGTGATCTGCTCTATCCATTGAGCTATAGGGGCTCTGGCCGTAATTATACTAAACAAACCGGCATTAATGAAGTTCGGCGCGGCGCTCCTTGAGGTACTGGCTCCAGTTTTCGATGAAGTCGAAAATAACCACCATGGGCGTTTCGAAAATGAACGTGAAGAGAATGGCGATAATGTTATATTCCTTCCATTTTGCAGCCAGGATCGCACCGATTCTGGCTATCGGTACCGATAGCATGTCGAGGAAGAATTCCCAAATGGGCGACTTGTCGTCGACGGAAAGTTCCTTGGACTTATTCCGGATGCCGACGGCGGCAAAGAAGGTGAGGGCTATCGTGAACGTGTCGAATATGACGGACGTAATGGGGAGCTTGGCGATGTAGAAGACGTACCCGACACCGCCTAGCACGCCGAACATAAGCACGAGATACAAAAGTCCGACGATTAGTTTAAACATGGCATTCCGTTTGCGCGCAAGGTAGACGTCATACAACTTCTTTTTTTCGTCGCGGTAGACGAATTGGTACACCGCCTTAAGCACCCACTCCCGATTCTCTACGGGTGGCGGACGGATGATTGATACAAGCGCAAACATGACAACCGTGGGCACGACGAAATCGACAACTGCCGCAAACACATTGAATCCCTCGTAAAACAAATGGGCTGCCGGCACCTCGACAATATAGAAAGTTACCCAGTTTGAGAGAAATACGGAGAGGGTTGAGAAAATAGCCAACCGCATCAGCCGCGTTTTGAGCGAGGTATACCGCTTGTCATAGGCTTCGATAATGGCGAGAGAGAGTTTTTCCTTGTCCCCTAAAATTTCTCTGACTTTCTTGGGATTCTCCTTCTGCGTTTCCAAAATATCCCCGATCAGCATGAAGACCGTATCGATGCGTTCCGCGATGGCATACAATTGGCGGCTTACGGGGTGTTCCAGTACCTTGTCGCTTTCGAGCCATATCGATGGAATCTCACTTGCTAGCTTCGTAAGGAGTTCCGGTGACGGGCTCCACCAGTCCGGATACATAAATTTCAGAAGCTGCGCGATGATGAAGCTGTCGTCCAGGTCAAAGAGCGTCCGGCTTACCGCGATAAACACGTGGGTTTTCTTCTCGTCGTCCCCTATCTTGCCCTCCGGTTGGATCCGGATACGGTCCGTAAGGGTATTGGTCATAGCCTCCAAAAGGACGCGTTCGCGCACCGGATTGGTGAGGATTTCCTCGATTTCAACCGCCGCAAGCTCAATGATGAAGTACGTAAAGTTAATTTGGCGTTTGATCGGCAGAAGCTCAGAAGTCGGGAATTTCGCGTTCTTTTGGATGTACAGGTATTTCTTGAGCACGTTTTCCACGAGCTCAACCTGCTCCTGAGGAATTTCGTCATTGGGAAGGTGGCCGCCGCGGATAAGGTCAGCGGTTACCGTAAATGCCACCCGGTAGGTATCGATGTCGGAGCGTAACGAGACACCCGTTAGCTTGGGGAATAGCGTACGCTTCAGGGCCCGTTCGATAGCGCTTCTCCTTAATACGTTATCTTCCTTCCAGTCTATGACCTTCCGGATTTGCTCATAGAATTTCGCGATATGTGAGGCGATTTCGTCAACGTGGATCGGCGTAACCGGCTTTTTGGCCGATTGGATCCCCTCGATGTATTCTTCGACAAGGCGCGCAATTTCCGGGGTAAGCGGGTGTTCGTCGGCTGGGGTCTCAACCTGGGTTGCGGGTACGATCTCGATTGGGGTTTCCGGCTTTGGTTCGTCGCTCATATAAAAGACGCCAAGCCAGGCTTGGCATTTCCAATCTTATCAAGAGGAATTCTGCGGGGCAAGTTTCGGAGCGGATGAAGGGAATGCGGGGTCCCTGCCCCGCGCATCTACGCCGATAGTGGCTTTCGCACTATCGTATCGATGTCGACCCGTCTGGACATCATCCACATACGTGCAACTACAAAATAGGGCCTTGCGGCCTATTTTGTATTTGAGCGGATGAAGGGAATGTGCTCCGCACCATTCTGTCGTATAAGAGCCTCGCTCTGCTCGTGTTCTTATACTCCGAATGTCGACCCATCAGGTCATCATCCACATTCAATCCAAAATAAAACCGGCCGGTGGCCGGCTTTTTTTGGAGCGGATGAAGGGAATCGAACCCTCGTCACCAGTTTGGAAAACTGGCGCTCTACCATTGAGCTACACCCGCATCTACTGGAAAGGAAACTAGCGTTTCCTTTTCCAACTTACCTTCCCACATTGTGTCGCGAGCTAATCACTCGCAACCGGCACGCTCGCGACGGATTGCGCCCTATTTATCGGTATCAACCTGGCTTCTCCGGCAGCACACTTGGCTAATGACGATCTATATTATATGTTTATCGATCGAGAAATTCCACCGTATCGCCAACTGTTATGCCAAGACGCTTTACGGTACCCGCATTTACTTCGAGCACCTTATCCACGGGCGCAATAGGTTTCACGATGCGCGGTTGTTCGCCCGCCTTGGGTTGCGGGATATTTTCCATAATATCGGCAACTCTCGATCCGTCGATCCATATAAAATCAAGGGGAATCAGCATGCCGCGCATCCAAAACTCGTACTGCTCCTTATGGTCATAAACAAACAGCATGCCGTGATCGGTTTCCAGGGTTTCCCTGCCGCCCAATCCCAGCTGCTTTTGCGGTTCGGTAACGGCGACGTCGACGTAAAACGTATTATCGCCGATACGCACTTTGGAAATCAGCGGATTCCGCCGGTAATAGACAAACAGCCCAGCGATAAGGATAAGCACGATTATAAACGCCCGTTTCATATTATTTATCCCTCGTCACAAGAAACTGCATGAGTTCGGTTAACTCCGATTTATGCGTCGGGGAATACGGAATCTCCTGGATGAGCGCAAGTGTTTCCTGCTGTAGCGAGACCTTAAGCGATTTGAACTCATCTGCAGGAAGCAGCCGCGAAAGCGTCAGCTTTGCATTCTTCTCATCGCTGCCGGTCGGCTTGCCCGTAACAGCACTGTTGCCGCTGTCGCTTAGTTCGTCATCACGAAGCTGAAAGAGTAATCCCATATGTTCGCCTAGCGCTTCGAGCCGTGACACCGTCGGAGCGGACGCTCCGGCGAGGATCGCGCCCATGGCCATCGGGAGGGAAAACGTATACCTGGCGGTTTTATACCGGTACAGCGACAGCACTTGTTCTTTTGTATACGGCTTGTCGGCTATGCTTGCGACATCCTGCATTTGTCCGACGACCACGTATTGCAATTCCGATGCGACTTTCGCCGCAAGCGTTTGTGGTAGTAATCCGAAGGCCATAAAGAAGCAGAGGTCACCGACATTGATGGCCATGTTTCTTCCAAAGCGGACATCAGAGTCCCTCACGGACTCATACTGCTTGTGCATCGAAGGCCGGCCACGGCGCAGCGCGTCTTCGTCCATGATGTCGTCGTGTATAAGAAGCCCCGCATGTAGAAATTCCATGCCTGCCGCGGCGCTAAAAACCGGCTCACCAGCCGTGGGATAAAACCTCGTGTACGTATACACGACGAGGGCCCCTCGGATCGTTTTTCCCGAGACCATGAATTCCTTGAGGCGCACAACCGCGTCACTTCCCCAGGCGTGTATGGCAGTAAGCTCATTTCCTTTATTTTCCAAAACCGCCTGAATGCGTTCGTCGATTGCCGGCTTATACGCAAGAATGTTTCGCAGTCCGCTCATAGTATTCGAGATTATTGTACCGCATTCTGATAAAATAGGCTTGAATCGGGGCGTAGCTCAGTTGGCTTAGAGTGCGCGCTTTGGGAGCGTGAGGTCGAGAGTTCGAGTCTCTCCGCCCCGACCAAATCTATCCCCTGCCTTTTTGCCACGGGGCGTTTTTGAGAAGCGGGCCATACAGGTCCGTGTCCATTGGTATCTGCCATTCCTGCAGTTCATCGTGCGTCGGCTTGGACGCGTCGAAGTGTATGAACGGAACATCCGTGATAACGGCAAGCGGTGTCTGCTCGTTTGATTCCCCCATGCAGAGCACAGCCGCGGCAGCCAACCCGTCCGCAACGTTCACCTTCGTAACTTCCATCGGCCGGTCAAAAAGATCGGGCTTTCCGATAAAGTCATTGAGCCCCGCAAATCCGGCATAGGAAAGCGCAATGCCGGTCAGTCCCCATCGCATCGGGGTGGTTTTGCTGTCGGTTACGAGCACGCCGACCTTGCTTACCCCGAATTTGTCGGCTAGATGCCTGCGGATCTCCTGTGCGGTTTTGTGCACGTTTTTCGGCCAAAGAATGTAGTAGCCGTTCGCGTTCGACTCATCGATTCCCGCCGTTGGTACAAGAAGATGGTCGGTAATGGTCAGCGTAATTCCCAAGGGATGGGTAGCCGGATCGATGTACCATTGTGCGTGATTTCTGATGAGCTCGTCCTTGGTGGCGTCCCCGACTTTTACGACGCTTCCCTCGCACAGCGATATGATTTTGGACGTCACGACGACTATGGACCGTTCGTCAATACTCGGTATGGCCGCATCCAACACCTGGTGGAGGGTATGCGAACCTGCGGTAATCCTATCCGTTTTTATCGTTCGGACGATCATATTCTAGGAGGTAGTGTAGCACGATTGTCCCCTGGTCGTTCAGTCGTTTCGTAGAAAGCAGTTTGAGTCGTATGTCGACATGCGTATGCGAAAACAGGCTGTTTCCCGTCCCGAAAAACCTGGGTTCGATCGTGAGCATGCAGTCCGTGATGCACCGGGCAGCAAGGAATGCCTCATTCACTTCCGACCCGCCCGCCAAAAGCATGTCGTGCACACCCTCACGTTCCAATCGGGTTATAAGCTCCCTGGGTTGCTCGTCGGTAAATTCCAGTTTACCCGGTACGGTATCGTCCGAAAAATCCTCCGGCCGTTGGGTAAGCACGATGTGACGAAGTTTTGAAGTTAATGTAAGCTCTGGCTTTACCGCCTCGTAAGTTTTGCGCCCCATCGCAAGGACGGGATACCGGGACTTCAGACGTTCGAAGTGCCT
>CAZHOQ010000006.1:0-28779 GCA_964533995.1 uncultured Gammaproteobacteria bacterium
ATCCGCCTGCGCGCCGCAAGCCGCGCCCGCCGAAGCCGAAACCACGACCTATCCCGCCTGGGCGACCGCATCCTGCAACCGCGGCGACCAGACTGTCGTGATTGACCAGAAAACGGTTGATTGCGCTGAGGTGCTCGGTGGCAAGGCTCCGAACAACGTCTCGGCTCCCGCGCCCAAACCGGTCGAAACTGGCAAGAACGGCAGTGAAACCGCAGGCGACCCGACGCCCAGCGCCGCTGCGGCGTGCCGCGACGGTGAAATGGTGCAATCCGACCAGGTGGACACTCCCGACAGCGCGCTGACGCGCCTGCCTGTGGGTGAAGCCGCCCGCGCGAACGTCGTGCATCTTGCATGGGTCGGTGATGGCTTCGCCGGACTCCGCCGCGCAATCGTCATTACGCCCGCGCTGGGACCCGTCTGGGGTGTGCATGTCAAGGAAGGCTTGTTCAGTCTCGCCGGTCGCGGTTTCTGCGGAACACCCGCTGAAGTCGCCGCCTGGGCTGACCCTGCCGAGGTTGACTCACTCCGCCGCGCAAGCGCCGCTACCGACGGCTCCATGCCGCCCTCTGATGAGATTCCGGTCTACATCCTGAACTATGAAGCCCGGACCATCACGACCGTGAAAGCCGCTCCGAACGGACCCACCGCGCAGGAAGTGCTGGACTGGCTCGAAGTCACCTTCAGCGAAGGTGGCAATCACAGTGCCGTGCCCATGCACGTCGGCGATTAACGGGGTCGCTATGGCGGCCAAAACAAGTCCGTCTCGATGGGAGACGGACTTGTTTCCAACAACGTACAGGTTCCGCCTGAGAACGGAACCTGTACAAACCCATCAAGAGAGAATTTGGACGATTTTCGTCCGAATAACGCTACCCGCGTTGCATCCATATGCCTCTCCCCGCTCTTTCGAGAGAAATCTCGAAGGCGCAGGGAGTGCACAACACTCGCAAAGGTCTAGCCCTGCGGTTCGGCAGGGCTGCGGGGCTAGGCCAATATGAATATGAAAAAACAACCATTGGTATCCGTCATCATGCCCGTCTTCAACGGGGCTCCCTACGTGGGAGAAGCCATCGAAAGCATCATGGGTCAAACCTATGAACGCCTTGAGCTTCTTATCGTGGACAATGCGTCGACGGACAAAACGAAAGAAGTGTTGAAAGCGTATAAGAAACGATTTCCGAATCGTATCAAACTATATACTTTCAAGACAAACGAAGGCGCGTTTATCGCATCCAACTTCGCGCTCACGAAAGCGAAAGGCCGCTACATCGCCATGATGGATGCCGATGACATCGCGCATAAAACGCGTATCGAAAAAGAGGTTGCATACCTGGAAGCCAATCCGGGGACGGTCGTCGTCGGATCGCAGGCGACCATTATCGACGGCCGCGGCAGGATCATCGGGAAAAAGACCCTGCCGACCGCCTCTTCTGAAATCTACAAACAGTTTGCCGTGGTGAACCCGCTCGTTCACCCCTCAGTCATGTTCAACCGGAACCTTCTGCCCAATCCGGCAGCCTTGTATACGACCAAATACGGCGTCAATGACGACTATTACACGTTCTTCAAGCTCATGCCGTACGGCACATTTGCCAACCTCCCGGAGGCGCTTCTTAAGTACCGCGTCCACGGGAAAAACTCATCGCTTAACCATCTGAAGAAGCATTTCTGGACCATTACCAATATCCGCATAGAGGCAATTACGAAACTCAATTACCAGGCGCCGCTCTATGTCTTCCCGGTCATGCTGGTGCAGGCGCTGGTCGTGACACTGCTTCCGGAAGCGTTACTCAAGGAAATGTTCTATTACCTCCGGGGAATCAAAACGGTCTCGATGAAGATTTCGTTCCCCCTTCCGGTGATGATGTATGAGAAGATTAAATCGTATGCGACCCTTTTCCTGGCATGATCTCAAGCGCATCGCGCCGGTTGCGGTCCTCCTTGCCGTAGAAGTTATCCTGGCTATCACTAATTACCGTCCCGGCACGTACCTATTGGGCTGGGATAACGTGATGCCTGAATTCAACTTCCCGCAGGCGCTTATTACCAACATCTTCGGCGCTTGGCAGGAACACCGGGGCGTGGGCCTGCCGGACGGCATGGGCCATGCGGCGAACCTTGTCCATACCCTGTTCCTATGGCTCCTTTCCTTCGCATTGCCACAAAACGCACTGCGGTATGCGTTCCATTTCCTTATGCATTTCCTGGGCATGGCGGGAATGTATTCGTTGCTTTCCCGTCTCATGTACCCCAAACGGGGGATTATGCCGCTTGTCGGCGCGCTTTTTTATGGCCTCAACCTTATCACCATTCAGATGTTCTATACGCCGCTTGAGGCATTCTCCGTACATTTTGCCGCATTGCCATGGCTTACCTATAGCCTGATGTTATATCTCCAACGACCATCTCGAAATACTATTTTACTATTTACTACCGTATCATTTTTTGCGACTCCGCAGTACTTTATCCCGACGCTTATCCTGCCCACAGTCCTCCTCCTTATGGCAACGGGAGCACTCGGAGGCATACCGGAAAACGGGAAACGTCATTGGAAACGGCTCCTTATCGCCGCGGGGACGTACCTTGCCGTAAACGCCTTCTGGCTATTGCCGTATGTTACTAACCTCCCCGTAAACAGCGCCATCATCCAGAACGCCAAAATCAACCAAATGAGCTCGGGAGAAGTGTATGCACGTAACCGGGCGTTCGGCGACCTTCGGAATGTCCTGACACTCCGGGGATTCATGCTTGATTTCGAGGACGTGAATGAGGCCGGCATGCCGATCCATGTCATGTATGCATGGCGCACGTGGATCGCAACCCCCGCAGGGAACGCAATTGCATGGGCGTTTGCCGTACTGATGCTCATCGGAACGGGCAGCGCACTCTTTCATAAGCCAAGCCGGACTCTGACACTCCCCTTCCTGATTATGTGGATGGGCAGTGTCGCTATGCTTGCCAATAATACGCCGGGCCTTTCTGACGCCATGGGATTTCTCCGCGACCGCGTGCCGCTCTTTGCGGAGGCCTACCGCTTCCCGTTCACCAAATTCAGCCTGCTCTTCGGATTCTCCGGGACCATCCTGCTTATGTGGGGATGGCGATACGTCCACCTGGTTATCCGCAACGCATCCAGGCTTAACCTGGAAATCGGGGCGGGCGCCATCCTTATGGGCGCCATATTCTTCTCCGCCGTTCCGTTATTCCAAGGCCACCTGTTCTATGACGCGCTCCGGGTGCGGCTCCCCATAGACTATCTCTCACTATTTGCATTCATGGACAAACAGGATCATTACGGACGGACGGCGTATTTGCCGCAGCCTTCATTCTGGAGCTGGAAGCACTACCGCTTCGGGGCGGTCGGCAGCGGATTCGTCTGGTACGGTATGCCCCAACCCCTGATGGACCGCGCGTTCGACCCCTGGAGCAACGTCAACGAAAACTATTACTGGGAACTCTCACGGGCAATCTACAGCAAGGATACCGAAGCCCTACAGGCAGTATTTACCAAATATGACATCCGGTATGTCATCCTTGACGGGTATCTATCCGCACCGAGCCATGACCGGTCCCTGTTTCTTGAGGAAACCAAGTCCTTGCTTGCCGTTCTCCCCGATATCAAGCCAATCGGTACAACCGGTGCTATCACGGTCTATGAGCGTACGCAGGCAACCGTTTCCCACATCCGGGTAGCAAACGGTTTACCGGCGGTGACACCGCCATATGCCTGGACGGATTCCGATGTTGCATTCCGAACTGTTGGCGACTACCGCGTATCCCAAACCTACGACCCTGCGGCAACTATCCTGTTCCCCTTCCGGTCCCTGTTCACAAAACGTGCCGTCGGAGAACGGGAGTTTGCATTGGAACAAACGGAAGATTCCCTCGTTATCGCTTCGAAGGTCGCGGGCATACGGGCTACCCTCGACACGACGGCACCGGCATTTAGCACTCAACAGAGCGGAATGCTCATCACGTCAGCAGTCAATCCATGCGGAGTGCTAAAACTTGGCTCGGTTCAAACGAAATCCGTCAGAGATCCCCGGGGTAATCCGGCACTGCGGATTTCAAGCACGGACCAGCGTGCCTGCGCCGTATTAGGCGATGCCGCACTCCCTCACGCACAGGGATATGTCATCACCGTTTCATCCAGGCATGTTTCCGGAAGGCCGCTCCAGCTTTCCGTCATCAACAATACGGCAAAACACATCGAGCTGGAGGCGTTTTTGCCGGACACGGATAATTGGACCGAAAGCACGTTCATCCTGCCACCGCTCGCTCCGGACGGCCTTGGGTATACCGTCTATCTCACAAACGATGCTATCGGGTCGGAACCCACGACAAACGAAGTCGGCGATATTAACTTTTATCCGCTCCCATACGACGCACTTATGACATCGGTAAACGGCAATCCGGCATCAAGGTCTCAAAAAAGGCCGGTAGAACAATCCGAAATAACACACCTGAATACGGGTTGGTACACCGTCACGCTTCCCGAAAATGCGTCGACCCTAATCCTCTCCCAGGCATTCAATCCGCTGTGGGCGGCGTACGACGTAACCGGTCGCCCGGTATGGCAAAAGGTTATTCCATTTGTATTCGGCGAAAAAATATCTACCCACGAAATGGTGAACAATTGGGAGAACGGATGGCAAATTTCGGGAAATGAACGGGAAATAGTAATTATTTTCCTGCCGCAACTATTAGAATTTATTGGTCTGACAATCCTATTGACTGTTTATATCCTATATATATTTCAGGGCAATAAACGAGTGTTACTTTTTTAAGATATTACCGTTCCCATACCTACTCCCGTGACTTCTCATGAGACCAACTACCGACCCGTACCAATGGGACGGGACCACCAGTGTGTCGACGCCGAAGGCAAATCTACCCGTGCGGTACGGCTTTCCATCCGGACATGGCCAAGATTTATTATCCGGGGACTACGCGCCAGACATGAACTCGATGCGATGAACGATGTACCATCAGACGGTTCTTCCACCCTAACTGATCCCGCAGAAGACACGGCACTTGCCCAGCGCAGGAAATACCTTGAGGAGGAAATTCTCATTGCCCACGGCCGGTATGAGCGGAGGATGGCAGTTTACTCGCTTTGGGAAACCCAATGGAGCTAAGAGAGTGGGTCCTTTTAATTAAGAAGGATGGTTACCAATAGCGCCTTCCGTTTTGTGAATTATGGGGACCTTCAATGGCAAACCGTATGGTCCGGTGATGGACGCGCTGATGCCGCCGCTCCATGATGGCCTGCCGGGACATATTCTCCTTCTGCCCGGCGGGATAACCGGGAGCCGGGCCGTTTAAGGCGGTCGCTTCCGAATTCATCGACGATGACGCTGCTTCCAGTAGGATCTCTGCCATAAGAAAAATGAAAACCCACTTTCTTCTGGAATCATCCCGCCGTATGCGCAGAAAAAAACAGATGAAATGGGTTTTGCCGAAATGTCCAAGATCTATGACCCCGGACCACGGATATTTATAGTACCAGGGATTACAAACAGTTTGCAAGTATAAAGCTCCGTGGGCTGAAGCCCACGGTTTCTAACGAAACATAGAGCTTCTCTCACCTCCGCTTCGCTCCGGGCGAGCATTTTCCACGTGCTCGAAGCCCGTGGAACGTTGCTCGTTTCGATTCGAAACTATACGGCATCCGGTGAAGCTAAAAGGTGACGCGGTTGAAGTTACTGTGTTTCTTCTGCTTGCCGTTTTCGTGCTGAGTCGTGTGGAAAAGGCGCTGCTCGGGGACGAGTTTGGGACCAACGGGCTTGGCGGTGGCAACAAGGACCTGGTGAGCCGTAAGCTCCCGTTTCTTCGGAGGTCCGGGCTCAACCCGGACCGTCGGTTTGCCAATTGGTTTCTCAAGCGTACCTGTCTTCTGTTCCAGCTTCATATGCGCGGCACTCTTCTTCCCCTCAAAAATGTACCCGAAGCGCTGGTCTTTCTTAGGATACAACCTATTCATGAGATGCCCCGTCACCGATGCGGGATACGCTAACACTATACCGATTGCGGACCGGAGCGGTTCAGGCACAAGCATCCAGTTCAATACGTCGTTAAACACATAGGTGCTCCAGGCGCCCTCAAGCATTTTGAGCCCCTCGCGTCGTTCCTCGTCGGTCTTGAAATGCTTCATCGCGTTTGCCGATGCCCGGTACTCCAGATACGGCTCGACAATCGGCACATGGAAAAAAATATTCTTGTTGATGATGAGCTCCGGGAAACGGGAAATAAGGACGCCCAGGCGGTTCCTCGGTGCGACCTGGTTATTGAAGTACTCCGCGTGTCCTAACTCATGCATCCCGGCGGCAAGCTTCGGATGATACACCGTCACCGTATTGGAGTACGGATTATAAAAGTCCATACGGAACAGCTTCGCAAGCACCGCCTCTCCGACGACGGTCGTTTGACTGAACAGTTCGAGGATGGAAAGTCCCACTTTCCCGATCGTCTCTATGAACCGGCCGGGCTTATCCTTAAGGAGCCATGGCCGGCCTCGGATTTTCTCATTCCTGGCAAGCATCCTTTGGATGTCCCCGATGATTGATGAATGCCCGACGCGGACCAGGACGTCCCCCTTCCACGGCACGTCCTTGTAGCGGTCGAAAAGTTGGGTAGCAAGCTCTTTAGAGGGGTGCTTGAAGGCGCTCCCCCATGTCCAAAGGATGGTATGGGTCGTCGGGACGGCCAACACGTGACCGATTGTGTTTGCGACAATGTCCTTCTTATTGTACGTAACCGTAAGTGACCCTTCCTTGGTGAATGTCTGGTGGACGATATCCTTGGCATGGGCTCCTATTACCTTTTCCGGCATACACCCATCTTACCTGCCCGGACGGGTAGGCGCCACCGGGATCTGGTGGCGCGTAATAATCCACGCTATACTATATGTATGCCTGAAGTATTCTACGGAAAATTCAATGCGGCGCCCCGCATGCATGGGCAGGAAACCGGTGGCTATCCCGTCGCCACTCCCCTCACCTCCCGTGAGGTAAACGCGGCAGCAAGTGCCGTCCTGGGAGAAAAAAATCCGGCATTACCCAGGGACAAGGCGGAATGGATCGACAAGCGCGTCCATGGCATCCGCTACAAAGGTGTCAACATACTGACAGTCGACTGGGACGGGGTGCATGAGCCGGTTGCCGACACCACCATGCAGCAATTTCTCAAAAGCAAAAACGTCTCCGGAGTCGTTGTCGAGTACTTCACACCGGAATTGGCCGCCCGCGCGAAAGCCGTTCCCATTCTCGGCGGGTATCTGGAAAAACAAGTGACGAGTCCGGCAAAGGAAAAGGATCTAAAGGGGCGCGCCCACTATCGGAACCAATATAAGCGCCGATTGTATTTCGGAAAAACGGTTACCGAATCCCTTGCACAGTCCGGCAAGCCGGCGCTTTGTTTTGACATCGCCAATAAGCCCACATATATGCTCCTTCGGGACGGTGCGGTCCTTGCGGAAACGGTCATAGGCCGGTCAATCGGCAGGTCCGTTGACGTGTCGTATGCCAACCGCGGCATCGATACCCAAGGCCGCTATACGAAGCTCGGCGGGGACATCCCGATGTATTGGTGGTTTTCCAAACTCCTCATGCAGGTCATGAAAAAAGGTATCTATGACCCGAAAAACCTCTCCGCGCTTGACGGATTTCAACTCCACCTGGAAGATGCGCGGCGCCTGGTGATTGCCGAAGGACTGCTTCAGAACATTGACCGGAATGTGGCCCGCGGAAATCTCAAAGCCGGTGACTCGCTCCTCGTCGTCTATCCGGAGGCGCATAATCTCCGCATCAGGAATTATATGGAACGCTTGACGAAGAAAGACGGAGGAACGGCGCTTAAGGTGAAGGATCTTGCCTACCGCCTTGTCTCGGATCCCATCCTGGAGTTTAAGGAACGCCAGTACCATTTCGATAACGGCGCGTGGCGCCAGACCGGTGCACACCCCATTACCCGCCAGGCTTAGGCACGGGCAAGTTCCGTTTCCATAACACCCATGATGTATCCCTGATGGACTGCCCAACCGACGTATTGGTGCACTTTCTCCGTAACTTTATACGGCAATTCAACGATCTCCGGGTGGAACGAAAGCAACTGGTTGACCCGAAGCTCATACATTTTCGCGAGAATGAGCCCGACGATAGGATCGGTCATCTCCAAATACGGGGCATTCTGGTCTTTCCCGTAGCCTTCGGACCACTTTTCCCCCAAGCCTTTGGTCGATTCCCTACCGGTCAGATCTTCTTTCTCGGGATTAACACCCCGTTCCATCAGGGACAGGAGATACCCGTCGAAAGCGGAAAGCGCCAGCACCGGCGCCATCGTTTTGAGATATTCATCGGCTTTTCCGAATTTCGCGTCCTCCAGCTGTTTTTTCACTTCCGCAAGCGCCAATCCCGCGAGTGCCTGCACACCGCTCGTCACTTCTTCGTGAATCCTTCCGACCAACGCCTTCCGGTCATCCTCGGGTAATGTCGTGAGTGTAACCCACCGTTCGAAGAGTTGTTTGTAGTCCATAGGATATACCTTCCTATCCATCTTATCGTTTTTCCGGGGGCATTGCACGAGGCGAGAATTCCGGCCGCATTCCTTCAAATACCCACCCGAACCGCTCTTCCTGCTTGGGATATACGCGTGCCATAAAATGACCGCCGGCAAGTCCGCCGAAATATGCCGCTTCGGTAAACCCAAACAACGCACCCGGGACGGGTGGGATAAACGTCCCAACCCAGGGAGCAACCGAAAGCATGGTTTCCTTCCCCCAATAGGGCTCGAAAATCTTGGAAGCACTTCTCCGGTCCGCGTCAGTTGTAAACTTCGGCATGGCGTGCTCGAATGTTTTCCATTCAACCACCGATGTCACAAGCGGAACAAGGGCCTGGGCAAACCTGGTGACACCCTTAAGTAACCCGCTATCCATCTGGTCAAACCAGTGTGCCTGCGCAATCCGCCCCATCCCCATGGCCTTGTCCGCATGGAAGACATGCACGGTATTGGTGAAGGCATTGTAGTGGTCAAGCCGCATGAATTTACCCAAAAATGACTGGAGCAGCGTATACGGAAGGACGAGCGTCCGCATCCACTTGGGCGGCATGTGGGACAAATCCTTTTTATCAGCCATGGACCGCTGGATATCCCCAAATAGCGACGTATGCCCTACCCTAACCAGGACGTCCCCTTTCCACGGGACATCCTTCCACCGGGACTTCAAGTACTCTACCGTCTCCGGCGGGGTGTTTCTGACGATCGCATGGGGCGTCCACAAGGGTAAATGCACGTACGGGATGGCGAATATATGCCCGAATGTCTGCGCTATGAACTCATCCTTAACGGCGACTGTGAAACTCCCGCCTTCTTTGGAGATCGTTTGATGAGTTATGTGTGCCGGGTTAACTCCAACGGCGCGCTCCGATTTTGTTACCATATCCTATAGCGGATTATACGCCGTTTATTTGTACAGCGCAAATAGTTCGGAGAGCCCGGGACCGCCGTCATTGGCAAATATTCGGGCAAGATCCCGCGCGACATCATCATCGCTTCTCTGCCACGGCATGTCCTCATTGATCTTATAATTCCGGTACGCACGGCGCATGAGCGTATACAGTTCCGCGTTGGGTATCGCGCGGCCGTTACGGTTTTCTACCCACCCGCCCCGCCGCTCCAACCGCTCCAGCAATTTCCGCATACCGGCAGGATCCGCCTCATATTGCCTCCTCATATCCCGAACGATACTGCCGATAAGATGCCTATCGGATTCCTCTTTCCACCTCGCGTCATCCGCTTCATTGGCGGCTACTATCCCGCGGATCTTTTCAAATACGCCGCGCGTTTGTCTTGTGAGGATATCGTTCCTTCTCCCATCGGAAAACTTGGGGTCGTTAACAACCGGTGCCAAAAGCCCGTCGGGATTATTTTGGACGATAAAGACGCCGACTCTTTCTATTGCTTTCTCTTCCTCCGGGAGCAATCGGTATTCGTACGTATTCCCCCGTTCTGCCCGAAGCTTGTCGAGCCTGGCGCGCTCTTCGTCCGTCATCGTAGAAAGAAGTAACCGGTACCCGCGCCGGAGCATATGGAGGAGTGACGGTGACGGGTGCGGCACCCCGTATTTGGCGGCGTGAAGCGTGCTCTTATAATCCTTCCGCATGACAGTCGCACCCTCACGCGCTACATCCCCGACGACAAAAGGCATATCCTCGTCAAAATCCGACGCTTGCCGGATACGCTCAAGAAGAATGTGCGCCATATCGGCAGGATTGCGATTTTCCATCATCATTATTAGATGGCGCCTATCCGTCGTGGGATTGCTTTCCGGCATGAGCACGTCAAGACCCGGCACGCCCATCGTCCGCCAGTACCGGGCAAGCTCGGCAACTCTCCCGTTTACGGAAGTTGACGGTCCCCGATCAACGTCCCCGATTAAGAGCTGCTCCGTCGCGTATGCCAATCCATCCTGATCGTGAAACCTACGGGCGGCAACCGCATGAGCAAGGAGTTTCCGAATCCACGGATCGCTCTCCTTTTGTCCGGCTATCCGGTCGAGTAACCCGGCCAACTCCCGGACTGCCGCGATGTCGTCCGGCGTTCTCCCCCGGCGGGCTTCCTCAAGGGAGCCCACGAGTTCGGGATTATTCCAGCGGACCGAAGTTCCGATACTGGAAGCAAGCGCGATCCGCCGGGCGCGTCTGCGCTCTTGGGTCCGCTGCTCCTTTTTCTTTTTGGCGTTATACTGCCGTTCATAGGCTTTCGCCTCAGACACCCGCGCTTCCCTGTCTACTGGGGTCGCATCCTCATTGCCGCCGGAATACTGAAGCTCCGCCCCATCCTTTTCCAAATGCCGGAACTGCCGTAATCCCTTGAGCATACCTTCCCAATCCTCCGTCTTGTCACCCTTATCGGCCATATCCTGCCAGTGCTTTTCGACGGCTCGGCCGATTTGACGCATCCTGCGGTCGTGTTTTTTGCCCTCCTCTTCGGCGAGCGGCTCCAAATCCTGCCGGTGCAGCTTAAGTAACTGTTCCGCCCGCTTCTGATCCCGTGGATTATGACTCATTTGCAGCGACTCTATTTCGTCGTGTATCTCCCACAGCTGCCGTTTGGTAAACCCGAACGGCCGGTTCTGATCGGGATAATCAACGAATTTGACCTTCTTCGTGCCTTTCATGGGAATGCCTTTATCAAAAAGTGCCGCAACGCCCAGCCCGCCGGCAACGGTCGTCGTGATCGTCTTTCGCGTCGCGTCCACGACGGGCGATCCGGGCACCTCCCTGAGGACGGGCACCTTCACCGTGCGAACCATGCCTCCCGTTCGTTCCCGCGCGAACTTCACCGCCTTCGCGCCGATTGTGACAGCCAGGGCAATTTCTCCGACGGTCATGCCTACGCCGCCGACGACGCAAGCCGTCTCGACGGCATCCCGGTGCTTTGCTACCCATGCGACCTGTTTGGGGGATAATTTGGGAATGACGTGCGAGGCAATAATCCCCTCAATGAATTCGGCATTGGCAGTCGGCGTACGTTTTTCAATAAACTTGCCGATGCCGTACATGATAGCTTCGCCCGCGGGCCGTCTCGGAAGAGGTTGAGGTGATTCGGACGATTCACGCATAGCCCCATGATACCGCAACGCCTTGTGAAAGCGAAAGCATTTTGCTTATACTACTCGTATGACCGAGGTTTCACCGCCTATCCGCCCACCGGAAACAAAACCGCCGCTACCGACAAAACCAGCCGAACATTTGTTGAAAAAGCCCACCGACGTCAAACGGCTGAAAGCGGCCCGCGGTACGCTCGAACAAATCGCCAAGGGTGTGCCCGTTACCGAGGCGACCGCACCCCAAAAGGAAGCGCTCCCAAGTAACGAAGCGATGAAGGCGCTTCTTGAGGAAGGGAATGCCATCCTTCTGGAACTCAAGGACATGCGGCTCGTCGCAAACGCTATCGCAACCCAGGCTGCTGATACTCCCTTAGGAAAAGAAGTCCAGGCTGACGCGCTCCGGAATATCCTCACCATGAGCGCGGAGGGCTTGCCGCCGGAACAACAGGTGAAACTATTGGAATTCCAAAACAAAATCAAGGATATGAAGTTGCCGGAACCCAATCCCTCTGAAAGTGCGGTACTTGGCATTCTTACTTCCTACAACGAGCTCCATCCGGATACGCCTATCCCCAACGAAGCAATAGACGCCGTCCGCTCCGGCGAGAAGGGAGCGGCAACAACCGTTTCCCAAATGATGCAAACGAACAACGAATTAGCTCAAATGGTATGGAAAGACCTGACCGGACAAGATAATATGACGTCGCTTAACCTGTCCCGTCCCGGTATCATTCTTGATCTGGCAGGCTTGCCGCAAACGGAAGAAAACAAGAAGAAGATCGCGGAAATGTTTACGAAAATCCAGTCCGGGGAAATGAAGGCTCCCCCCGCAAGCTTCGGCGAACAGGCCTACATGGGGATCATGTACCTCATGCTCGGGATCATCGCGTTTTCCCAAATCGCGCTCGGCGAGGGCGGAGGCGGAGGACATTAGCATGTTTGTGTTGCTTATCGTGCTTGAACTTATCGCCCTGTATATTCTTTCCCGCAGGCTGACACAGAATCTTTTTGTCGCCATTTTTTTGCTGACCCGCTCGCGCCCCATCGGCATCGGATTCCTGTCGTTTTTGTTTTTCCCCGGAACGGTACTCCACGAACTTGCCCACCTCTTTACCGCCGAAGTGCTGGGGGTCCATACAAGCGGACTGACGCTTGTTCCCGAAGGTATCGAAAAAACCCAAGTAAGGACCGGCAGCGTTTCGATCGCACAAACGGATCCCATCCGAAGGTCTGCAATCGGTATTGCACCGGTTGTTGTCGGACTTATTATGCTCGGGGTCATCTCCTACTTCGTATCGGCGCTTCTCTATCCCCCGGTCACCCCCTCAGGCGGCATGCTGCCCAATCCCCTCCCGCAAAAAGAATTCCTGCTTTTCTCTTTCGTCCCGCGGTTTGCCACCTTCGATACCGCAACCTGGCTTATCCTTGCCGGCCTGTTCTATCTCCTGTTTGCCGTTTCCAATACGATGTTTTCGAGTCCTGAGGACCTCGAAGGATTCTGGCCGGTGGTGATCGTATTGGCGCTTCTTGCTGCGGCGGCCTATATCGCGGGCATCAGGGTAAGCCTAACTGTGGAGATGGAACAGAACCTCGCCCGGTTTCTCCAGAGTGTCACGACGAGTTTGGGGTTAGTTACGGCGATCAATCTCGTATTATTCGGAATATCGAAGCTTCTCATCGGGGCGGTCGAACGGATTACGAAGCGAAGGCTTGTGACTCCGCAGCATTCTTAAGGCGACGGCTCCGGCTCATCGCAGATGAGTGTGCCGCCCGGCGTATACCATCCCCCACCGCCTTCGCACCCGGTTTCCTGCGGATTCTCCGGACGGATGACGGATCCCCGCGGCGCGCAGATCTTAAACAGGATACAAAGCTCTTCCAGCGGATTCGGCGGATTGGTCGGCGACGGAGACGGGCTCGTGCTCGGCCGGGGACTTGTTGACGGCCGGACCGTCGGCGATGTAGCCGGTGTTATATACGTTGCGCGACTCCGAAGCTCCGTATTGTTACGGGTCGCCATCACCAGCACCATGCCGGTACCGAAGGTGACAGCGAGAAAAAGGAAAAGGAGCCATGGCGTTTTTGACCCTGAGCCAGTCATACACTATTGAGTGTAGGCAGGACAGTCGGCAACGTCAAGCGGATACATACCCGGACAACGCTTAGGGCTTTGGCGAACCCGTTGGAAACGGTGCGTTCGGCAACTCTATCGGCGGCTCGCCGTCATTACACATACCAAGGAAAAGCCATTTCTGCTTACACCGCCAGTCCGCATCCATTGCTTCCTTGTACTGCCGGTAGGTACTCAGACAGTAATCGTCATCTCCAAAATGTTCCGCAGGCCATCTCATGCACTCGTCCCATGGGTTGGTTGTCGGACTTGCCAACGGCGTTACATACGGCCCAAATCCTGAAGCTTTTGACCTGCCTTCCGTGCTTTGTTGGCTTGCGGTGACGAAAATGAGTCCTGTTCCGAAGGAAACTGCGAGGAAAAGGACAAGGAACAGTGGTGAAAACGCCCTGCCGTGTACTGCCATATAACTCCTTACTCCTACGCTACGCTATAAGAAATATCGATGTCAATATGCGCAATGTGATAAGACGCAACTCTGTATAACATCCCACAATTTCCGGACTTGCCGGAATCCTGTACTGCTTCGTATAATTTTTGCCTATGGCCAAAGAGAACAAAAAAATCATCAGGATCACCCAAATGACCGATGCGGAACGGCGCCTCATCCAGGAATTCCATGAAGAACGCGACTTGGAAGTGCTGGACGGAGACTCCGATGCCGGAAGTCTGCTGCGGGGCACACGGGACCGGGCGTGGCGGGAAACCCGTTACCAACTACCGGAGGGACAGTCGCTCCTTGACCTTTTCGGCGGAGAACGGCGAAGACAGAAGCTCAGGCAACAACGGGGCAGAAAATCCAAGAACGATTCCGACGATTAGCGGGTGGCGATAAGATACGGGCTTTTGGCTTCCCCGAGCCATGTCGGGAGTTTGATTTCGCGGGTCCTCAACTTCCGGAAGAATATCGGCTTCTTCTCAGGCAAATGGAGTTGCGCCTGATGTGTCCGGGCCCAGGTGAGTTCCAGGATATCCGCAATCGACGTATTCCTGCGGTTCTCGAGCTTGGTCACCAGCGCATCGGCGATGCTCCTACGTTCGGCAAGCGGCATCTTTATGACTGCCGCGGAAACCGCCTTCTGGAGGTCAAGTCTTTCTTTCCGAGACAGGGGGGCCAAAAATGCTTTCGTCTCATGCCGGTCCTTGAGCATATACTCACGCGGGGTCACCGGCAACGGTTTGCCGGTCTCGGGATTAAAACGGCGGTGGGTTTCCATACGTTGCATCATACCACAGGGACGCTCATCATTTTCGGACCGGATCCGTATCGCGTAACCCCCTCAGTGACCGGTACAGGCTTGTTATCGGGATGGTTATCCCGGTTTTCTTTAACATTTCCGTCAGTCCTGCAAACGTCAGCGCCGAGGATTCGAAAACCACCTGCTGGTCAGGAAACATGGGGATCATCACGGGATCCGTACGCTCGTACCCGTTCAGTTTGAAACTGTCTCCCTTCCCGTTCGGCCCGAGAATGACTCTCCCATGTGCCTGATAAAACAATCCGGCAAGTTGGGCCGCTGCCGTATCATCAATGCGGACGACCATGCGCTTTGCGCCATCCAGACGGACTCCCCTGCCGGTCGTCAACACGAGTTCATCCGCCTCCACGAGCGTATCCACGAGATTCAGCCAGTGGAGCGGCGTACGTATTTCGCGGGCACGGTCGCCACGCAAAATAACCCCTCTCGGAAACCGCATGATCGGTTCGTTGTCAGGATCGACAAGGGCGGGATCCAAATTACCCAGCTTGATATGGAATCCTCGGTCGATACGCCAATCCCGGTGCGGAATCCGCACGTATTCTGTACTGAATGTTGGCATAAGTAAGTATTATACTATAGGATTATATTACCCTCAAGCGGAGGTTGCTTTGCGGCCAAGCCCGCTCATGGCGAATGCCCAGAGTCTGCTTTCGTTCATATTCTCCCGGGTCGGATCCAGTCCCAGAACGGATACGCTGACCATTTTATCATTATAGAGCACCCGGACGGGACGGGGTTCGTCCGCTCCCAACCGGTAGATCTGACCCCGTTTATGCCGGACCCCGTCCACATAGAGATCGCATCCCGTGTGGCTGATAAACCGGAGGGCCCTCCGTTGCCAATTAGCGGCAACCCACCACCCCATGACCCTTGCAAGGAACGGATCCGCGACGAAATAATTGATCCCCTTGGGATAATGGTAAATCGCGATCGGCTGGGTTTGGGGAATGTCGAGTTCCTCAGCGCGCTCTATATACCGCCGGAAGTCAGTATGCCGGCCGGGACGAAGTGTGCTCCGGACGGAAAAACCCGGCGGCAACCACAAGTGGTATGATCCCAACTCGGACCGCCAAACTTCGTCAAACGGCAACCCGCGACCGTCCCTGCTATTTTCGATAGATAATCTCGCCATCGTGGACAAAAACCACCCGTATTATACTCCCGAACGGCAATATCTGCGGGATTCTACCCTCTTTTAAGGACGGCAAAAAAAGCCGACTGGGGAATTTCCACGCGGCCGATGAGCTTCATTTTCGCCTTGCCTTTTTTCTGCTTATCAAGAAGTTTGTCCTTCCGCGTCCGGTCCCCGCCATAGAGCTTCTTGGTGACGTCTTTCCGAAACGCCTTCACGTCCGCGCGGGCGATGACGGCACCCCCGATCGCCGCCTGGATGGGAATCTCAAACTGCTGCCGCGGGATGACGTCCGCAAGACGCTCGGTGATTTCCCTACTCCGTATTTGCGCGGCATCGGAGATAACCAGAAACGACAGCGCGTCGACTTTTTCCTTGTTCACGAGGATATCGACTTTGGCGACATTGACGATCTGCCAGTCGAAGAATTCATAATCGAGGCTCGCGTAGCCCTCGGTGACCGATTTGAGGCGGTCGAAAAAGTCGACGATCATTTCCGACAGCGGAATAAGATAGGTAAACTGCGCCTGGTCACCGACATACGTGAGGTCCATATACTCTCCCCGTTTCTCCTGCGCAAGCTGCATGACCGCCCCAACAAACCGCTTGGGCGTATAGACGGACACCTGCATGATCGGTTCTTTCACTTCCTCAATATATGTGGGATCCGGCAATTCAGCGGCTGACTGGATGGCAACCGTCACATGCGGCGTACGATGGACTATCTGGTTTTGCGTAAACCCGAGCTTCCCGTACTCGACGCCGGCTTTTAAGGTCAGGCGATATTCAACGGAGGGGCTGGTTGCCAGCATCGTCAACCCGAATTCCCGTAATATCCGCTCCTGGACGACCTCGGCATGCAAAAGTCCCAGGAATCCGCAGTGGAAACCGTTCCCGAGAGCAAGCGAACTCACCGTGCGGAAGGTAAATGCGCTATCGGAAAGCTTGAGTTTCTCCATCGCATCACGCGCATCCTGGTATTCGTCCGCGGCCATCGGAAAAAGTCCCAGAAACACCATTGATTTAGGCTCCTTATATCCTTCAAGGGGGTCGCGCGCGGAGCGGAGATGTTCGAGCTTCGTGCCGGACATGTTGCCGAACGTAACGGTGTCCCCGACTTTGGCAAGTTTCACGTCCTTCATGCCGGTTGCGATATACCCCACCTCGCCGGCAGCAAGGGCGTCCGTCCGCCGCATTTCCGGCGCGAACATACCCAATTCGATAGGCGCATTATCCCCATTCGTCGCCATGAAATGGATCCGAAGATGCGGATCGTATGCAAGTGACCCGTCAACAATCCGCACAAACACCACAACCCCCCGGTGCGCATCATAATGGGAAGAAAAGACGAGAGCGCGGAGCGGCGCTTCCGGGTTGCCGCGGGGAGACGGTATGCGGTCGATGACTGCGGCAAGTACCGCATCGACATTAACACCCGTCTTTGCGGATATTTCAAGCATGTCGGAATCCGCAAATCCCAACGCGCGAAGCTCGCTCTTCGTCTCCTCTATCCGTGCGTGCGGCATATCGATCTTGTTGATCACCGGGATGATAGTGAGGTTATGAAGGCGGGCCTGATGGAGATTAGCAAGCGTCTGCGCCTGAACGCCCTGTGTCGCGTCGACAACCAGGATCGCACCCTCGCAGGCGGCTAAACTCCGGGAAACTTCGTATCCGAAGTCTACATGTCCCGGCGTATCGATAAGATTAAGCGTATAGCCTTTCCACTGCATCCGGACGGGTGCGAGCTTGATCGTGATCCCCCGCTCGCGCTCGATGGGATTGCTATCAAGGAGCTGCTCCTGCATCTGCCTCGCTTCAACGGTGCCGGTCATCTCCAGCAGACGGTCGGCAAGTGTCGATTTGCCGTGATCAATGTGCGCGATTATTGCGAAGTTACGGATGTGATCCTGTGAAGACATGGGGGTATTGTACCATGCACGAAGCCGTACGGGACGTATTACTGCAGGCGGAACGACGCAAGGGAGCGGCCTCTCCCGGGCCGCGACACATCAACGCGGTCGCCCGGATGCAACATCGCGCCGAACCGCCCCACACGCTCGGGAGGCTCTTTTCCCTTCCGATGAACCGTCATATCGACTCCCTGACCCACGACAAGTGCATGCCCGTCCAGGATTTTCGAGTTGAGCATGACGATACCCCTTCCTTCCTCAACATCACCTGCCCGTGCGGGACCATCGTGCATCGACGGCTTGCCCTGCCGAGGAACGACCAACGTCTGCACGTCGTTTACCGGAATAAGCCGTTCCCTCGTTGTGATACTTTTGGCTTTCGCATGAACCATATCGTTTATTTTATCACGATTTGCAATTAGACTTTGTATTTTCTACTATTGGCCGTATCACTATGAAATCCTTCCGCGCACCGCGCGTTCGGGCGAATGCAAACTGCGAGAGCGAATACGGCTGCGGCGTTATTCCCGGCGTTTTATGCCAGAAGTCAGCAGCAATGCAGCAGGAAACGAAATATGCCGAAGAAGGAAAAATCGACAAACACCACCTCGGAGCTGCTATCGGACGTTTGAGTCCGCACGGAAGGGAAGAGCGGAGCCTGGAAGGCGATGAGTCGTGGAGAGTTTCTTGTGCGCGCCCGCACCTCCTCGAGAGCAGGCGGACGCGTGCACGGCTAACGCACCGGAGGATGTCGCGGGACGAAAAGGACGAGTGAGACTACTCATCAATACTGTCTTTTCCGTATGCTTTCCGGTCGGTTTCCATTGAATCCTTCAGTTCGATAAACAGCCTGCCCCGATCGCTCCTTGTCTGTGACTGACATAGCCGCGTAAGAAGGTCCCGGGACGAAGCGGAGAGCGCGTGAGCACGGGAAAGGAATTCGATATTCTGCGCCGTATGCACGTCATCGAGTTCATGCGAACGGCCGAATGGTCCGTTCCTGAGCATTGCGTCATGGACCTCACGCCACGACAATACGCTTTCGGCAGGCTCCGTCTCCGCCCCCGCCATTCTCCCGCGTCGTGCCAAACTACTGCGAATACCCCGGATAAGTGCTCTCATATATAAAATGTACTCAATGAATCGGATTTAGTCCTTCGTATCGTCCGCATTTAACCCCGCATCAACGCCTGGCTCATGGCCGAAACCTCCGAAGTGGAAAATGCAGCCCTGGCGGTATTCACATGCCGGGTATCCGTCAGCAAATCGTAAAACTTCTTCCTGCCTTCTACAGAAAACTCCCGCCGGTTAATCAGGCTCGATTTCCATTCGATATTCCTGTTGGCGGGCACGACCAGAAGCTGGGAGAATTCCGGGGATATGGTCAGCAGAGGCGTGCCCTTCGGCAGCGCGTCCCGTGCGCGGGCTACTTCCACAAGGTTATACATTGCCGGATCCGACAGGGTATTGACCACGTCAACCAGAGCTTTCACACCCGCAGCAAACCCCGTCTCTGACAGCTGCTTGAACGACCGTTCATTCAAAAGTCCCAATTTGGATTCTCCGACCCCCTCGATGACGATGCTGTCGTTCTTCTGGACGATCAGGAACGCCAAATCGGGATTCCTGTGATACCCAAGCTCGCGCCCTAGACCGAACGCATCGGGATTGTGAGCAAGGGCCAGAAGCTCCTTCTCAAGCGGACTGCGCTGCCCGAATTCGGGATCATTCTGAATGAACATTTCAAACAATTTACCCCGGACTTGTTTCCCCTCCGATCCTTCCCGCAACACCTCGGTCTTGAGTGTCGCCCAGTCCATACGGTCAAAGATAGCCGCCTGACGCGTGCGGTCCGGACGGTACCCCTTCTCGGGAATGGCATCACGAAGCGCCTGCTCAAGCGCCTGCCTATCGGGATGTACGCCCATTGATTGCTCTGTTTGCTTCATACAGGCCTGTAGTATAATACTTTTCGTACCTATGAGCAAAGCTAAGGAAATCCTTGCATACCTAAGTAACCACCGTGGCGAAGTGCTGGATACCGGAGAAGGCGCCGCAGCCGTAAATGCGAGTCCGAAAACGGTGCGGAATGTGGTCGATATGAATCCTGGCGCGTGCCGGGCTCTTGGCTACGGCATCGAAATCGAGGTATTTCCCGAAGATGTCGATATGCGATCCACGACTAGCGACGTACGGGAAGCCCGAAGGGCCGTATCGCAGCGAGTCCGGCCACGCGGCAGATCCAGGATCAGCGAACGCAATATCCGCTCCAGGGATCACTAACCATCAAGCAGCCACTGATTGCGCTATAGGCTAAATATGCGTATAATACCGCCACTATGGCAGTACAAGCGGAACGTGCGCGTCTGCGGGCAAATCAGGAGGCAAAAGTCTCCAGTGCGATCAGGGATGTCATGCTCCGCATCCCGGATGCGATAAGCTTTGCCGACACGGAGGCGGAAGCGTCCGGAATCGCCAAATCGCCGGAAGGCAAATTCGTACTCACCTACCTTCTTGCCACCCGCAACGTGTTAAAACCCGTGCTTTCGGACCTTCACGCGGTGAATCCCGAGCTATTGCAACCCCTGGGCGGCCGGGAGTACAACCCCGAGCGGACAATCGATATGGTCGGCATCTCCGTTGCGCATACGTTGGCAGAAAATTCTGCCAATCTTCACAATACGTGGATCCGCACGGAGGAACAGGCCAGGTGGCGGCCGGTAAAACCCGCCGAAGACTCGTGGGAGCATGCAGAACGGTTTATCTTCGTTGACCCGTTGGACGAAACGAGTGCCATCCCCAAGGGTAACCGCGTCCAGTCGACAGGGCTTGCCGTCTATGACCGCAACGGCACGCTCCTGACCATGGGTGTCATGAGCCTCGTCGACGATGCGATGATGTTCATCGACCACGCGAGGGAATCCCAACCCGAAAGGCCGACACGGAAATCTGAGGAGGTGCCGGACCCGATCAGGATCGCAACACTTACCCGCAGGATGTATAAAATGCGGGACCTTCCCCTCTTCACCAGCGGCGAGGCGGTCTTGGCCGCAGAAAGCATCGGCGGGCATGTCATCCTTTCCATGATGCAGGAGAAAATTGACGCCATGATCGATCCGGTCAAAGGTAACCCCTGGTATGAATACATCATCTGGGGGCCGGCAGCGGAAGCATTGGGATTCGTCGTCACGGATGCCGAGGGCAATCCTATCGACCGGGCCGAAATCGTGCGCAGGGGCATAGAGAAAAATCCCGGGGATAGTTATCGCATACCGTTCGTCATCAGCCGCACTCCGGAGATCCACAAACGGGTATTAACGCTCCTAAAAAAACCCGCGGAAGACAAAACGCCCTAATCCTTATATTTGGGCAAGCGAATCAACGAGGAGTTCCGGTGCGCGTTCCACAACCAGCCGGACCGGATCGCCATCATAGCCTGCCGCCTGTTGCCGCTCAGAAACCACCCGTTTGAATTGGTCATATGCATCCGCATCGGCCTCCCCGGCTTCTACGGAAGCCATAAACGCATCGGTAAGATTTGTTCTGACGCTTACGCCGGTTGCCCCCAGGTCGCCCTTCCCCTTTTCCCGAATACCGACTACTGCCGCAGGAACGGGAAACTGCGGTAACGGTCGGGATTCGAAGGCGATTGCGCTGTGCACCGAACTGAATGTCTGTTCGCCCGAAGAACTTCCGTTTTCGACGAAGGCCGTGGCACCCTCAGGGTGACCCCACGCACTCGTCAAATCATGGTGAGGAATGATGGTTATGCCGTCCCGGCGGGAAATCTCTTCGGCGCGGCGGCGCATTTCCGTCGCCCACGCCGTATCATCCGTATCCTTCGGCGTGCGGGCTTTCCCCAGGCTCATATGTTCCAATCCCTTCCGGTAATAAATGATTGTCCGGGGCAAATCAATCCCAAGAAGTTTCGCTGCGTCTTCGAGACCGAACTCATAGAGCTTCCGCGGATCGATCGCTGCGGGCTCAATGCCGTACTTTTTTGCCGCACGGAGAACGAGACGTGTCAGACGGCGCGCAACTCCCAAATCATGGGAGACATTCCCGCCACCCTGGATCGCGTCGGGACGGCCGTCATCAAATACGGAAAAATGCTCGAGTCCTCCGGACCTGTTCACCGAACGGTTAAACGGCAGGATGGTCTGCATGGCCGTCCGGACATGAAACCCGTCATACTGCCATGCCTTCCTGTTTTCCGGTGAGCCGTCCGCCAAAACGATTGCGTCGGCACCCAGTTCGGTCGCCAACCGTTCCGGATCGGTTACGGGTGTAGCGGGAACAAGGTCAATGAGCGGATGCTTGAGTGTCCGTATTGCGAATTTAAGCTCCCCGGCAACCGTCTCCGGGTGAAGCACGGGTGATACCGCATCGACCCCCATTGCGCCGGGGTACTCCTGGTCATGGAAAATAACCGCATGGATTCCGCGTTGGGCGAACTTCGAGGCGGATAACAGGCCGCCATGCCCTGCCCCGATGATGAGCGCTTTCCGCCGCGTACCGGATCGTTCCGTTCGACGCGCCTCCGCAACCTCTTCCATTTCCGGGAATCCCACTGACTTCCGCAACTGCGACTCGATATAAGTGCTTCCCGGACGCTGTCCGCGCTGGGCAAGGAGGAATGGTCTGATAGTTTCGGAAACCGCCATACGATAACCTGGGATTGTAATATAGCTAACATCGCAACGCAAGTATGCTACGGTATTGCTTTTTGCGTACGTACGGGGCTACGATTACCGTATGTTGTATTTTGCTGAGCTATTCGGAAAAACGGTGATGTCTTCCGATGCCAAAACTATCGGCAGACTGACCGACTTTGCATTCCTGGCAACCGACCAGCCGCTTATCACCAAGCTTCGGATTGATACGAAAGTCGGCCACATTTTAGTCCCCGTCTCCAGCATGAAAGCCATGGACGGCGCCATCATCCTCTCCCCCGGTTTCGAAACCAGCGGCATTGCGGAAAATGAACTCTCGGTCAGGATCCATCTTCTGGACCAGCAAATCATCGACCTTAAGGGCAACAAGGTGATCCGGGTTAACGACGTTGTCATCCAGGACAAGCCGTATCTGGTTATCGCGGGTGTGGATGTCGGCATTCTGGGAATCGCGCGGTGGTTCAAACTCGAGCAGTTCGTAAACCGTCAGCTTGCGCGGTTCAATACCACCCTCCGCTCCGATTTCCTGCCCTGGGAGAACATCCAACCCCTGGAACTTTCCCGCGGGAAAGTGCAATTGAAACGCGAAGAAGAAAAACTCACGAAACTCGCCCCTGAGGACCTTGCCGACCACCTGGAACGGTTATCCGTGAAGAATTTGCGCCGCATATTGGACCTCCTGCCGAACGAATACGAGGCCGAGGTCGTACAGAATATGAACATAGCAAGACAGCGGGAATTCTTACGGACCATTAATCCCAAACACGCGGCCGCCATTCTTTCGCTGGTCGATCCGGACGAAGCGGTTGATATCCTCCTTACATTGTCCGAGCACCGCAGAGGACTCATTACCCCACTCCTCACAGACGATGCAAAAACGCAAATCGAGTACCTCCTGAGCCTCTCAAAAACCGACATCGGCCACCTTGCGACCACCGAATTCTTTACCGCCGATCCCGAAGAGTCCGCCATGAATTTGCGGCGGCGGATGAAAAAGGAAACGACGCTCGACACTCCGCTTACATATATCTATGTCATCAATAAGAAACGTGAACTCATAGGGGTATGCAATTTGCACGAACTCCTTTTGGCAGACGGTGATGCGCCGATGTACAAATTCATGATCCCCAACGTCGTCACCGTTTTTTTGACGACACCGCCGGAAATCGCCATAAAGAAAATGATCAAATACAAAATCTACAGTCTCCCTATCATTAATGACCGACGGCAAATCCTGGGTATCGTAACCATTGATGACCTTGTGGAAAGCATGCAGGACAAATTGACGGCATAATATGTACCAGAACTTACACTATTGGTTCCGGCGGTGGAGACGAAGGCTCTTCATAGCAGCAGCCCTCATCGGTCCCGGCATCATCACGGCCGTTGCCGATAACGATGCTGCCGGCGTCTCGACCTATTCCATGGCGGCAGCCAACTTCGGCTACCAAAGCTTTGTCATACTTATCCCCATGACGATCCTCCTTGCCGTTACCCAGGAAATCGGCGCCCGGATCGCGATCGTCGCCGAAAAGGGACTTGCCGATCTCATCCGCGAACGGTATGGCGTACGGACTGCACTCGTGATGTATGGCATGCTGTTTTTCATCAACCTTGTCGTAGTCGTTATGGACGTTGCGGGCCTTAAGGCAGCACTCCAACTTTTCGGTCTCAATCCCTATATCTTCCTACCGCTTATTGTGGCCGGAGTGTTCCTGTTTGTCGTCGTTTCGACGTACAGCATCGTCGAACGGTTCTTCTTCCTTTTGATCCTCTTTTATGCGACGTATGTCGCAAGTGCGTTCATGGCTAAACCCGACTGGGGACTTGCCGTTACCTCACTTATCGTCCCCCAGGGCACGATAACCCCCAAATTCCTCTATACCGCCATTGCCGTCATCGGAACGACCATTACGGCATGGGGGCAATTTTTCATCAACTCGTTTACCAAAGAAAAACGCGTCCCCATAGACCAAATGCGATATACCCGCGCGGAGGTGTATCTCGGATCCATCGTCACCGATACGCTCACGTTCTTCATCATGGTCGCCGTCGCCGCGACCATATTTACCAACAAAATCCGCATTACGGACGCGGCGGGCGCGGCAATTGCGATCAAACCGTTCGCCGGGGAATTCGCCGGGGTGCTGTTTGGGTTGGGTCTGCTGTTTGCGGGTATCTTCGGTTGCATCATCGTGGGGCTGACGACCGCATACGCATTTTCGGAGTTCTTCGGCTATTCCGGTTCAGTCGACGAAAATTTCCGGAAAAGCCGGCTGTTTTATACGACACTGCTCATACAGCTCATCATAGCCACGATCGTCGCACTGAGTCCCAACGTATCCCTGTTTGCCATCACGCTCGCTGCCAACTTCATTAACGGCGCGATCCTGCCGGTCATCTTCTATTTCCTCTACCAGTTTGCCAATAACCACGCCATTATGGGAGAGCACGTCAATAACAAAGCACAAAACTGGATGCTTGTCGGAAGCACCGTCGTTATCATGGCGGCAACGTTCTTAGGGATTCTGGGACAGGTTTTGGGATGGTAAGATGACGAAAAACAACGCACCGACACCACGGAAAGAACACCGGGAGTGGGTCGTCGTGAATGGGCAGCCGACAGCAGTCAGGGGCAGAAACATTACGATGGAAGCAAATCTGGGCAACCTGCTTTTTGTTAGGGAAGGTCAAATGGAAGTCCCCAACCAAATCCTTCTCAGAGTTCGCGGCACTACCCCACGACGCAGTCATAGGGGCAGGAATACCGGGACATAAATCCTGTCCGTCTTTGACACGCTGGACACCGGTGCTATAATCCCCTCAAATCGTATGGCCGTATCCGTCAATCGGGAAAATCCAATACAAATCGCGCTCGGTCGGCTCAGTGGCCGCACGACTAAGCCCCTGGAAAACGAACGGCTCCTGTTCGGAGGAAGACCAAACGGCACCGAAATCTTTGCGGACGGAGGAATAGGCATTAATATGCCCCGGGACCGCAAATGGTTTGCATTCTCCCCCATTGCTCCGCCCATAAGCACGGCACTATCTTCCTCTGCTGAACTGAGACGTTTATACAGAACGGAGCGGAACCTGGATTTGCGGCCTGACCGTCAAAACGAAAACGTCACGATCGGCATCCCGCTACGGAGGCCGTACGTACGACTCCACACGGCACAGGCGTTGTTTGACACAAACACCCTCATGAACACCTACCCAAACGAAGTCAAAATCCTCTGGGGCGGACTGGTCGCACTCCAACCAATAGACATGCTGCGTGACGCGGGACGTCGGGGCATTGTTGTTTTTGATGAATACGGCGACCAACGGGAAGCAGTATTCGGCATACCGCTCCTTGCAATCCCCAAGAGACTACGGCCCGCCGGATTGAGCGACGCCTGGAAAGAATGGCTTGGATTCCGGCCCCGCACCCTCATCGCAGCAAACCCGGAGCTGCTCTACGATACGAACTTCGGAAGTCATCTTCGCAGCATTCTGAAATTGTTTGATCCTGTTGGAGTTAGAACGAACTAATTTCCCAAAAGATAAGCTATTTATTGTTACAAATTATATATTAATAAATCGTAATATATTAATATATATCGTATTATAAACACTTATCTTCCTCTTGGTGCATTCCGGCGCATAGGAAGCCTGCCGTCGGTTCCCTGGGTGCCCGCTTCGATCATTGGAAGGTGGTGCTCGCCGGATTCGGAATCCTTGGGGCGCCCACGCCAACGATTGATCGTGGCATGATGGTTACGGGCGGCACGGCGATACCGTTTTTCATCTTCTCTTGCGTAGTCACCGCTCAACGTGACAACCGGATGAAAATCATGATCCAAGGGCATAAATTTCCGATAGTCTAGCAAATTTACTCCATAAGAAACAAGTATCACCGATATGGCCTATCCCCGCCGCTCTTTGGATAACATATCCCGGTATTCCTGCTCGGCCGTCAGAAAGAGCCGCTTCTCCAGACACATGAGCCGTCCGGCACGCGCTTTCATATGCGCATACTCTGCCTCCGCGTAAGCCAGATCATTCTGCGGCTCGGTAGGCTTGTACATCTTTCGGAAAGGACGGATACCCGCTTCTTTCATAAGCTCAACGGCGGGGCAATACCACTGCTGGTGATCAGGCAACACGCAATCGTCGCAATGCCGTATCCGGCTGATACCACCGTGCGCCTTAGGATGAAACCCGCGGGGTAAGTCAGGCATACAGGGTGCCTCCCATACCCGGAAAAAAACAGAAGGATAATGAAATAAACTGTTTCGGCATAGGCCTACCGTGCCGAAACACCCACACTATATGCCTCACATACTCATACCGCAATGCATCAGGCTTATGTAGGTATTACGCGTGGTCAGCGCGCTGAATATACCGGTGCTATGGGGTATGAACAGACGGCGGAAGATCGTAGGGCCGCACGGACTGACCGGCCTTCAGGAATAACCGGCGCTCTTTCGGACGGTAGACCGCAGCCCAACGTTTCGGAATGCCGGCAATTGCCGGAGGGACAATGGTCAGTCCCAGGCTGGGAAACAATACGTTATGTCCTTCCAAAACCGTATGCACTGACGGTTCGTCGGGACTCATAACCCGCACGGTCAGCCGGTTATCCGCATTCAATTGCCGCATCAGGGCGAAAAGATCGGTTCTCGAGCGGTATTTTGGATTTTCGAATTTGGTAGCCAGCTTGATATCCTGCTCAAGTTGTTCATCGGTTTTTCCGATCTGTTGGAGGAATCGCGACATGAATGCCCGTATCACCGGCGCGTGCGCGGCTCCGATCCCGTCCCGGAGATACGAATGAGTCATCACTGCTTCGCCGGATGCGGCGTTCACAAAGAGCAATCCGAACGAATTCTCATCCGTATACTGATCGCCAAGCAACGGCGTTTCATCAACCGTTGCCGCTGCGGCCCCCCACGGAAGCTGTATGACATTGGGCCGGCTCCATTGGAATTCAGGCACACTCGCCGGGGCACCGGCCTGTTCATTTTCCGTCATATCCTTACATCCGTTCCGCTGTGGCTATACCAAGCAGATGCAACCCGTTCTTGAGTACCTGGGCGGTCGCGGCAGTCAGCGCGAGTCTCTCCGGCTTACCAAGAATGGCATGCTTCTGGTAAAACAAATTGAATGCCTGTGCAAGTTTGAAAAGATAACTGCACAGCACATTAGGTGAAAGCGTTGCGGCCGCCTCAGCAACGATTTCCGGGAAAAAATAGATCGCGCGGGCAAGCTCGCGCTCCTCCAAATTCAAGGCTGAACCCTGAAATTCTGCGGATTGTCCGGACGCTTTGCGCAAAACGCTCTTACAACGGGCGTAACTGTACAAAAGATACGGCCCGGAATCGCCATCAAACGAGAGTGAAGTGGAAAAATCGAACGCGATGTTGGCAGGCAGAGATACCCGGAGCATCGAGTATTTAATGGCGGCGATCGCCGCTTTCTCCGCAATGTCATCCTGCTCTTCCTTGGTATATTCTGATTTATTTTGTTTTAATAAATCATATACTGATCTCTTTACCTCTTCCAGCAACCATTCTCCCGAAATTATTTTTCCGGTACGACTGCTCATCTTACCTTCGGGAAGCCTGACCATGCCATGCCCAATATGCGTCGTTTTGGCCGCTGCCTCAGGCACGACTTTACTCATGGCGGCTAAAACAACATGGAAGTATTCGTTGATCTCATTGCCGGTCACAATATATGACTTGTCTAAGCGGTAATCCTGGCTTTTCTTCCAGTTCAACCCCAATTCCTTTGCCTCATAGGTGGGAAGCCCCAGGGAATTCAAAAATACGCGGGTATGAGCCCCCCGGAAAACGATCGCCCCGTCGCTTTCCTCAAATACGTCACCTATATGTTCGTGGACTATTCTGGCGCCGTATTCCCCGACGATGGACTCCGGATAATAATCGTCGAAATGCGTACCCAGCCTCCGAAAAATCGTCTCAAAGTACTCCATGCTCCAGGATCGTCCGGTCTCAAACAATGTCTTCACTTCGTCATAGAGGCCGCCTTCCATCGTGACGTATTGCCGGT
>CAZHOQ010000007.1:0-28715 GCA_964533995.1 uncultured Gammaproteobacteria bacterium
TCCCGTCGGCGGCTCGCTGCCGAGTTCCGCCGTGGCTTTGCAGCCGTCTCGCGCGCCCGCACCGCGCGGGACGTTCACGAGAGTGATTTTGCTCTGTCTGATCTTGTCGGGTTATACGAAAAAGTTAGAACCTCGTTTCTCTAAGCTCGCCTCGCTAACGCTTCGGCTCGCTGTCAGCGCGGCGCCCCCACCCGCCGCGCTTCCGCAAACGTGTCGGCCCGAAGAAGAAATCACTAGTGATTTCTTCCCCGCCCCCGCAAAAATTTTCGAAAAATGCTTCGCTAACTATAGTATGTAGCACTATAGTATGCAAGTACCTATAATTCTTTCCAGAATGACAAAGAAAGACGTCCTCATTAAATTCGGCCACCGGGTACGCGAGGAACGACAAAAGCGTAACTTATCGCAAGAAGAATTCGCGGACTTGGCTGGAGTACATCGAACGTATATCGGCATGATCGAACGGGCGGAAAAGAACATCACGTTGGAAAACATAGAAAAGATCGCAAAGGCACTCAACATATCAATTCCTGACCTTTTCCATGAGCGATAAATCTAAGGCAATAAACCAAGAGTACCTGACACTACTGACTACTTCCGATGCAGAAACTGTTTTCGGAAGGATCCAGGCATTTTGGTGGCCGCACTTTCTTTCCTCTGTTGGTGCAATAGGTCCTGAAAAAACCCTTGATGTTCTCGATAAATGCATGACTCTTGGCAACGTCGATTTCCTAAAAAGCGCAGTTAAATACGCATCGTCTCAAGGTCACGATGTTAAATCCGAAAAATACATTCAAATCTACAACCAGTACATAAAATCCAATACAGGCAAAATGTTCGAGAGGTTTGTTGGACTAGCATTAGCATACTGCCTATACCAAGCAAATTCCGGTTATTCGCTAATGCAATTCAATTCCACAAACGTTTCCAAATTTATGGGGATATCGGTAAAGGATTTTGAAATAAAAATCGTCTTAGGTGGTAAAAAGTTGCCAACGCATATAGACGCCGACCTTATCGCTTTTAACCCGACTGATAAATCCAAGGACATCTATATGATATCCGTCAAATCCACTCTCAAGGACCGGTTCCATAACGTACCTTTCTGGAATTTGCTTCGCAAAGCGGCAGTATTAAGCCAGTTCACGACTGTCCAAGCGACTAATACCAGGTTCCTAGAAAAAGTAAAATATATAGCAGTCTGCAGCGACCTCGCGAAGGAACAACCTGACTTCGCAAGGGAGTCCGGACCTAGGAATATGCTGTGCGTGGATGCCGCTTTGCTAGATGGTGCATTTGTATCAGCATCAAGTGCCCACGGCTTGGGCAGGGACAAAGGAAAGATCGGATCTGATAGGCTCGCCGCGTTCTACCCGTTGAGCAGTTTCTACAGAATGCTTCTTTAACTGATCCATTATAGAATTACCTATTGCCTTCGCCAGTAACGGCGGCACTGCATTACCCACCTGCTGTGTCTGCGAACAATATCCCAATCTCCTCATTTTGTTACCGGTTGTCCGCTGACCCAAGAACTCAAACCTATCAGGAAAACTCTGTATACGTGCCATCTCCCGAACTGTTGGAATACGATTTAGAGTCGGATGCAATAAATCAGTCGGTTCTGTGGTTACTGTCCTTGATATACCATCCAACGGTAATCTTTGGATGCCCTGCTTCCGGTTCCTCAAGTGTTTCGGGATATCGAGCGATGTCCCCCCAGGGGGAACTAGGCCATAGTAATCCATCGTTTGCTGCCTATGTTTGGATGCTTGGTGATTTAATAGTTTATTCGCATTCTCACGTAGATATTTTTGATATTCTGTTTTAGGATCGCTGGCATATTCTTGTCCGGTCTCCCCTTGGTCAATAATCTTCAAGTCGCCGAATGCATCTCCAATAGTCGTATAAGGCTTCAAACCAATATTGAAAAGATTTGCATCCTTTGGATCATAGTGTGTTGGTGTGGGTATTGCTGGCGGCTCCCCATCACGCGCCCCCAGAATAATCAACCGCTTTCTCATTTGGGGGACTCCATATTGTGCCGCTTTTACAATACCGTAATTATATTTGTATCCAATAGCCTCTATCTGATATAACAAATTCTTGAATAATTCACCGTTATACATCGTAGTAAGGCCAGAAACATTCTCAAGTAAAAAATATTTTGGCCTTAATTCAGCAACCACCCTTACGAATTCCCCAACTAGGTTATTCCTGCTATCACTTGGATTTTTCAATCCTGCAGTCGAAAAACCCTGGCAGGGAGGGCCGCCAGCAACCAAATCTATATCCCCTAATTCCCCTTTTGATGTTCCTGCGCGCTTAAGAAGCTCATCGCCAGACATGCCCACAATTGAACCCTCTACGACCCTTGAATTTGGAAAGTTATGCCGCAAAGTCTTGCAAGGATCAGGATGGATTTCATTTGCAACGACAGAATTAAACCCTGCCATCTCAAGACCAAGCATTAGGCCTCCTGCCCCGGCAAATAACTCAACCGCTATGGGTTTATTACCATTATTTATCGATTGGTCTTTATTTCCTTTATTTAACGAGCCATTAGTTTTTTTCATTAGCTTACTTTTCTAATTAAACCACAAAATTTTCCTCTTATCTCAAGCTCTTTGGGGTAAATATTTTTTAACGATGTGTTTCGCGGTTCCAAATATGTTTTTCCATCCCTCTGTCGAAATACTTTGAGTGTAGCGCCCTTTTCCGTTACGGCGACCACCCGATCTCCGTCCCTCGCCGTATTTTGGTGCCGGACTACTATAATATCACCGTCTTGTATATTGTCATCAACCATACTTGCTCCCTTCACCTGTAAGGCATAATAATCGCCTTTCCCGAATATCATGGACGCCGGGACATCTATAGGTTCCGGATTTTCGAGTGGCTCGATCGGCTCTCCGGCGGCGATAATGCCTAGCTTAAAAATACGGCTTTCCTGTTGAATGGCTGTGCTTATGCCTCTGGCTATATTATCTGCTTTTTGCAGGAAGCCTCGGCTTTCAAGCTCCTCTACATAATGCTGCGCTGTGCTTATGGATTTCCCCATGGATTTACCAATTTCTTTTAGAGATGGCGAGTAGCCGTTTTCCTCCGCGAACGCCTTGATGAAATCAAGTACGGTTTTCTGCTTTGGAGTTATGGAGCTCTGTGGTTTGACTTTCATAGGCAGTTGATCTATTATTAATTTATTACTTTTTTATGATATAAGTCAAGCAGGAAGAATATGGACTTATCCGATTTATACAAATCTTCAACTTCAAAAACTAAGGTTTTCATAAGCTTCGATTTCGACCACGACGAAGATTTGAAAAATCTGCTTGTAGGCCAAGCTAAAAACGATGACAGCCCCTTCGAAATAACGGATATGTCAGTAAAAGAAGAGCTTTCGGGTGACTGGAAAAATAAAGTCCGGAAACGAATTCAAAGAGTTGATCAAGTGGTGGTAATTTGCGGCGAATACACCAATACAGCCACGGGAGTAAGTGCTGAGATAACAATGGCACAAGAAGAAAATGTGCCCTATTTCTTACTCTGGGGAAGATCAGACAAGGACTGTGTTAAGCCGAAATCGGCTAAAGAGGACGATAAAATTTACAAATGGACCTGGGATAACCTCAAACGACTACTTAACGGCGAGAGATAATATGAATGGCTTGTTCGGAAAAAATAAGAGCGACTATGGCACAAAATACAAAGATCACCTCTTCGAACAATATAAACTTTTTGTAGAAAGTATTGAAAATACTAGCGACAGAAGACAACAGGCTAACAGCTACTTTATTGCCATTAATACGGCAATAATCTCAATAATCGGCTTATCCTTTCAAACGAAAATCTTTGACCAGGCTAACTGGCTGAAAGCCCTTCTCGCCCTTCTGGGATTAATCATTTGCATTATTTTCTGGTTTCTCATCCATTCCTACAAGCAATTAAATACTGGCAAATTCGCTGTTGTTCATGAAATTGAAAAGGAATTACCCTTAGCTTTATATAATTACGAATGGAAACTACTCGGAGAAGGGAAAAATAGAAAACAATACTTCCCATTTTCCCATGTAGAACTTTATATTCCTTGGGTATTTGGAATTATTTATCTTGTTATGGGAACGTATTTTCTTACTGTATCCCCGCCACCAGTTCAAGATATTATTCCCAAAATTCCAATTGAAATTCCAAAAGAAGCAAGCGGGACTCCAAAACTATAAGATTTATTTGCAAGTCTTTGACTTCACATATCCTGCTTTTTTCGCTTCAGCCTCCGAACAAAACCATTGCTCCCCGATGTCCTTCTCCACAACCGTGAACTGGTACTGCGCGCAGCCGGGAACATAGTAGATATGGGTATCGGTGGACTTGTCGATATTCCCTTTGATATTACACTTCGGATTATCGGTATTCTCCGTAGACTGGCACGAGACGTAGATACCGAGCTTACCCGCCCGCGCCTGATCGCTTGCCGCTTTCATTTCTTCCGTTACCTTAGAATTATCATGGTGATACCGAACCCAACCGGAAGCAACCATTTCTTTGTTGATTAGGGTATTCCCAACATATACCAACGCCATTCCTCTGCCGTATGTATCGGGTACGGTTTCTTCTATCCGCACGGTCTTACCCATTGCCAAGCGCTCCAGTTCCATGGTCGCCTGCTCGTACCCGCATAATCCCTTTTCCGGCGCATCGACATACCGAAGCCGGACACGAGACTTCCCTTCCAACACGACGGTATCCCCGTCAATTACGCCGATGACCTTTATACCTGGAGAAGGGAGAGAGCCCCGAAAGAGGAGGAATACATTCAAGACTACGGAAACAATAAGCGCCGGAAGCAGGAATACCTGCAACCGCTTCTTCTTCATACTACCACTATACACCCAAATAGCATTACGGGCTGTTTGCAAGCCATGAGCATCCGCTTATAATAAAGACATGAATAAAGGAGTACTTCCGATTCAAACATTTCTAGCTTCTCAAAATCACCGAAGGAATATTTTCATAATTCTACTTATAGGTTTAATAACCTTCGGCAATGCTTTATTCAACGGGTTCGTGTGGGATGATTTTCCATTTATTCTCAATAATCCTGAGATGAATTCGTTAAATCCATTCCAATTGTTTGGCCAAAACAAATTTAATATGGGAAGCTATTACCGTCCGATATCCGCCTTATATTTTTCGACGGTGCATTTAATCTCGGGTAACCAACCCTTTTTGTACCATTTCATACAGATCACGCTACATATTATTAATGCGATGGGACTATACGTTTTTATCTCGATTATGTTTGAGGAAATAGCAGAGCAAATAGCGATAAAGGATGCCTTACACAATCGTAATCAGTCTGCGTACAATAAAAATAGGAACTCTTCAATAATCCCGTTCCGAACACAAATAGGAATCTCAATTCTTGCCTTATTCAGTTCACTAGTCTTTCTTGTTCATCCGATCAACACAGAATCCGTGTCCTATATTGCCGCCTCACAAAGCGTGGTCTTTTTCCTATTTGGCATCTTAGCCCTAATCTCCATTTCCGCTTCCGGCCTCATCCGGACAGTCTCCGTATGCACGTTATTGCTTTTATCAGTACTAACAAAGGAAACCGGGGCTCTTTTTCTTCTCATGGCGCTGGTGTATATTTTCCTATTCAAGCGTGGCAAATTTTCCTCATTTATACAGGCTTTGATCGGTACAGGAATCCTATATTTAGGGATCCGATTTTTTATCGGTGGGATATACTTCCAAAAATTCGTTGGATTCACCCCCATACCGATAATGAACCTGACTTTTGAAGAGAGAATGCTGAACGTGCCTATGGTGGTTTTCTATTACCTTAAAACAACCCTGTTCCCGACGCAGTTACTCGTTCTTCAGCACTGGATTATACAAGGAATCTCTACCTCATCTTTTTACATTCCATTGACCGTAGACCTCCTATTTTTCGCATGCTTAGTAAGCGTCGGTATCTGGATGTATAAAGCAAACAAGAATTTCTTTAACGGCTATGTTTTTTTCTTGCTGTGGTTTCTGGCCGGAACCTTAATGATCAGCCAAATACTACCAATCGCTGATGCCACGGTAGCAGATCGATGGTTCTATTTTCCGTTAGCAGGACTTATCGGCTTAGTAACAACAATAATTGCATCGATAACGCTTCGCAAAAACGATAAGGGGGAAGTAACAACACATAAGAAAATATTAAATGCCGTTATTGTTATTTCCATGGCTTCCGTAGCCCTGTTGTCAATCAGAACGATTATCAGGAACGCTGATTACCGCGATGAAATTACCTTATACTCGCGTGATTCGAAATATCAAAACAACGCCTTGATGGAAAGCGATCTTGCCATCGATTATCTCCAAAAAGGAGATATGCAGGAAGCCTTCAAGAGACTCAAAAAATCCGTTCAAATTGAGGCAAATTCAACGAATTTGTTCAATTTAGGCCTGTATTATGAGATTAATAACGACTTTACAAACGCCATCAAGTATTACGATTTAGCCGCCGTGGCATCCAACCGATACTATGACAAAGTCAAAATCCGGAACCCCAAGGACGAAAAGGTATTTGTGCATTTAATTGGCGATCTGTTGTTAACAGACCAATATGAAGCTGCCGCTCAGGTCGGGTTGGTGGCCGTAAGGTATTATCCGGATTCAGGCACGTTATGGGAAGAACTTGCGGTGGCTTTGATAAAGCTGCAACGCTGGGACGAAGCACTGTCTGCCGCAACAAAAGCGAAATCCTTTATACCGGGAGACCTAACAAATTCATTATACGAAGGCGTCCTCGGTAAAAAAGACATTAGCAAAGCAAATCTTATCCGTGTCTTACCTGAAATTATGCAAAACGTGAAGTAGTCGTATATGTAGCCTTACTACCGAATTGCGATTCGATAATTAATGTACCTTAACCGATCCGGATGTCAATGGCACGACAGGATCTACGGTATCTGTTGCGTTAAGCTGGGTATCATATACGACTGACCCGTTTGAATCCTTTATTTGAAAACGAACAAAGTTATTTCCGCCAGCTTGAGACCCATCTATTCCTGAGAGTAAGAAATTATACTCTCCGTTACCGTTAAGCTGACCAGCGTCCTTTAATATCGCTTTTGCACCGTTTACCACCAGCCAATCATATGACGTGGAATCAAATTCCAAATTTGCGGCATTAAATTTAAATTTCAAGTCGCCGGTAGGTGTCGTATTGCTTGATACATATTTTGCCTGCACGCCTAGTTTCACTTCGCCACTTGAGTTATTCAACACATACCATCCTGCTTCCGAATTATATTTTCCTGACGCTGTTAGAAATCCCGCACTCACGTCGTATACGACAAGATATTGTAATGCTGCGGTTCCGTTACCATTCTGGTTATCCGTCACGGAAACTATCACGGTATAGACCCCAGTCTGGGCATATGTATGCGAATTCGAGGCAGTACCAGCACCATTTGATTCCGTTATGGTTCCTGAGTTAACGGTTCCGTCACCCCAATCCCAACTTGCAGCATGTGTATCTAGTATGCCAGGATCAGTGAAACTCACGATAGCGGTTACCTGCGTATTAGTAGGTACAGGATTGGTTGATATCGTTATATTTCCAACCGTTGGCGAAGCGTTATTCACGGTTATAGTTGCACTTTCGGTACTGATTGCACCCTGATTGTCTTGGACGGTTACACTAAGGGGATACTGTCCGTCCTGAATATATGTATGATTTAACGTGAAATTAGTACCGTTTAACGGAAGCGATACCGAACCGCCACCATCACCATAATCAACGGTTGCTTCCCACGATACCGAGTCGGAATCCGAAAATCCCCCTGCCACAGAATATGTGCCACCCTCAAGAATCGTTGCATCCGAAATGGGATTTATCACCGGCGCATGATTCAAGGAGCCTTGCAGCATCACCGATAAACTTCCGAATAATGTTCCAGTTTGGACAAATCTTGAAACGACCAAATCCGGTTTATTATCTTCATTGAAGTCACCCAAGCCTACGGCGACCGGATTATTACCTGGCTGAAAGTCCTGATGGCTTTGGAACGTGCCGTCCCCGTTCCCACCCAGAACGGTAAAGTCATTGCTAAAGTAATTTGTGATGATTAAATCAAGATTGCTGTCACTATCCAGATCGCCATTAATTATTGTTAACGGCTCGGATCCCGTACCCTGCGGCTGACTCCCTCCGCTAATATACGTCGTATGTTGTTGAAACGTGCCATTGCCATTACCAAGCAATACGCTTACATCCCCCGGAATATCTCCGGAGTTTGCGACTGCTATATCCGGCTTACCGTCCTTGTTAAAATCACCTACGGTAACGGAATTTGGAAAGCCTCCGACTGTTGCGCTCGTTCGCGGAAGGAAGGTGCCGTTTCCGTTGCCCAAATGAATGCTTACGGACCCGGGCTGACCCGAAGTGCTTGTGACCACTATATCAGGTTTTCCATCAACGTTGAAATCCCCATACCCGATTGAGTACGGACCACTCCCCGTTGGTGTATTGATTCCCCCTTGGAATGTACCATCTCCGTTTCCTAAAAAGCTTGAAAACGAATTATTATTGGAATTTGTTATAATAACGTCTTGTTTCGCATCGTTATTTATATCAGTGATCGTCATTACATACGCCCCACCTATCGTATATTGCTGTTGGGCTCCGAAGGTTCCGTCGCCATTGCCCAATAAAACGCTAAACGACCTTAAATAGTTCAACACAATTAAGTCTTGTTTTCCATCGTTGTTTACGTCTCTTGCCAGAACTACGTTTGGCTGCACGCCTGTCCCATATGAGCTACTCGGACCAAATGTCCCGTTCCCAAGTCCATGACGAATGTTTACCGTATTGCTTTCGTAATCCGTCGCAACAAGATCCTGGTGGTTGTCCCCATTCAAATCAACGGAAATCACGGATTGCGGATTCGTACGGTTAACGTTATCTTTGACCTGATAGCTAACTGGCGGTAGGAAAGAAAGAGAAGTAGCAAAAGTTACGGGTTTCGGGATTTTAAAAACGAATACGAAGGTGATCAGTAAAATTAGAGAAACGGAAAATAATCCAAGCTTCAGATTCACAGTCTTAACCTATAGCGCAAATATAACAACGGGATATCGTTCTGTCAATATTATATTAACAAGCAGAAATACTTTGGATCGATTTACAATAAGGGCGCCCGCTCGCACAAAGGCGGGGTCGCCGCCATCCGCTCTCGTTCCGGGTGGGTGGGTTCAACCGGAATTACGACATACTTGGCTTTGTGTTACTATAATCCGGTGAAGTCGAGGCTACGCCTCAACTTCCGGCCAAGGAAAACTTGTAGATGCTCTGAAACCTTCCTGGTTTCAGAGCCAGCCGTCACTACTCGCCCATCGGGCGAGGCGCGCGCGCAAAAAATAAGCTCCGTGAGTAATACTCGCGGTTTCTAGCGAAACGGAGAGAGCTTGATCTCACCTCCACTTCGCTCCGGGCGGGCAATAGACCGCAAGCGGAGCTTACGGTTTGCCCGATCGATTAATAACGGAAGCGCGGCGGGTGGGGGCGCCGCGCTGACAGCGAGCCGAAGCGTTAGCGAGGCGAGCTTAGAGGAAAGAGGTTCTAACTTTTTCGTATAACCCGACCAAATATAGTTGGGTTTCTTGACTTCTCATGCCCCGTTCTTTACGCTTCGTATATAACCTGCCATTAAGAAGGAGGATTATGTCAGATACTTTTCGGGTCAACTACGAAGCAAATCAGCGGATTATGGAGCCGGTCAAGACGGCCGTCGGTACAACCATTTCCATGGCGGAACGGCTTATGCGGGACGGGAAGAATGCCTCGCAGACGGAAATCACCGGCGGCGCATGGGATAAGGATCGCGGAGTATATACCGTCGTAGACCAGGCAAACGGCATCACGACGGAATACAAAGTCAGGAAAAGCATCAACACGCAAACGGGTTTCGGTATTTCCGAAACCTCATATAAGACCTACAAGGACGACAAAGGAAATGATAAACGGGTGGAGGTGGAATACGATCCGAAACGGAATGAATGGGTAAAGAAGAATATCTACAAGAAGGCAGTCGACCGGTCTCCGCTCGGTGTCGCGGGAAAGGTATTGCGTCCGAAATTTATGGGGAACCTAATCGAAACCAAGACACCCAACGGATCAACATTCAGCTTGAGAATCGAAAAAACGAAAATTAAGCCGATCGGGACCTGAACACTCATTCACCGGTAACTCATGGAAAAACGGCGTCTCGATAGAATCCAGCGTGTCGTTCAGAACAGACAACGAGATAGCATTGTCGTGCTTGAAGATATCCATGATCCCCATAATGCCGCAGCCATACTCCGGACCTGTGATGCCATGGGCATCCAGAACGTCTGGTTCGTGTTCGACAAGGAAACGCCGTATAACCCGAAACGCGTAGGGAAGGCAACGAGTTCAAGCGCAAACAAATGGCTTGATTTCCGTATCTTTCACTCCCCGGACGAATGTGTCGCCGAACTGAAAAAATCAGACTACTCCATCGTAGTCACCGCGCTTACGGATACGGCATTGCCATTACCGGACTACGATGCTTCGGAAGAAAAAATTGCGATCGTCATGGGAAACGAGCATAGCGGCGCTTCGGAAACCATGATACGTAATGCGGATGTGATACTGCGGATACCGATGATGGGGTTTGTCCAAAGTCTCAACGTCTCCGTCGCAACCGCGATTGTCCTGTGGGAAATTACCGGAAAACGAAAAAAACGGAATAACTGGCAACTTCCTCCTGAGGAACACAAAGAACTTCTCGAAAACCTCCTCGAAAAAGGGAAACACTAACAGGAAAAAGCAGCTGTCTTTAAAAGGAAGGAGAGCAGTGCGGGTTTTCGCAGCGCGATGCGCTGCCGCACGTCGAGAGGAAACCTTGGTTTCCTCTCGAGAGTGATTATCGCTTCGGCGACTGTTTCTGCGCGCGTGCCTTTCCTGCCCGGCCTGGCTTTCTGCGCTCACGGGTTCTGGGATCACGCTTGAGGAATCCCCGCTTCTTTAAGATGGGGCGGAATTTTTCCTTATCCGTTTTTTCAAGCGCCCGGGAAATCCCATGCACCATCGCGTTTAATTGTCCTGATAACCCGCCACCGGTAATAACGACACTCACGACAAAACGCCCGATGGTATTGGTTGTGCGGAATGGTTCGAGATACATTTTTTTCATGATCTCACCCGCAAAATACTGTTCGGCAGGACGTCCGTTGACGAGCACGTCACCTTTGGCAAGCGTTACCCCGTTCATCGTCATGCTTTCATCCTTGACGACATGAAGCCTGACGCGTGCGGTTGCGTTCTTCCTGCGACCAACTGCTTCGTAATACGTGGTTTTGGTTGATTCTTCTGCCATAATTATTTGTTAGTAAATTTACTTGCAAAAGAGTGTGTCGCTTCCGGCACTACATGGAGCCTTGTGATCATACCCTTTCGCAGTTTGTTTTTGGGAAGCATACCCATGACGGCGCTTCTTATGATATCGCCGGGCTTGGAAGACCTAAGTTGCCACAGCGCCTTCTTTTTCAGTCCGCCCGGGTATCCTGAATAGTTCGCATACGTCTTTTCAGTCTCCTTGTGGCCCGTTACTTTGACATGCTTTGCATTGATGACGACGACATAATCGCCGACGTCAAGATTCCTCACAAAATACGGCTTGGACTTGCCGATCAGTTTACCAGCAATTTCCACGGCCACCCGACCCAAGACTTTGTCCTTGGCATCGATAAGGTGCCAGGTACGCTTGATTTCACTTGCTTTGGTTGCCTTTGTGCTATTCATATTATTTAACGGTAGACCGCGCTGCTTTAGGCTTTCCAACAATTCGCTTCGGCTGATCCGCTTCTTTCACCACTTCCGCATCCTGAATTTCCGGTTTTTTGTTCGTATCTTTCGTATTCTTTCCCTTTTTCTCCGCCTTTTTCACTTCTACCGCCGGGGCCGCGTCGACAAATTCCAGTAATGCCCGCATACCTGCGTCACCCTTCCTTACCCCGAGCTTCACAATTCTCGTATACCCGCTATTCCTGGCGGTAAATCTCGTCCGGGCCATCTCCAGAAGCTTCTCATACGAAGACTTTCTTCCGAGAGTCTTCATAATCTCCGAAAGTGCCGCGTTCCCGCCGGATTTGGCTTTGGTGATTAGCTTCTCTACCATCGGCTGGACCGCTTTCGCTTTTGCAAGCGTCGTTTCGATCCTGCCCATTTCCACCAACGAACGGGTGAGCTGCATGAATAACAGCCTTCGTTCATTTTTATTGCGTCCCAATTTCCGGCCGAAAACTCCGTGGTTCATAGATCATTAAACGGTAAGAGCAACCCCCTTCTCGCGAAGCTTCTCTTCTACGATTGATAACGATTTTGCGCCGAGATTCTTGATCTTCATAAGCTCAACCCTGGGCGTTCCCAAGAGCTGACCAATGGTTTCAATGCTGCCCCGGGCAAGCGCGTTGACGATTCTGGTCGGGATGTCGAGCTCCTCAATGCGCATCTTGAGTATTTCGTCCGAAATCGAAGGCGTCACGACGACCGCGTCCTCGGATACTCTCGCTTTCGGTTCATAAACCTGCAAGAAATACGATACAAGCACCTTTGACGCGCTTTTAAGGGCGTCGAAAGGACTGACCGTCTCGTCGGTCCAGATTTCCATGACCAGTTTGTCCAGGTTCGTCATCCGGCCAACGCGGGTCGCATCGACACGGTAATTGACACGGATCACCGGTGAGAACAGGGAATCCATCGGGATCCGGCCGATCTCATCGACGTGCCGTTCATCCGCCTGGACATATCCGAAGCCCTTTTCGACGGTCGCCTCGAGGTCAAGTTCTGCTTTCTTGTCCGTCAGGTTGGCAATGACGAGGTCCTGATTGACGATCTCGACCCCTGCCGGGACGTCAAAATCTCCGGCGGTAACTGCCGTTACGCCCTTTTTGTTAAGTTTGAGGACTGCCGGCTCTCCGCCTTCCATGGACAAGCGGACTTTCTTAAGGTTCAAAATAAGTTCGACAACGTCTTCCTTCAGACCCGCAAGGGTGGAAAACTGGTGCGGGACGCCTGCGACTTTAATGGACGTGATGGCAGCGCCCGGGAGCGATGCAAGGAGCACGCGGCGGAGCGAGTTTCCGAGCGTGTGCCCGTATCCCTGCTCCAACGGCTCAATGACAAACATGCCGTAACCGGCTTTTTCTACTTCAGTCTTGATAGTGAAATTTGGATCTATCATAGAACCTCCTTTTAACGTGAATAATACTCAATGACTAACTGTGTGTTGATGTCTTCTTTCACGTCTTCTCTGAGCGGCAAGCGCTCGACTTTCGCGGATCCGCCCTGGCGGGAAAGCCATCCGGGCGGCGTAAATGTTTTATCCTCAAGCATTTTCTTGACCGCTGGGATATTGCCGGACTTTGTGCCAAGCATAATGACTTCGCCCGGTGTCACGAGATACGAAGGAATCGTTACCCGTTTGCCATTGATCATGACATGCCCATGGGATACAAACTGCCGCGCGGATGTCCGGGTCGGGGCAACCCCCATCCGAAAGAGCGTATTATCAAGTCTGCGCTCCAAAAATTGCACCAGCATGTCGCCGGTGTTACCCCGCCATTTCCGGGCCATGGCAAAATACCGACGGAATTGCCGTTCCAGAATGCCATACATCTTCTTCATCTTCTGCTTTTCGCGAAGCTGTGTGCCATATCCGGACATTTTGCGCCGAAGCTTGGGTCCGTGCTGTCCGGGAGGAATATTAAGCCTCCGAAGAAGACTGGCATGGCTTTTTGCGCCCACGGTCTTTAATCCGAGGTCAATGCCTTCTTTTCGCGCGAGACGATTTTTCGGTCCGGTATAGCGTGCCATAGGTTATACTCTCCTCTTTTTCTTTGGCCGGACTCCGTTATGCGGAATCGGCGTTACGTCAGCAATAAGCGAGATGCCAAGCCCGACTGCCTTCAGTGCCCGAAGGGCTGCGTCGCGGCCCGCACCCGGCCCCTTAATGTAGACTTCCACCTCGCGCATTCCGGCATCCATGGCTTTCCGTGCAACCCCTTCTACTGCCGTTGTTGCGGCGTACGGGGTAGCCCTACGGGCTCCCTTGAATCCCACTAAGCCGGATGATCCCCAGTACAGCGCATTACCGTGTTCGTCCGTAACGGTGACGAGCGTATTGTTGAACGTCGCCGTGATATACACTCTGCCTTTTGTCGGGATCGTCTTGGTGGTTTTGGTTGCCATAGGTTATTTTGCTGCCGGTGCCGCTGCATCCGCCTTCGCCCGGTCATCTTTCTTAAGAGCTCCGACGGTCAGACGCTTACCGCGTTTCGTACGTGCGTTCGTTCTCGTCCGTTGTCCCCGGGAAGGGAGCCTTCTCGTATGCCGAATCCCGCGATATGCCTTGATTTCGATAAGCCGCTTGATGTTATCCCCGACTGCGCGCCGAAGATCGCCTTCGACCGCAGTTTCCTTTTCTATGATCTTGGTTAATTTGCTGACTTCGTCGTCCGTGAGGGTTTTGAACCGGCGGGAAGGATCGAGTTCCGCCTTTTTTAATATGGCGACGACATTGGTCCGTCCTACGCCATACAGGTAGGTGAGTGCTATATCAAGTCGTTTTTCGTTTGGTAAGTCAACTCCGGAAATACGTGCCATAATTTATCCTTGTCGTTGTTTATGCTTCGGATTCTCGCAAATGATGTATACCCGTCCGCGGCGCCGAACGATTTTACACTTCCGACACATTGGTTTAATGCTTGCTCGAACTTTCATACTGCTTACCTTATCCGGTATGTAATGCGACCCTTGGTCGAATCATACGGCGTCATCTCGACTTTCACCTTATCCCCCGGCATGATGCGGATGAAATGCAACCGCATTTTGCCCGAAAGATGGCAAAGTACGATATGGCCATTAGGCAACTTCACGCGGAACAACGTATTGGGAAGACATTCTGCTACCTCTCCGTCAACCTCGATGTTTCCCTGATGTGCCATACGTACCAAACAAACTTCCCTCTTAGTTAGAGAGGGAAATCCGTATTGAGAGCATTATTGTATCATTACGCACTCAATCGGTCAACTGGCACCGGAATGCCCCCTAGAAGTACCCTGAATCGATGAGTTTTTGCCGCTTTTGGTCATCGATCCACCCGGGGAATTCGCCGCTCACGGAGGCATACTTGGGAGACGCGGCGAGTATGGCTTCCAGAGACTGGTCAAGTAACCGGGCAATCGGCAGATGATCGCCAAGCACGTTCCGCTGTTCACCGGGATCCGTCATGAGATCATATAATTCCACGTGCTTCTTTTCCTTCGTATTATTCTTATACATTTTCCACCGATCGTTCCGAATCGAAATGACATCATCCCCCCGGTGATTGCCAATTAAATACCGCTGCCCGACATGTTCCGCACCCCGCCCCTCCACGATAGACCGAAGGCTAATCCCGTCAAACGGTGCCGTCGTCGGTATGCCGACAAGATCAAGGAGTGTCGGAACGATATCGACCGTCTGTCCGAGCTCATGGTACAAACCGCGTTTTGTCTTTGGCGCGGCCATGATAAATGGCACGTGCGTGGCGTTCTCGTAAATATTCCAGGAGTGGTCAAAGTACTCATGTTCCATGAACTCCTCGCCGTGGTCAGAAAGAATAATAACGATCGTTCGCGTTCTGACATCGTCCCGGTTTAGGAACGCAAACAGCGTTCGGAGCTTTTGGTCGATCTGAAAAATACGCTCGTCATACAACCCCTGGATATACGAAACCATCTTTGGGTCCTTGGGATTCACCTGCTTGTAGTACCAGGTAAAGTAAAGTTCGAAGTTTTCGTACTCGGGAAATGTCCAGGTGATTTCCCTGGCCCGGTCCAAATTCCCGTCCCGAAGGGCAGCAGTAAGCGATTCGACGATTTCGCCGTTCCTCTTTTTGCTTTCCGGGGTGTTGCTTGAACGCAAGCGGTCCCGGAATTCGGAAATCACAAATTCGTAATACGGACGTGAGTGCACCTGAAATTCATTTTCCGTTACCGCTATATTAGGATATTCGTCCCCGATGAATTGACGTTTTCCCCGCCCTGCAAGGTATGGCGCATGTACGCCGTAAGAATGCAGAAACATGTACGTCGGTTTTCCCTCCGTGAACTTCGTAAGCAACTTGCCGTATTCGGATTCCCACGTTTCACTGTTGCCGTCCAGGTCATGGATCTCGTCATACCCGCGCCCCATGCCTTTTTTGAGCGGAAGGTTTATGTCGTTGGTTATCCCTGCCCAGATCGTCCGATACCCATCCTTCTTAAGCATCTCGGGAAGCGTCGGGATTTCCCGATTCAGGTCATCTTTCAACGCATCAATGACATGATGGCTCTTGGGATAAAGTCCCGTAAATATTGACGTGTGGCTGTCGAGCGTAAACGACGATTGCGAATAGAAGCGGGAAAACATGATATTGTTTTTGGCAAACCCACAGAGATTCGGTGCCGTATTCCGTCCGTAGCCGAAACACGGGAGTTCAGCAGCCCTGAGGGTGTCGATATTTACAATCAGGATATTGCATCCCGGACAAGGGGCAACACCGGGAATTTGAAACGGAAGACTTCGCACGAACGCATCCCGGAAACCCCGAAAGATTGTTCCGTTCCCCAAAGCAATAACCGACAAAAGAATAACCACACTAAGCACTATCATGGGATACCGATGGTTCTTTAGTAGCGTCATTTGCCCTCTCCGCGTACCAATGTCTTATCTTGCTCCATCTTCTTTGCGTGCTCGGTGAGTGAACGCATGAGCTCATTTTCTATGTTCTCCACAGAGCCATATGCATCCTTGCTTTCTGCAGCATCATCCCGCACCATGAACATTTTTTTCGCCTGCGTTTCCAGATCCGTAACCAGCTTCCACCCATCCCAACGCCGAATACCAGAAAGAAACACGGCATACCGGTACGTCGTTTCCGGATACGCATCCAACTTCATGTCCCTCCCGGACATTGCAGGCACAAGGCTTTTTCCTTCCATGACCGCATCGGGTGCATAAGGGATCCCCACCAACTCAAAAAGGGTCGGCAGAATATCGATATTCCGCACTTGTTGGCCTATTTGTTTATTGCGCGCGCCTCCGGGAACAACCATGGCAAGGGGAATCCGTATGACCTCATCATAAAGCGTCATCCCGTGGTCGATCCTGCCGTGCTCATAGAACTCATCACCGTGGTTGGACGTTATGACGACAATGGTTTTCCTATTGGGCGTAAGCGTTTTATAGGATGAAAGAAAATCTCCGATGATCCTATCCAGACGATATAGTTTTCCGTCGTGAATTGCCCGCAGAAACTGCGCATCCCCAGGAGTTAAGAATATATTCCCCTGCCGTACCCCCTGCTCCCGAAGTTCCTTCTGCTCGGAAGCGCTTCCCGTAAGCTTTCCATTATATGAAGAGGAGACGCAGCGGCGGTCCACCCCTTCGGGAGGCGTATACTGACCGTGCACGTCAAAGCCGTGGACAAATAAGAACAGCTTGGCATCCTTATGATCCCGGACAAAAGAAAGCGCCGACGCCGAAGGTGATGCGATGCTTTCGAAGTCACCGTCGCTTGTGTACGAATCGAAACCAATCCCGAAACCGTAGTCCGGATGCAGCGCTGCGCCGCCTCCGAATCCTGCAGTCATGTACCCGTTACGGGAAAATACTGAAACAAGCGACGTAAGCTTTGGCGCCGTCTTGGATAGCGTTGCCGCAACGACTCCCTCATCGGCCGTTTTTCCAAGGATCTCCTTGTTGATGATGCCGTGCACCGAGGGATACACACCGGTCATGACACTCATTGCCGATGGCAGCGTCCAACTTGATGCGGCGACCGCATTGGTGAATACGTATCCGCCGTCGAGTATTTTATCGATAGCGGGCGTTAACGGTTCGGCACGGCAGGTTCTGCCGAAATCATCCCATCGCAAAGGATCAACCGCGATAACGAGTACGTTGCAGTCTTTGCAAGCTACTACCGAAGCCTGTCTCCGGTATCCAAAAAGAATAACCGCCGCGGTAACGGCTATTGCCGCAAAAAGAATGAACCGCGCGACTCCGACCGAAATCCGCATGCCCTTTATCCCCTCCATGATATAGTTAACTATACACCATGGCCAGTCGCACCGCGATTATCGGAATTGTCCTTCCTCTTTTGGTAATGTCAGTAACCGTCCTTACGATGCGTATGAGCACAAGGCGTCCGAAATTACTATGCGACAATCTCAACTGCTTTACCATCAAGAACCAGTATTCCTATACGCAAAAAGAGCTCTATACCAACCAATCCGACCGATACCGGGCGCTATGGACTGCAGGTAACCGGCTCCTTCGTGTCGACGCTCGTACCGTTATAGAATCTACCGCAAACGAGGAGCTACATGCGGAAATCGCACGGATGAAGGCACTATTTGAAAAAGCCCCTGCTCCATACCCTGGAGACATATCGGACGCCGTCACGTGTGATCCCTCGTATATACCCACATACCATGAACGGAAAACGTCAAACCTTTTTTACTTCGTCGGATTTTTGAATGACCGGCTCACCTTCGGTTCCTGCTCGGAAAGCGACGCACGGTATAAAGGAATCATGGCATTCACGTATTGCTCGGAGACGAAGACATTATTACGAATTGAACTCATCGGTCCCATTGCGGACTTTACCGCCGATCCGAATGCGTACACCGACACCCTCATGTCGCTCTCGTGCACACCAACGTAAGATTACCGCGTGAAGACATCAAGCGGCTTGCCCTGCACAAAGTCCGGCAAACTGACTCCCAATGCCTTCATGATCGTGGGATACTGCTGGATAAGAGAAAACGGCGTATCGCCTAAAAAGTTATTACGCTTAATCCCCGGACCCGCCATGATAAACGGCGTCCACATGCCAGGCACATCTTTTGCTTTGATTGCCTGCTTGTAACCCGAGACTGTCGGTTCCGAAAACAGCGCAAGATCTGACGTCATTTCCTCATTCCACCCATACCCAGGCGTGTTTGCGATCACAAGGTCGCCGATCCTATCAGGATCCAGCTGCATGAATGACTTTGCGTCCTCCCATTTCACCGTCTCGACAACCGGAGCCACACCATTCTCATCCTTTAACTCCTTGAGCACCTTGATGACATCGTTCCTGAGCGCCTCATACTGGGGGCCAGTCGCCCTCGTGTATTTTCCGGCAAGCCCGTTCGGATTGATGTATACATGGGCCATCTTAAGGTATATGACCTTCGAACGTGCCCAGTCGATGATCGGTTCGCCGGTCTTTTGGTCGATCGTGAATTTGAGCCACCCGTTCTTAGCAAACAGATTATTGAGGTTGACGCTCCGATCTTGCGGCACGACACCATGGTCGCTCGACAGTACGATATACGTATTATTGTCCGCGACCTTAAGGACCTCTCCGATGATTCCATCCAACTTCTTGTACATATCCTGTACCTCATTCCATAATTTCTCCCGCTCCTCCTTCGGGGTGTTTCCGAATTTTGCCCCTTTCGGGTCGACATAACCCATCCACCACTTGCTCGTCAGCATCTGGTTGGGCGTATAGATGTCGTGGATCACGACATCGGGCGCGAAATTCTTCACCATCGACGTGACCGACTTCGTATGCCAGTCAAAGGACATCTTCGCCTCGTCCATAAACGCTTTCTTGTCCTCGGGGTAATAGATCAGTTGTGCGGGGAAATTGTCCGCAAAATCGATCATTGGCCCGGCATCCTTCTCAAGCATTTCCGCGGCGGTATCCGGGAAGGTAATGTACTTGTTTAACGCATCGTATAAAAGCCGCACCCGATAAAACCCGCTGTCGCCGAGCTTGATGACCCCGGCTTTTACGTGGCTGTCGACGTTGACTGTCTGATCGGCGGTTTTCCATACGAGCGTGACCGGTTTCCAGTCCGTCCAGTTGCCGACCGTGATGTCTCCGAGCACCGACTTTTTGTCCAGGGAAAAAAGCACGTGGTCGGGATTCTTCGTATTATCATTCGTGCTGTCATAGATATACGCGTAGACCGGCGTTCCCCATCCCACCATGGTCACTTCGAGAGGATCCGAAAAGCTCATCGGCGGATTTTCCCATCCGGTGGGCTTCACCCCGTCAACATACTGCGTCAGCTGCGGTCCGAAATAAAAGAGCTTGGTCCCCCTGCCCTGTTTCTTTCTCTGCGTAAGGTCACCTGACGTCTCGAAATTGAGTGATGCGAAATCCGCACCCCATCCGCCCCACCTGCCCCGGATCACCACCCCTTTTTGTATTTCCGGCGGTGTTGATCCCGGGACGGACAGAATGGCGACTTTCATGCCGGCTTCTTCGAGGGTTTTCCAGATAGGTGACACCTTTTTGGCAGTCGACCGGAATCCGGGAACGGCTACCGCGTCCAATGGCTTCCCCACTTCCCGCATCGGTCCGTCGTCGACCCCGTGCACTTCCGGCATGGAACCGGTCAGAAGGGTCGCAAAATTCGTCGGCGTATGGCTCGGAAAGTTCGGGTACGAGTATCCGTAGCTGCCGCGGTCCATAAGCTTCTTGATATTGGGAAGCTTTCCTTCTTTCGCCCACTGGAAAACGGTGAAAAGCTCCGGCTCGGCCCGCATGCCGTCGGGGATAAACCAATACAGTTTCATCGGGGACTTGGTTGCGGTTTGTTGCTGTCTGACGTACGTTGCGCCTGCCAATGCCAATACGATAAGTACGATACCGATAAGTTTGTTCATAATTATGAGACTAGTACAGGGAACTGCTGCCGTCAAGCGAAGGGCTATACCGAAGGCTCGGGGGTAAGGATTTGCGGGCCTGTTGCCGTTACCGCAAGCGTCTGTTCGAATACTGCGGAAAGCGAGTGGTCTTTCGTGCGGATGGACCACCCGTCCGGGTCATAACTCATGACCGGCGAGCCCATCGTATAAATGACTTCTATGGCAATCGTCATACCCTCCGTTAGCGGCGGCGTCTTTTCGATACGGCCCTTTAGGTACCCGGGAATCTGCGGCGGCTCGTGAAGCGTCCTGCCGACGCCGTGACCGACAAGCTGCTTGGCGATACCGTACCCGCGGCCTGCAACACAGTCCTGGATCACTTTGGAAATATGCCCGACGTTGTTTCCCGCTCTAGCCTCTTTGATTGCTTCCCGGAGCGCTTTTGAGCCCACGTCAAGAAACTCGAGGACATCCGGGTCAATCGCATATGATGGGCGGCACACCACTTTGCTCCATGCGGTATCCGTGTGGTACTGCCGGTTGATAAGCCCGATATCGATCGTCAGAAGGTCACCTTCCCCTAACGCGTACTTCGTCGGTATCCCGTGCACGATGACGTCGTTGACGCACAGGCACGTCGCCCACTTATAGTCCGCGACCGTAGAAAACGACGGCTTCATGCCGGCCTCCCTGATTCTTTTCTGGGCAAGGGCTTCTATCTCAAGGAGTGTCGTCCCCGGCTGGGCAAAGGCAAGAAGTTCGGTAAGCGTTGCACTCAAAACCGCGCCGCCCTCCTTCATCGCCTCAATTTTTTCGATATCCGTTTTGGTCATAACGAGGTAAATAGTGTTGCCAGTTCATCGAGCATGTCTTTCTCGGTTCCCGTGTTTCTAATCACGTAATCAGCTAACGCAATGGGGCCGCCCTTATTTAGGTTCTCGATTTCTGCCCGGTCCCGGCTCTCCGCTTCCTGTCTTGTGAGCGGCCGTACCGCACGGGAGGCAAGACGCCCGTAACGCACCTTGGGCGGCGCATAGACACAAAGCAGTATAAGCGACGGGAACTGTTCTTTCAGATAGAGGTATTCCTCCCAGGAATAGAGCCCGTCAAGCACGATGATATCGTGATCATGCTCTGCAATCCGGATACGGGGCTCGATTTTTATGGCCATCGCAGCCATCCCGAGCTCTTCCCGGAGCTTTTCCCGATACCACCGCTCATTCTTTTCGTTCACGGGAAGACCATGCTCGGCAAGACCTATCTCCGTCTGGTCTCCAAACCGCAAAACCGGTATTCCCTTGGATCGGAAAAAGTCGGCGGCGACACTCTTGCCGGCACCCGGCATCCCAACAATGGCAATAAGCTTCTTCACGTTTCAAGCTACACCCAAACCGTTCAAAATCTCTGTGGTTACTTCATCGATCGGTTTCTCGCCGTCTACCTCAAGGAGCCTTCCCTGCGCCTTATAGTAGTCAAGAACCGGCATCGTCACGTCATGAAAAAGCTGAATCCGTTTCCGGAGAGCCTGCAGGGTATTGTCCTCCCGTACCCCTTCTTCGATTCTCCCGGAGAGCCTCCAGAGGGCTTCCTTGTCACTTACCCTAAGGTATACGACCTTGTCTACGCCGTTACTAAAATCTTCCGCTTGCTTGGTTGTCCGTGGAAACCCGTCCAGGATATACCCGTTTTTGTATTCCGGTTTTGCAAGGTATTCCTCAATGATCGGAATCGCCTTCTCGTCCGGAATGAGGTATCCGGCGTTTAACGTTTCCTTGACGTATCTTCCCCATGGGGTCTTCTCGACCGCCATCTGTCGGAAAATGTGCCCGCTCGAAAGGTATGGCACGCCAAGCTTTTCGCTTAAGATATTGCCTTGCGTTGACTTCCCTGACCCTTGGATCCCAACCAAAATCAGTTTCATACGACAATAACTCCTTTCAGGATGCCTTATTTATCAAGGAATCCCTCATAATTTCTCATCACGAGCTGTGCTTCCAATGACTTGACCGTTTCCAAGACTACCGATACCACGATGAGTACGCCGGTCCCTCCGACAAGAAGGGTCGAAAGTCCGGAAAGTCCCCTGGCAATCGACGGAAATATCGCCAGGACGCCCAAAAATAATGCGCCGGCCAACGTGATACGCGTCAGGATATAGTTGAGGTAGTTAGCTGTCGGTGTCCCCGGACGGATACCCGGAATAAATCCGCCGTATTTCTGGATTTCGCCGGCAATCTTCGTCGGATTGAAGGTGATTGCGGTATAGAAATACGTAAATCCGATGACGAGGACAAAATAAATAACGTTATAGGAAATACTGTCGGGGTTGAATGCCGTCGTCAAAAATCTGCCTAAACCGGTAAATGCCGGATTCTTGAGTTGCTGCAAAAACCCGCCCAATAGTGACGGCAGCAGGACGAGGGATACGGCGAAAATGATGGGGATGACCCCTGCCTGGTTGACCCTGAGAGGAAGGTATGACATGTTGCCGCCGTACATTTTGTTGCCCCGTATCCTCCGGGCGTAGTGTACCGGGATCCTTCTCACTGCCTCGTTCATGAACACCGTCCCCGCGATAACGACGAGCGCGATCCCCGCAAACAGCAGCATGTTAGTAAGCTGCTCGGCTTGGAAGGCGCTTGAGGTCTGCAGTGCCGCAACCGGCAATCTTCCGACAATACCGGCGAATATGAGAAGGGATATCCCGTTGCCGACACCGTATTCGGTAATAAGCTCCCCAAGCCACATGACGAACAACGTTCCTGCCGTCATGGTAAGGATAATGGAAATCAAAGATAGCGGATCGAGCGTGCTTACGATTCCCTGGTTCCGAAGAAGCATGTACATGCCGATCGACTGGACCGCCGCAAGCGGTACGGTAAGAAAGCGTGTGTACTGGTTAATTTTTTCCCGACCGAATTCCCCCTCTTTCTGAAGCTCCTCAAGTTTCGGGAACACGATCGTCAGAAGCTGAAGGATAATCGACGCATTGATATACGGGTTTAATCCCAATGCAAGGATCGAGAAATTGACGAGCGTTCCTCCGGAGAAAATATCGAGAAGTCCCAAAAACTGGTTTTGGGAAAAAAGCAGTGCCAGTTTCGCGCGGTCTATGCCGGGAATCGGAACGTGTGCAAATATTCTGAATACGACAAAAAGAAACGCGGTGAGAAGTATTTTCCGCCGGATTTCTTTCGATTTCCAGCTATTGACGAGGGCAGCCAGGAACGTGTTCATACATTAGGCGGCAACATTGCCACCTGCTTTTTCTATCACACTCGCGGCACTTTTGGAACAAGGAACGTGAACGGTGAGTGCTGTCTCAAGCGTTCCTCCGGAAAGGATTTTTACGTTCACAACATCCTCACCGACCAACCCCTGTTTCTTAAGGAGTGCGACCGTCACATCCGATTTTGCAGGAAGATTAGCAAGCGCTCCCACCGTAAGCGTTACCGCTCTTGTCTGCTTGGATTTATTGCGTCCTTTTCCGCGTAAGAACGGGAGACGCTTCATGACGGACAGTTGTCCGCCTTCAAAATGCGGCGGCACCGTTCCGCGGGCGTTCTGCCCTTTGGTCCCGCGCCCAGAGGTCTTTCCCCGGCCTGACCCGTGTCCGCGGCCTAACCGCTTTTTTCCGCGCTTCGTCACTTTGGGTAACAGGTGTTTCTTTGTCATAATTACTCCTTGTTCGGAACTTGTTTGATGGCTTTGAGCTGTCGTAACGCCTCTATCGTTGCGTACACGTTGCTTGCTTTATTGGACGTGCCCAGCACTTTGGAAACGATGTCCCGGATGCCTGCCGCTTCCACGACTGCCCGGACCGGACCGCCCGCAATAACGCCGGTACCGGCAGGCGCCGGCTTCAACATGATCCGGGCCGCCCCGAGCTTCACGAATACCACGTGCGGAATAGTCGCTTTTTTCATCGGCACGACGATCATGTGCTTCCGGGCATATACGACCGCTTTCTTGACTGCGGAAGAAACATCCGGTGCGCCTCCCAATCCAACGCCGACTTTCCCCTTCTTATCTCCGACAACCACTAATACGGAAAATCCGATCTTGTTGCCGCCTTTAGTCTTCTTGGAAACCCTGTTCACCTGGACTACTTTCTCATCAAACTCTGATGGCGGCCTTGCATCCCGTCTTGGTCCCCGATTATCTCTCTGTTGGTTCATCATACGGTGATCCCTCCTTCTCGAACTCCGTCAGCGACAGCCTTGATTGCCCCATGATATCGGTAACCCGAACGGTCAAAAACAACCGCACTTATTTTCAGTGCCTTTGCCTTCTCAGCGACCGTACCCCCGAGTTGGGTCGCTTTGGCAACCGTCTTACCCTCAACCCACGCTGAGGCGAGTGTTACCGCGTTCTCGTCGTCGATAAGCTGCACGTAAAGCCGCATGTTCGACCGGAAAACGGCAAGCCGGGGGCGCTTGGCAGTCCCCATCACCTTACGGCGGATGGATAACTTTCGTTTGAGTCTCATTTCTTTTTTCGTTTTCATATGCTTACTTGGCGCCTGGCGCCCCTCCTACTGCTTTTGCACTCTTTCCGGCTTTCTTCCTGATGCGTTCTCCGGTGTATTTGATGCCTTTGCCTTTGTACGGTTCCGGCGGTTTGATCGCACGGATGCTTGCCGCTACCTGGCCGACGAGATACTTGTCGATACCCGATACCACGATCTTTCCTTCGGTAACGGCAAACGTAACACCCGCAGGCGGTTTGACGGTTACCGGGTGGGAAAAACCGACATTCAGCGTCAGATCCGTGCCGCTAAGTGCGACCCGGTATCCGACTCCGGACAGCTCAAGCTGTTTAGTCCACCCCGTCGTTACCCCGGTCACGGCATTCTTAAGAAGCGCAATGGTCGTCCCGTGCAGCGCTTTCACTTTTTTGTCGTTCCTTGTCCGTGTTGCCGTAAGCGTTGTTCCTTCCTGAACGACTTTTATGCCTTGCGGCACGGCAACGGTAAGCTCGCCCTTGGCGCCCTTGACCGAAAGACTGCTTTCATTTACCGAGACGGTAACATTTGCCGGAATCGTAACTGGTGTATTTCCTATTCGTGACATAAAAGTAACTCCTTACCAAACTTCACACAATAATTCTCCGCCAACTCCTAATTTCCGCGCATCCTTGCCGCTCATAACTCCATTCGGCGTCGACAGAATCGCAATGCCAGCGCCACCCATAACCATCGGAATTTTCTTTTTGTTGACGTACCAGCGGAGCCCTGGCTTGCTTACCCGTTTGATACCGGTGAGTAAGGGCTCTTTCCCTTCATACGTAAGCTCCAGCTCCAAAACGCTCCCGGATGCACCCGTCGACTGATCGGCACGCACGAGGAATCCCTCGCGTACCAACAGGCGGGCAACGGCCGCTTTCAACTTGCTGGATGGTAACGTTACGGTTTTCTTGTGTGCCAACGCCGCATTCCTGATGCGGGTCAACATGTCTCCGACTGGGTCGCTTATCATCATACGTTTATCTCCTTTACCACGATGCCTTTATAACTCCGGGAAGCTCTCCTTTATGAGCGAGTTTCCGGAAACAAATACGACAGAGCTTGAATTTGCGCATATAGGCCCGGTTCCGGCCGCACAGGACGCACCGGTTCTTGTGCCTCACGCTGAATTTTTGTTTCTTCTGAAATTTCACGACATCTGACGTTTTTGCCATATTAGCTCTCCTTTGCGAACGGAACTCCAAGTGCCACCAATAATGCCCGGCCGCCCTTGTCGTTCCCGCTATTGGTCACGAACGTTATTTCAAATCCCCTGCTCTTATCGATCATACCGTACTCAAGCTCCGGAAAAATCGTCTGCTCGGTAAGTCCTAGCGTGTAATTGCCGCGCCCATCAAACCCCTTATTGGGGACGCCGCGGAAGTCGCGGACACGGGGCAAAGCGACAATCGTCAGTCTGGTCAGGAAATCATACATCCGCTTGCCGCGGAGTGTCACTCTGAGGCCAACGGGATCACCGGCACGCAGCTTGAATGTCGAAATTGCTTTCTTGGCGCGGGTGACGTGAGGACGTTGCCCGGTAATCACTCCCAACTGAGCAGTTACGTGTTCGATAACCTTTTTGTCCTTTTGCGCTTCGGCACCGACGCCGCAGTTAATGACAATTTTGATTAGCTTAGGCGTTGCCATCTTGTTCTTAACCGATAGCTCAGTCATAAGCTTCGGGACAATTTCGTTCTTGTAGGTATCCATTAAAGAGTTCATAGGTTATATCTTTTTGCCGCATTTTTTACACACTCGCACTTTTTCATTCTTTGCCGTAAGGAACCCGACTCTAGTCTGCTTGCCGCATGACGGACAAATGACGGCAACTTTCGCTACATCGATGGGCTTTACGATATCGATGATGCCTCCGGGATTCTTCTCGTCACGCCGCTTCATATGGCGCTTGAACGTGTTGACTCCGGCAACAACAAGGCCACCCTCTTTCGGGAGCACTTTCTCTACTTTGCCCTTCTTGCCCTTGTCTTTCCCAACAGTCACGATGATCTGGTCACCCTTTTTGAATTTCATATTAATATACCTCTTCCGCGAGACTTGCGATTTTATCAAATCCTTTTTCCTTGATTTCGCGCGCAATCGGTCCGAATACCCGGGTTCCCCTGGGATTCTTGTCGTCCGGGTTATCGATGATCACTCCTGCGTTGTCATCGAAGCGGATATAGGACCCGTCAGCCCTTCGGAATTCCTTCCGGGTGCGCACAACGACAACCTTCACAAGCTCGTCATCCTTGACGTTCCCCATCGGGTCCGCGCGCTTGACGACGCACTGCACCACGTCTCCGATCGTAGCGGTCAGCATCTTGCTTGCGCCATAGATATGGATTACGACCATCTCAGTCGCCCCTGAGTTATCCGCTACGGTCAATTTGGTTCTTCGTTGAATCATAGTTATTTGTTCGTTTTACCGATTACCAGGAAATGCTTTGTTTTCGAAATCGGCTTCGTTTCCGCGATGTTGACATACTCGCCCTCGGTTAGTTCCAATCCCTCCACGTGCGCGACGAAATTCTTTGTCCGTTTCACCGTCTTTTTGTATAACGGATGGCGTGTCTCATGCTCGACCTCAACGACAACCGTATTCTTCATTTTGGTGGACACGACTTTCCCTTTGAATTCTTTTCGTTTTTTCATGGTTACCTACTTTCTCCTTCGGATAATGTTTTCATCCGCAGTACTGACAGTCCGACCGCCCTCTTTTTCCTCAATTCCTTGACAATGCGCTTATTCTTTACTTCCTTCGTTACCCGGTCCAAAACGCCGTCCCGGATCTGGCGGGTCAGCTCATCGATCCTTTTTTTGAGCTCTTCCGGCTTCAAACCCTTGAGTTCGTCTTTATCTTTCCGTTTCATACGACTTTCTCCTTGGCGACAAATTTCGATTTGACCGGAAGCTTGATGCCGGCCAGCCGCATGGCCTCCTGGGCAAGCGCCCTGTCTACTCCCGCCATCTCAAACAACACACGGCCCGGTTTAACGACACAAACATACTCGGCAACATCCCCTTTTCCGCTTCCCATTCTCGTTTCCGGCGGCTTTTTGGTGATCGGCTTGTCCGGGAAAATCCGGATCCATACCCGACCGCCGCGGCGGATGGTGTGGGTGAGTGCACGTCGGGACGCCTCAATCTGCCTACTCGATACCCATCCGGATTCCATTGCCTTGAGTCCGAATTCTCCAAATGCCAGCGTCGAACCGCGGAAGGCTAACCCCCTGCGCTTTCCCCTGAATGTCTTTCGATGTTTTGCTCGTTTCGGTGCTAACATACTGGTTTACGCTTTCTTGCAAATCCACACTTTTACCCCGACGTATCCTGATTTCGTCAATGCCGGAACTTCCGCATACTCCACCTCTTCCCGCAGTGTCGAAAGCGGGATTGTCCCTGCTTTATATGTTTCCCGGCGGGAAATTTCCGCTCCGGCGATACGGCCGGCAAGCT
>CAZHOQ010000008.1:0-28329 GCA_964533995.1 uncultured Gammaproteobacteria bacterium
TTCTCCGATATCTGTTAAACCAAATGCCTCACGCGCATTGACGACCGGGTGCATTTCGGAACGGAAGATAAAACGGTTGCCCCATGGCACGGCAAGTGTTCTGGAAAACGTCGTATCCGCGTATGCCATATCGGCAAACTGTTCATAGGATCTCGGTATGGCAACGCTGCCGAACGTGCCCGGACGAATTGAAAGAAACAGTGGTCTTAAGCTAAACAGCCAAAAAATAATAAAGCCGAGCGCAAGGAGGGCCTCACGGACTCGCAGCCGGTCACGAGCCCCCGGCTTACTACCGTCAGACAAGCGCCCGAGCGCAAAGGGAATCAGCAGGCCATATGATAATGCAGTCAGAATATAAAACTTCGTCGGATCCCGAAATCCGTTAAAAAACGGGACGTGCTCAAAAAACCACCGGTTAATCCCGCCAAACGGCGGATTGATTCCCTTGGCAAAAAAGGCTCCAACGAGCGCGAGCGTCGAAAAAAACAGGATTTTCCTTGCCGATTCAAAGCCTTCCCTATTCATACGCATCCGTGTCATTGCCAGAAACCCTACTATCGGAAGCAATAGAAATTCGGGACGCATAAAATACACCTTTCCGAAAACATTCTCGGGGAAGTTCGGATGGAGAAGTGATACCGTCTTTGAAAAATCAGCCCAGCTTAAATATTGAAGCCAGCCCACGTTGCCGTATCCCTCGGGAAGCGTCAAACCACGCGCAAAAAGTGACGGGATTACCCAAAAGGCATGGAGAAATATGACGGCTGCCCCATATTTGAGGGAAAATAATGCAAAATCAGCCCATTGCCGCTTCGGAATCACGGTCAGCATATAGACGGCCATGACACCGGTAATCAGGAACCCGTATCGGAGATCAAAAAGCAGAAGGAAATAATACCCTGCGGCGAAAGGAAGGGGCCGCTGCCGGATAAATCCCGCGAGTGCAAGGGGAGCAAACGCATAGGCCATCATAAGCCCAACCTGACCTCCTGCAGCGAGCATTAGGATATATGAGTTAGTAAGATATATAAGCGAACCAATAAACGCCCAACCCGCGTTCTTCACCATACCGCGGAAAAAGTAGTAAAACGAAATGAAACCGACGAATACGAACGGCCAGAAAAACATGATTCTGTATGCGAGAGACCAAGGAATTCGGAACGCAAAAACAAGCAGGCTTATGCCCAAATGCAGATACGCATTGAGGTTAAGGGAAGGAAACGTTCCCCCTCCCAACCCGTTTCCGAAAATACCTGCCCATGCATACGGAACAGTTCGGAAATCCTGTAACGCGGTCGGGTATATATATGAAAAATCCGGCGCCGTAAGCAACCCTTTCTGAAACCAATTCCGGAATATAAATGCAATGACGATCGGTATGACGCAATAAAAGACGCAATTACGGAACAATTTCATGTTCGTTTCCCTATTGCCTTGGCGGGATTCCCGACGACCACGATGTACGGAGGAACGTTTTTCGTAACGATCGAACCGGCACCTATCACCGCGCCGTCACCGATAGTGACTCCGCGCAAAATTATTGCATGGGCGCCGATCCACACGTCATTGCCGATAGTTACCGGATCGGACGAGTACCCCTGATCCATAATCGGTACATTCCGTATCGCGAACTTATGGTTAAAATCGGTAATATACGCGAATGCCGCAATCCTGACATTATCGCCGATTACGATCCTTGTCTGGGCCATGATGTGGGTTCCGTCATCGACCAGAACGGTTTTTCCGATGGAAATGGTCCCGCTGAATCCCGCGTTGATTCGGGTATTCCTGCCGACTCGCGTATTGTCCCCAATGGTGATCGCACCCTTCGTGCTCTGGAAAAAATCAGCGGACCAGTCTACGGAAACCGAAGGCCTGATGCGGTACCCGCGGACGTTCAAGGACAAGATGCGTACTAACGATAACGCGTCTCGTACGATTCGACCGAATCCGTATGATACGGATTCCAAAAACCCTTTCCGCCCGATGATCGCCATAATGTCATTCATTTCTTTTGATTGCGCAGCTCAATTATATAAAGAATACATGCATACCACAGCAGGAAATATATGAGGTTGCCGGTCGACTCAGCGAGCGCTGAATTACCTGATATGAGTTGGACGAACGCTACGGGGAAAAATAACAGCGACGTTGTGATGATATACCGGGCAGTAAGCCGGTACAGGACCTGCGAGGTTACTACGAGAATGAAAAGGGAAACGCTCGTATCGAGCAGGACATTTGCATATGGAACAAATCTGGAAACGTAGAGCACTCCGGCCAGTCCCGCAAGGATTTCGGTTTCGATAAGGTTTGCAGCGATAAATTTTTTCATGTCCGACAGCATGGGCTTCTGGATGAGAAGAAATTTCCGCTTGATCTCCGGATTAATGATGTGCATATTTTTTGATTATTACTGCGGCACCTACCGCTACAACCGCGATTAACCCGATTGACGTCACGACGGTTCCCAGCAGAAACAGCTGCTGGGGGTAGAAATACACAAGGTATGTTTTTGCCGGCCCCTGCGGGAGTAGCCAGGCATTCGCGTACCCATTCAACGCAAAATGACGGTCTTCATCAACACGGGCATTGGTCAACGCAAAAAACGGCCCTGGCTCAAACGTCTCGCTTTCCGGCAATTCGTATAGCTTCCAGTTAGCATTGAAATTCTCATTCATCGCAAGGATGGTGCCGGAATGATCGGGAACGCTGATGCGGTATGACGTGGGATTGATCATGACGTAATCCACCGCGGTTTGCGAATCGGCCCCGGCTTGCTTGACGCCCGTAATATAGACCGAAGGTTCCGTTATTTCGTCGATTCGGAAATCCCCTATATGTTCCTCTGCTTCGGCGTAGGTATCGGAACAATAATAAATCCGCGCGTGGGTATCGCCATCGACACCGGAAAAATACTCATATTGCTCGGTATTCCTGTCCGTCGTGACATTAAACGCTTTTTCCTCTTTGACTTGAACTTCCGATAACTGCCCGTCCCCGATGCTTTTGTTGGCCTGACTTACGTATACGTAGGAATCTCTCCCGAAGAGCCATGGGCTCAAAATGGTCAGACGGTATCGCTTCCTCCAATCATACCCAGAAATCGCCCCCTCATAACAGTACTTGGTGAGGCCGTTCAGGCGCCTCTTAGAAACCCGCTCGTTCTCTATGCGGTTCAACGCGGGGGGAAACCGCAAGGTGAACGAATCCGTATCCTTTACATCATAGGTGCCGAGAAATATCTTTTCGCCGTTTATGCTGGGACGCAGCAGTGTCTTACCGTCCCGTATCTGAATCGATTCCGGTAACACTGGCGAATTGTCCGGACCGGTTGGAAGGGTTCTTGCATCCAGGAATATATCTCCCCGATCCGTCCCCGCCGGCACGGCATACGTTTTTGTCGTAAACGTCTCCTTTCTCAGGGTTTGCGTCGACAAAAGGACCGTATCAAGCATGGCCGTTATCCCTTGTATGCGCTCGAGCAGCCGTTTATCGTGAATAGAACCTTCCGCCCGCTTAAGTATATTCCGTTCGCCCAGGGCATAGCTTTCCACAGCGCGTATACGGTAGGCATCATTCCTGCTCACCTCCGCACTTTCATACTCTTTCAGTATAAAGGTCCAGTTCGACCGCAGGGTTTCAATGGTAGAAAATAGCTCCGGGCCGATTCTCTCAAGGTCTATCATTCCGCCGATTTCTGAGGCCCTGTTGAGCGTCAATCCGAGCGTCGCATAGAATTTAGCATCCCCCGTAACGCCTGATCCCGTTGATCTCTGCTCTTTCCATTTCTTAATCGGATATAAAAGGGATCCCGGAAGAATCCGGGTACCCGACGTTCCCGCCGGCGATACCGGGCTATCAAGACTGCAAAGACTGCACGAAAGGCCGTATATGGTGCCGCTCGTTAGGCCGGCGTTGCGGAAACGATCATCAGGTGCTGATGACTGTTTATGGTAAAAATTACCATACCCCAAAAGAACGGGTGCGATAACGTGCTTAGCGTCGCCAACGAGCTCGACAAGCGAATCCGCCAAATAAAATTTATCGCCTTTAGGATAACTTGAGGCATAGACCTGCCACTTACCACGCTCCCATGCTTTGGAAAAACCGGATGCTTTCTCTAAGATCGACCGGTACGTCGACGGATCCTCGGAAGGTATCCACGAAAGGTCTTTGAATGAATCATTCCGAAGTAACACATGCGAAACGTGCAGCATGCTCATCAGGTCCGGAAGCAACGGTCCGTCACGTCGGACTTCGTCATATAACCTGTTAACCAATACCTGCTGATCCGTATTAAGAAGGTATGAATTTGAGACGAAAGGCTTGGGGCTAAGAAGACCAAAAAGACTGCCGACACTGGAGAAACCCCAGGTGTATGCTTCGGCTCCCCAAACAGCGTTGAGCGGCGGCAACAATAGCGTTCGGGAGTCATCAGTCCTGGCGGCATTCCACCGGTCATATGCCGTAATATACTCCGGAATCCTAACGAGCGTCGTCAGCGGCGCCTTCCATACGAAATTACCCGTTTCAAAATACGGAAAATGATATGCCAAAAGAAGAAGAACGAATGCAATGGGTAGTACGCCCCTTTTTATCCAAACTCGCTGTGATGTTTTTTCCAATCGCAAAAACAAAGTACTCACGGCATAGGAACCCAGGAACGCAAATGCAAAATATAACGCGGGTACGAACTTAAACTGTGCCGAACGGAATACCGCAAACCCCGGAACAAGCTTCATTAGTTGCATGAATAGCCAGCCGGTCGGGTCATGCGTGCCCGCAGAAAAGAATACGGCAACAAGTGAGACGATACAAAAAAATACGACAAGCTGGCGATTTTTCCGTTCGGCCGGCAATAATAAAGATAGAAATGCGAGCGGCGCAAACATCATACTCACGAGTATCAGGAGGGGGTGTTGCAAATAATATTTCGCATAGTCAGGACCGACACCGGTTTCATACCAGTCGGGAAATCCCTGCAGTCGGAACAGATTCAGAATGCTCGTGAACTTGCTAACTTCCCTCGCCCAGCTTATTGCGCCATCCGCGCCGCCATGGCCGGCAAGCTGTGCCGTATAGTTGGTCAGGCTGTAATACAGAAACGGCAGGACTGCATAGGCATTAAGCACGAAAGACAAAACGATAAACGTCGCAAGCATGACGCCGGCGCGCAGGAAATGCCGGACGATGTCATATCCGTTTTGGAAAAGCGGAAAATACACCATCGCTATCCCGATTGTTATGATGACTCCGCCATAGAGGGGCGTGCTAAAACCAAGACCGCCGTTTAAGAAAAGAAACAGCAATGCCACGGATACGGATGCAGCTACGGGACGTGCATTGTCCGTAAATACGGGCAAGATATACCGCAGGAATAATGGAAGCGCCGCATAGACGGAAAACGTCGTGGCGGCTCCGAGCTTCCACAACTCCAGTAGGTAAAAATTGACTCCATACAGGACGGAGGCGATCAATGGAAAATATCGGTACTTCGAAATACGCTGTGAGGAGGCAAACACATACATGGATATCAATATGACGAAAAACCAGAATACGAACGTCAGGCGCTGGGCGTCTGTCGCGGATAAACCGACTGCGTTATAGGCGGCGAGCACGGTGTGGATAAACAACGATCCGAAATGCATTGAGGTATCCTGTCCGAAATTATCTGCAGTATTCCATCCGAAGAACCTTTGTTTATACGTATCCGGAATGTTTACCGGATACGCGGCGTCGTTTCCGGTTACGTATTGGCCGGGACCAATCCATAACAAAGGAGTGAGACTAAGGGCCACGAGGATGAAGATGTCGAAAATTACCGCAGAATACCGCTTCATTCTGCTCATACGTCCTTTATCGCGAAAAGATCAAAGCTTATATCGGGAAACGGAAAAAGAAGGATCTCGGAGAGGAGCGTTACAAATCCCCAAAAGTAATACGGTTTGAACCGGATGCCTGCATTTTCATTCCTCAGGGGCTGAAATCCTCGTAACCCGAATACCCGGAATCCTAACGAGCGCAGATCATGACTTCTCCAACCGGATTTGTGCTTTTGGTACGGATTCCCGTCATAGGCATCCTGTTCGTAATACCCGTTCGGGGTAAGGAGGATAACCCGTTTTCTCGCAATTTTTTCCATCATCCCGATCATCCGTACCGCCTCAGGCCTCGTCAAATGCTCCATGACATCAATGCATACCGCCGCGTCAAAACTTTTCGGTTTATAGTAGCGGTTCAGATACCGTATATCACCCTGCTTGTACCGGTCATGGAGCTTCCGTTTTTTTGATAGCTCCAATGTCTTTTTGTATATCTCGATTCCTTCGCTCGTGAACGTCTTTCGGATGTGTCCGATCGATGAGTCATATCCGCACCCGACATCCAGCACGGTTCCGCATCCCCTGAGGACAAACTCCAGGCATTTGAAAAAAAAGAAGTTCTGGATATCGACAATGAATTTGCGGATCATAATGTACGCATGGCGCTGAATGTGTTGGAAAAAACCGTATCCCATGCGCAATCTTTCGCATAGGCAATCGCTTTCCGCCTCATTTCACTATAACGCTTCCGGTCTTTAAACAGATCCCCGACCGCATGAACAAGCTCCGCTATCGTATCACGGATAATGACGGCTCCGCCATACCCGGCGACCTCCCGGCCGAGCGGCGGCACATCGGACGAAATAACCGGAACTCCCGCGGCACAATATGCCCTGATTTTTCCCGCGTCCGCGTAATATCGGACTGAACCCGGAATGGATCGGTATGGAGCTATCGCAAGATAACAGGTCCGTAATATCCTTGCCATATCCTCCGCAAGCGGAACGAAACCGTGTAAGGTAACGTGTTGCGATACGCCAAGTTTCTCCGCCAGGGTCCGTAGCCGCGTCAGTCCGTCCCCGCCTCCTCCCACAACGTGGAGCATGGTTTTGGGATATTTTTTTATGATAGCCGGCAACGCCTCAATGATGAGATCCGGCCCGTTTTCTTTTCCGAGCGTACCCATATAACACAACGAATACGGAATAATTTGCGAAGGCTTCGCAGCCTTTATCTGGACCGGATACACCCCATTCGGAACGTGCAGTTGCCGGGCTGATTTCGAAGGGTCAAGCCCGGCACTTATCCTTGCCGGCTGCATGGCGCGCGAGACGTCCCAAATGAAATCCGCGTGTGTGGCGGCAAACCGATCCAGCCATACGTATAATGCATTAAACCATCCTGATTTGTACCGTTTGGGAGAATAATCGGACACGTAATACACCACTTTCCTTATCCGTCCTAAACGACGCAACAGTATCCCCGCGATCGCGTTAATGCTTTCGAGCCCGATAAAGTAGTCATACGTATCGCGATCGCGAGCCACCCAATCCAAAACGGAAAAAAAGTCACGCACCTTAAAAGGAACTTGGGTCGCATTCCGGTTCGTCAGTCTGAGAAACGGTGCGAGCAAAACAAACCACCATCCCATCGGATGTTTGAGGGGCGTGCGGCTCCCCCCACGGTATTCCTCAATTTTATAGGAGATATCCTCCTCGCCCGGCACCAGCTGATCAATAAGAACAAGCCTGCCAACCCTCGGTACTAAAAAATCCCTCAACGGCTCCACGCTTCCGTTGGTGGGCATGCGATGTCCGCCGGACCATAACGAGAACGTTGCGAATAACACGGACATCTGCTTGGTAAGACCTGCATCCTGGGGTTTCATGCTATACCAGCTTAGCAGCCTGGCGTATCATTGCCGATAAGCCATCCCGCAGTTCGATTGTCGGCAGCCATCCCGGAATTCTGCCGCAGTTAGGTGAGGCCACGGGATCATGTCCGATTTTAGCTCCGGGTACCACCTCTGCACCCGTAATCTCACCAATCATGCGGGCTATGTCGATAATCCGAACCCATTCGTAGCTGGACGCGTCATAGACGGTCCTTCTTAAGCCACTCGTATTCAGCGCCGCGTAAAATGCCCGCGACAGGTCAGTGATATGCGTAAACTGGCGCCATTCTGTGCCATCGGTCATCATGGTGATTTTTTTAGTCCTAAGCGCCTGGTAAATGAAATCGGATATGACATGACTTTTTATATCCGCCTCCTCCATGTAGCCGTACGCATTCCACACGCGTACGCACACGCCGCCCAGCAGGCCGGTCCAGACTTCGCCCAAGCGCTTGGTGACCCCGTATACGGTGTCCACTTCCTCGGATAACTGACTTGAAACGAACAGAAATGTCTTTTTTGCTGACGATACCTGGTCAAATACGTTTTTCATAAGTTCCAGGTTCCAGTCCAGCTGCAAGCGCTGAAGCTCCGGTTTATAAAGATATTTTGATCCGCCGACGTCCCATGCCAGGAAATATACCTTATCGGCCTCGGACAGGGGGAGTTTGGCAGACCGGGCATCTTCTTCCTTACCGCGCTTAATGTCGAAACGGATTACTTTTTCTCCCTTATCTTCCAAAAACCTGCAGAAAGGAGTCCCTATAAAACCATCGGATCCGATAACGAGATTTGTCTGCATACAACGATATCATTTGTCCGTGCGTCCGGCGCGAACCTGTTCGGAAATCCAGGCATACGTTTTTTCGAGGCCGTCGTACAATTTTGTCGTAGGCTCCCACTTCAGTTTTTTCCGGATCAGCCTATTGTCGGAAGACCGGCCCCGTACTCCGAGCGGTCCCTTAATATGTTTGATGCGCAATTTCTTTCCGGCGATGTCCATGACCATTGCTGCAAGCTCATTGATGGAAACCATTTCTTCCGATCCGATATTGACGGGTCCGGAAAAGTTACTGTCCATGAGCTTTCGTACCCCATCGAGACACTCGTCGACATACAGGTATGACCGGGTTTGCAGACCATCGCCCCACATTTCTATCGTTCCGCCGTTGGGTGCCTGGGCGACTTTCCGGCACATGGCTGCAGGGGATTTCTCCTTGCCGTTGTTCCAGCTCCCTTCAGGACCGAATATGTTATGGAATCTGGCTATATGCACCTCCATACCGTAATTTCTGTGGAAGGCCAAGTACAACCGCTCGCTAAACAGCTTCTCCCAGCCGTATTCGCTGTCGGGGCCCGCAGGATATGCCGAATCCTCAGCCAGATTTGGGTGGTTAGGATCCATCTGGTTCCGTTCGGGGTATATGCACGCCGATGACGAAAAGAATATTTTTCCGATCCTTGCAAGCCTGCCGTAATGAAGCGCATTCAGGTTAATCTGTGCGGAGTTATGCATGACGTCCGCATCGTGATCTCCCGTAAAAATGTACCCGGCCCCTCCCATGTCAGCGGCAAGCTGATATACCTCGTCATATGGCCTATCAAATACCTTCTTACAAAAATTCTGGTCTCGGAGATCCCCTTTCAGGAATTCGTCCGCCGGGCTTTTGCCGTATTCGTGGTTTTTGATGTCAACACCCCGCACCCAAAACCCTTCCTTTTTCAGACGCTTGACGAGATGTCCCCCGATAAATCCGCCGGCACCGCACACCAGCGCCTGTTTGGTTTTTGTAGTCCGTCGTGATGCCATAGGCTAAATTAGTTTTCTCAATTCCCGTATGATAGCGGTTACCTGCGGAATTGTAAGACTCGCATACATAGGTAAACATAGTACCCTATCGGAAACGTCTTTTGCAATCGGGGTCGAAAGATTTCTTGCCGGAATATTGAGGTCCCTTATATACTGCGCTTCGGTTGTCAGAGGATAAAAATATTTCCGTGTACCGATCCCTTTTTCCTTCAGGCCCGCATACACCGCGTCCCGGACTTTGCGGGACGGGAGTATGATTGGCAGATACGTGTAATTCTCCCGGTCAACGACGATCTTTTGCAGGCGGATCCCGGGGATGAACGGCAGATGCTTCATGTACTCTTGGTGAACCCGCTTGCGATCCCTGAGCCGTCTTTTGATCCATCGGAAATTAGCAAGTCCCATTGCAGCCTGGAACTCATTCATTTTTGCGTTTATCCCGCAGGATATGACCCGGTCTTCCGATTCAATCCCGAAATTGCGGAGCAGCTTAAGCTGCCCAAAGAGCCGTGAGTCCTTACAGAGGATTGCCCCACCTTCAATCGTATGAAAGGTCTTGGTGGCGTGAAACGAAAAGGTCGATAGGTCACCGTACGAGGCAAGCTGAGTCCCTTTGTGAATCACGTCGAATGCGTGTGCGGCGTCGTAAATAAGCGTTACGTGATGTTTTTTTGCAATTGCTTCCAACCGGTCTGTGTCGCAAGCGTTTCCGTACACGTGGACGGCAAGAATCGCGACCGTTCTCGGCGTGATTTTCCTTTCAACTTGAGCGGGGTCGATATTGAAGGTTTCAGGATCAATATCGGCAAACACCGGGGTATATCCTTCCCACGAAATGACGCTCGTGGTTGCCTGGAAGGTAAACGGGGTCGTTATGATTTCTCCTGATTTTTTCGGCAACGCTTTCAAAGCCAGCTGTATGGCAAGCGTTCCGTTTGAAACAGCAAGGATATTCTGCGTTCCGTACATCCGTTGAAGCCGCCGTTCGAAATCCAAAAGCAGCCGCCCGTTATTGGTAACCCAATGCGCACTCCAGATTTTCTCAAGATACGGGAGGTATTCCCCCATCGGAACGAGCTCTGTTTTGGTTACGGTTATGGGAGGAGTTTTCTTCATATCAGCGAGATCCAATCGTTTTCGGTGATCGCGCGTACCGCTCTTGCAGGCACTCCGTATGAGAGGGTATTTGCGGCAACATCCTGCACGACTACGGAACCTGCCCCGATAAGCGCGCCCGCTCCGATGCGGACATCGGGACGAACGGATACGCCGATACCAATAAACACCCCGTCGCCGATGCTGACGCGCCCGGCTACGTGCACCCCCGGACTGATGGTCGTAAAGCTTCCGACAGCAACATCGTGACTCAAGGTAACGCCAGTATTGATGATGGTATGCTTTCCTATGGTAATGTCCGTGGTGAGTATGGATCCGGGACAGAGGACGCATCCTATCCCCGCAGATACGGTCTCCCCTGTTATTACTGACGGATGAATGATCGATTCGAACATGAATCCCCGGGCTTCCAGCTTTTCTATCCAGTGTTTCCTTATCGGGGATCCGATGCCGCAAACGAGAGTAATGCCCGATGTTTCTTGTGAATCAAGGTATGTCTCGCGGTATACCGGCATACCATGTACGGAGTCTTTATCGAAATACTCATTCTGGACGATAAAACCACCGAAATCTTCCCTTTTCCCGAGTGCCATAACGGTCTCCGATATTTCCCGCGCCATGCCGCCGGCACCGAGTATGAAACGCTTCTTCACCATACGAGTGGCATTATATCCATGCCGAATTAATAATACCAGACCATAAAGAACCGGGTAACAAGAAACAGTATGTACAGATGCAGGTTTTGCAGCGTTCGGATCCACTTACCCTCTTCGAAAAATACTACAATCAACCGATACCACGGGCTGAATTGTTTCCGCACGTATTTCTCATATATCACCGGGTCCGTTGATTTCCATTTCTTCTTATAGATTTCGATGCCGGATTTGTACCGTGTTTTCTTTTTTACATAGTCCCAATAACCAAGGGATTCCTCATGATGGATAAGATGCCCTTGAACCGTTCCGAACCTTACGTTTGCCATCCGCAATCGAAGGTCAAAATCCCAGTCCGCCGGGCCGGAGGACAATTTTGTATCATATCCCGAAGTATTGAGATATACGGACCGTTTTATGACGCGGGCCGCTACGATGGGCGTGTGTTCATAGCACGAATTTTCGAACGTCCGCATGTTTCCAAGTAACATGCTGGATGCGCGCATACGCTCGGGAATATACCATGCGCCGACCTGTGGCTGACTGGCAACCTGCCGGTCGAGATTCCGTAAAAATCCGGAAGGGAGTTCCATGTCGTGATCGAGAAAAATGATATATTCTCCATTGGCAGCCCGGCCTCCGGCGTTCCGCTGCTGACAAACCATCGGTGGAGATCCCGCTACGCGGACCACCTTCGCGCCCATTCGTTTTGCCAACTCCGGTGTTCCGTCGTGGGATTCATTATCCGCGATTATCGCCTCGAATGACGCACCCGACTGAGCCATGACGGCTCCTAACGATATGGGAAGATATGCGGCGGATTCCCTGACCGGTATGACAATCGAAAACCGTATGGATTTCATAACTATCCTTCAAGAACTTTCAAAAACTCCTTATAAGATCGGTCCCAGGTATACGCTCTTGCTTCGGCCTGCGCTTGCTTGGACAACAACAGGAGCTGGTCGGGCCTGCTTATAAGCGAGGTAATGGCGCGGGCAAGCGACTGGGCCGTTATCGGCAACTGGAGAATGATACCGGTCTTATTCCGTACGACGGAGTCCATAAGCCCGGTAACGTTGGTCACTATGGCGGGAGTCCCGCAGGCAGCCGCTTCTGTTACCACAAGTCCCCATCCTTCCTTAACCGATGGGAGAATGAGGGCCCAGGCCTCCTGCATCAGCGTCACCTTCCGATCTCTGGGATTCTTGTCAAAGTACAGATGGTCCTTATTAACAAGAAATACGTTATCGGTCAGGCCGTATGAGGAAATCATACCGTCCAGACGCTTTTCCATCGGCCCGTATCCCACGATCGCCAGTTTTGCATCGGGATATGCCTTGACGACGATACGCATAGCTTCCACGCATAGATCCGGCCGCTTCATACGGGCCAAACGCGCAACGAAAAGAAGCAGGGGCTCCCTGGATTTCCTGCCCGGCACGTACCGCGTCGTATCAATGCCTATCGGAAATGTTTTGATATGCTTGAGCGGAATCCCGAATAAAGCCAAGTCCTTGGCGACACTATTCGAATAACAAACGAACCGGGTCTTTCGGTATGGTACGTATTCCAATCGTTCGAGCAGGTACGCAATATGGGAGATGCCCCACGGAAGTTCGTAAAACAGGACCTCCCTCGCTAATTGATTGACGTACGCAATGAGCTTCTTTGCCGGAACGTAGAGCGGCGTCTGCCAGCAAATCGTATTCACGCAATCCAGAACCTTATCGGGCTTTTTGGAGAGAGCCCGGTAATAGCGGTATGCCTTCCAGTATACGGTGAACCGGTTGCCGCGCCGTATGACCCGGATGCCATCAATATTTTCCGTCGGTTTGGCACCGCGAAATGACCGGCAAAACCACGTTACGGTGTGCCCGTCCGCAATGAGACGTTTTGATAACTCAAACAGAATGATTTCCGCTCCGCCGACGTCGGGGTTTTTAATGTCCTTCCAATTAAGGATCAGGATATCCATACGGGGTATTACGTGAAGAGCCCCTTATTGTCCGTAACCCAGCGGTAGAGTCGTTCCACTCCCTCCGGCACCGTAACTTTCGGCTCCCAGCCGAATTCCTTCTTCGCGCGGCGGATGTCCGCAACGAATATCTTCTGATCCCCTGGCCGCCAGTCCTCAAAGGTAACCGGAATCGGTCTGCCGAATAACTTTTCAAGAAGCGGTCCAAACTCCGCCCATACCGAAAGCGTATGTTCCGGACCCCCTCCGATATTGTAGATCCCTCCGCGCGTTTTCTTCCCCGCGGCAATGGCAAGATCATACGCGTCTATGAGATCGTCGACATATAAAAGATCCCGCACCTGCTTCCCGTCGCCGTAGATCATCACGTTCTTCCCCAGCGCCGTGGCGATAATGAACCAGGCAACCCACCCCTGATCCTCGACACCGAACTGCCGGGGTCCGTAAATACAGGACTGCCTCATCACGACGGTATCGAGGCCGTATATTCGGCCGTAATCGTGGACATACTGGTCTGCAGCCCCCTTTGAGCATCCGTACGGGGAATGGAAATCAAGTGGCCGGTCCTCGGACGCACCTAACGGCATGTCCCGGTAGGCGTACCGCGTTTTGGTTTCTATGACCCGCACGTCCTCCATCCCTCCATAGACTTTATTGGTTGAAGAATAGATGAATTTAGCTTGGCTTGCCGACATCCGTACCGCTTCGAGCACATTAAACGTGCCTAACGTGTTGATTTCGAAATCCTCCCGCGGGTTGATTACGGACGTAGTAACGGCCACCTGCGCAGCCAAGTGAAGCACGGCATCCGCTTCATGGAGAAATCCGGTAAGCTTCGATACGTCATCAATGCGTCGGATGTCCCCACGAATGAACGTAAGGTTGCCCCCGAGGGATTCGAGCCAAGCCAGGTTTTTATCGGTATTTTTCCGGGAAAGATTATCAAAGACGGTTACGTTATCGCCCGCAGCGAGATATCGCGCGGCAGCATTCGCACCAATGAATCCGGCTCCACCGGTAATGACAACATTCATTTATGGTTCTCAGTATACCGCGTCATGCCGCAACTGAAAAGCCGCCGTCCCGTCGCAAACGCCTACGGGACCGCGATCTTGAAGTTTAGCTCGGGATCAAAACGCCATTTTCTTTTGTTGAGGTCATCGTAATACCGGAGAATGCGCAGCCGGTAAAATACCGCAAACGTGTCCCAAAGCATCGCAGCGATCGTCCCCCAAAGACTCTTTGAGGTAATGCTGGACATCCCGGTAAAATTAAGTTCGACGGGCGCTTCGTAAATCCTTGTGTATCCTAAATAGTGGGAAACGGCAAGTATTTCGATATCGAACGCGAATTTCTTGACGACCAGCCGGGGCAGCACGTCTTCCAGCACTTCCCTTCGGTAGAGTTTCATTCCCACCTGCGTATCCCGGACGTTCAATCCGAACAGGACGCGCACCAACTGCTGGTAGCCCCACGACAATACTTTGCGCTCGAACGGGTAATTCACTTTTGACACGGGATGCCGCTTGCTGCCTATGATGATATCCGCGTTGTACCATTTGAAATGCTCGATCATCATGGTAAGCCCGATTTCTGAAAGGTCGCCGCCGGCATCCAGAAACCCGATGACGTCCCCCTTGCTTTTGCCCATCCCGAACCGGACTGCGTATCCTTTGCCATGATTGGTTTTGTATCCGGTAACCGAAAGGTATGGCGACCGGACCTTCTTTGCCTCCTCGAAACTATGATCGTCCATCCCGTCAACCACAACGATAACTTCATACGGGGTCGCGAGCGTTGCCAACTCACCCAATATATTCTGGAGCTGTTTTCTGATGGTCTTCTCCTGGTGGTAGACGGGGATGATAAGAGACAACAACTTAGTGCTCTTTGAGCGCATGGCGATAGTATAGCAAAAGGCTCACAAATAATCCCGCGAGCGTCATAGCGTTGACCGAAAGTATCGTCGGGATATCCCGGTGAAAAAGCACGATTAAAACAACCTGTACCACGGAGGCAACGCTTACGAAAAACCAGACGAGCATTTTTCCCGACCCCAGAAGAACCGTCGCAAGAAGGTATGACAGCGAATAGAAAGAAATGAACGCGCCAAACAGACCCAAATGCCTTGAACCCATCCGGTACGTGTTGCCGAAAAGCAATGACAACGAAAAGTCGGGAAACGCGGCATAGATTGCGGTTATTCCGAACGAAACGGCCGCGACGGCGCCCAAGGCAAAATAGACGAGTTTTGTTGACTGCTCACGCTGTTTCGTGCGCTCCGCAACGACCGGAAACAATACGAAAGAAACGCTCGAGGACGCAAAAAAAATGATTTTCCCCATCACGGAAAGCGCCGCATAGAAGCCGGCTTCGACCGGGGGCAAATAATGTTTGGCAAGCATGATGTCAATGCTATACAGGGACGTAATGCCCAACATCGTAACGAGTGACGGCCACGAGTACGCAAACACGTCCTTTTTCGTAAGCCCCGTCGGCTCTGCCTTGGCACGGTACACAAACGAGAGCGGAAGAAAATACGCCAAGAGTCCCAAAAAACCGGTTACGAATCCTGCGACAACCGTTTCCAGCATTCCCATCATGCCGCCGACTATCCCTCCCATGAGACGAAAAAGGACGCTGACGTTTGTAAGCACCATCGCAGGAAGGAAACGCTGGAATCCCTGGAGCAGGCTTGATTGCACGACGGTAAATAACCACAGCGCGGACGTAAGAAACGTAAAGAATACGGCGGACGGGTGCCGTATATGTAAGAAATCAGCCATGAACGGGGAGAACGGAACGATCGCAACCGTTCCCAACACGATAACCCACGATAACCACTTCATAACCCGGATACTTAACGATTTTGCTTTTCCCGTTTCGTTCTGCGATCGGAATTCCGCTATGTGTTTGGTCAGCACGGTCGTGAGAACCAACGAGGGGACATTCAGAATATAGGAAAACGAAAACAGCGAGGCGAGTTCGCCATACTGCTCAGGCCCGAGAAGCCTGCCGACGACGAGATGATATCCATAGGAAAATACGTTCGCAACCATCGTACCTATGAATACGACGGCGCTATTCTTCATAAGCGGATGCGTTAAGGCCTTTGTCGCGCTGTCCAGAATTCTTTTCATGAATGATCGGGGTGCCAGAACCGGTACCTGATAAGCGTCAGAAGCGCAATGACGCCATCGCGCCAGGTGAGCTTCTTCCCCTCGGAAAATTTCCTCCCGAAGTAGGAAATCGGCACCTCATAAATCTGGTTGCCGCTCCGCAACAGCTTCGCCGTTATCTCCGGCTCGAAGTCGAACCGCCGCGCCGCAATACCGAGATCCGCGACGGCGCTCCTCCTAAACGCCTTATACCCCGTCTCCATATCGGTAATGTTGGTGTTGTAAAGAAGATTGGTTACAAGGGTTACGAATTTGTTTCCCAACTCATAGACAAACATGGTGGAAAGGTGCGGCCCAAGGAAGCGCGACCCGTAGACGACGGATACGCGCTCGTTCTTAAAAGGCGCCAGGAGTGTCGGGTAATCGTCCGGACTGTATTCAAGATCCGCATCCTGGATGACGATGACGTCGCCCGTTGCTTTGGACAGCCCCAAGACGACGGCACTCCCCTTGCCGCTGTTTACCGGCGTTTTGAGAATGCTCACTTTTTTTGCGTACGGGGCAAGGACGTCCATCGTATTGTCGCTGGACCCGTCATCGACGACGATGATCTCTTTACGCCAACCGGACGTGTCCGCGGCGATGACGCGGTCAAGTACCGTTTGGATTGTCTTCGCTTCGTTATACGTCGGAATGATGATCGAAACGGTCTTCATAATATTTTACGTGGTGGTTCCCGCCGCCTCGTACACGGCAACCGTCTCATGGGCGACACGCTCCCAGGAAAACGATTTCTGCCACACGAATCCGGCCTTCACCATCGCCTGCCGCTCGCTCGTACCAAGCAACAGCGTTTTGGTTATAAGACCCGCAAATTGTTTTTCATTTCCCGGATCCCCGCTTATGGCAGGTCCGGAAATCTCCGAAACGCTTCCCCGGTTGGTACACACGACGGGAGTCCCGCACGCCATCGCTTCAAGCACCGGAAACCCGAATCCTTCGTACCACGACGGCAGCACAACGCACGACGCCCCGGAGTACAGTGCCGCCATGTCATCACTTTTGATGAATCCCGGACGCACGATGCTTTTTGTTAATCCGGTGGATTCGATCATATGCAGAATGTCGCGCGTTTCGGGGATTTCGCCATCCGTAAACGCGGAGCCCGCCAGCACTAACGCAAAATTCCTGCGGATATCGGGGCTGCCCAGCGCGATTTTCCATGCGGCAAGAAGTCCCGGCACGTTCTTGTTCCAGTTGACGTCGCCGATATACAACACATATCGGTTGGGAAGGCGGTACCGCTTCCGCATCTCGTCAAGCGAGGTAGCCGCTTTCACCGGCTTGAATTTCGGATCCGGAGCCAGCGGCACGGTATGCACCCAGCCGGACGGCTTACCCATAACACGGATAATGTCCCCTGCGCTTGCCTTCGAATCGGTAATCACGGCGCGCGCGCCCATGAGCGAAAGCTTCTGAATCTGCCACTTGATGCTGCCGCGGACCCCGGCAGGGAACTTGTCAGGAAACACAAGGGGTATCATGTCATGCACCGTGACGACCGTCGGCTTCGGCTTGCGGAGGGGTAACGTAACGAAGAACGGATCGAAAAACGGATAATGCACGACGCTTGCTTCCGGCGGAATATCCTCTACACGGGAAAAATACGAAAACGTATGCCCTTTTTCATACCGCTTTAAGGCGTCGATCAGGTTTTGCGTGTACACGCCGGTTCCGCGCATGCGGTGCTCGGTAGTCAGCGGCAATGTGTTTATCGCGATATGCATGATGAGCTCCAGTCCCAAGTATAAACGATACCACGGCCACGAACAATGAAATCGCGCTAAGAATCGCGGCTCCCCGTTGCCACCAGGTATCCCCAAGCAAAACCTCAAATGTATGCTCGCCGTAAGACACGGGAACCGTAATAAGACCGTTGAAACTCGGAGAAACCCGCACGTCTTTTCCGTCAACCCGGGCATACCAACCCGGGTAATACGCTACGGGCACGATCACCCCGGCTTCGGATGCATGAGCGGCCCCCGTACTGCTCATCCAGACGGTTTGCAAGGCATTGCCAAGCGATGACGTACCTTTCGTAAACGAATCGCGGGAAAGGTACTCCGCATCCGTTCTCGGTTCGTAGGTTACCGGCCGGGAATAGCCGAATGCCAGAAGGACTGCCAATACGGCAATGAGCCATCCGAACCGGAAATGCCTCGTAACAGCCGCTGCCATCACCGGGGTTGCGACAATCACAAGCGACAGTAGCCGCCACGGATACTGGACGAAATGCGATATCGGCAAAGCCCGCCACATCGGCTGCGACAACGGCAGCATGACAACGATCCCTGCAAGCATACTGATAACGAAAAACGCGGGCCTCCGTCTGGTACATAGTACGGCAAGTAGCAGGATAAGCGGGGCAATACCGATCTGATAGGACATTTCCGTGCCGCCGCCGACTGACCCTCGGAATCCCGTCCCCCATGACGGAATAAGCAGCTTGGAAAGATCCGGGAAATGGTCAAACAAATTCACGGGACTCAGGCCCGTCACGAATTGCCGTTCGTAAAGCGCAGGAATCCAGAAGAAGGAAGACAAACCAATCCCCAACAGTACGGCGGGAAGCATATTCTTTCTGGTAACGAAGGCATACAGGAAAAGAAACGGTACGAAGATGAGGGCAAGGATGTTGTGACTGACAATAAGCAACGCTACGGTTATCGTAACCAATAAACCGTTCGCGTAGGCGGTAGAAAAAAGCGCTCCAAACACCCATGCCAGTGCCCATACCTCCCCCACGGACCCTCGGACATACAAATCAACGAACCAGTACGGCACATACGAACCGGCGATGACGCCAACGGTTGCCGGTTTTCTGCCGTACGTTTTTTGGAGCCAAAAAAACGTAAAAAGCTGTGCAAGCAGATACCCGGCGGCAAGCGTCCACTTAAAACTGTCGACGAAACTCAAGCCAAGAACACGGAACATGCTGCCTACATAATTGGGAAACGGATAATTGAAGGTAAACAACGGCATGCCGTATCCGTTGTTAAGATCCGGTGCCCACCGGGGGAATGGGAATCCGTACGAAAGCATTTTATGAAACTGCCAGAAGCGGATGATGTGGTACTCCCCGTCATGGGTCGGGATAAACCGCGCGCCGAACAGGGGCCAAGCCGCAACAACCGCGGGAATGAGGGCCGCAACAAGCGACAATATAACGTGATGCTTCCTGATAAACCTCACAGGGATAATTTCTTAACAAGATTATTCCGATAACGCCATGCGAAAAACAGTACCACGGGAAGCAGGGAAAGCGTCTCCCGGATCACCGGGGTGACTCCCCCATACTCGCGGGTCGCAATCCACGGGATATACCGCAGCATCAGGGAAAAACTTACGACAAACGAAAATTCATGGATGAACGAACGCTTAGCCAATGGAATCAGCGCCGCAAAAGAAAGCCACCAGACCGCATACCACGGATATAACTCTTCACGGACGGGGCTGACCAGAAATACCGCAAACATCAGCCAGAACCCGACGGCCGATTTTTTCTCCCAGGTCATCCGTGGGAAAAAGAACAGCGGAATAAGGGCAATGGTCGCCCCCTTCACCAGGACGGAAGAAAGGTATAGGACCATACCGGCAAACTTCATGGACGGGGCCTTCCTGTTCCACAGTAGCAATCCGCCGACGGCAAGCACCATCATGGCCATGTCATTATGGCCGGAAGACAAAACCTCGAAAAGAACAAGCGGATTCGTTGCTAAGAAAACCACATTCTCGACCCGTTTCGTTTTGCGGTAAATGAAATACAGCATCGCAATGTAAAACAATCCGGCAAACAGTTTGAACGACAGGATGGATGTGATAACACTCAATCTCCCCGCTGCATACGGCAGCGCGCTTAGAAAGATCCATGTCGGTCCGTAGAGGGCGAGTTTGTTTGCCGCCCTCGTGTATGAAAGTGCCGGTTCGTTCGGAATTTCGACCGGCATCACCACATACGGATTCTCCCGGTAGAAAAACGCGACTTTTGAAGTCAGGATGTAGTTAAAGATATCGTAGGAAAGTGCGGGATAGGAAAAAAGAAAAATAAGGAAAACGGCAGCGATATACCGCCGGGCAGAAACTATCCGAACAAGCGTCTTTCCCGTCAGAAGCTTTCCGTAACACCAAAACAAAACAACCACGATGGCGGCATACAGTGAGGCGGCAAGTAACGGTTTACCGTACACGAATCCTGTGAGGAACTGCCTAAGGGATTCATATAGAGATCCCGCGCCCAACGTTAGGTTGGGGTCGATGAACCCGTAGGACAAAACGGAAAATAATAAACCGGCACCGATAAGGACCAATCCGCTCATAACCTCTGCACGCTCGCGCGTATCATCTCCCGCAAATGGATAGACTGCCCCAAAAGATCCGCTATCGGGATATCGACTGCCTCCGCCTTTTCCGGCGTCCACCGGAACAAATCCGGAAGATCGGCCTTCAGTTTAATTAGCACGGACTGATGCGCGCCGGCCGCCTCCGCAAGCTGTCGCGCGAAATTCCGCATATCCTTTCCTTCGGCCTTGGCAGACGTCAAAAATTTCGGAACCTCCGCAAACTCGGCATCCGATCTATGAAGGGCATCCTGGGCAAGAAGATATTGCTTATACTCAAACAGCGTTTTTGCTTCCACAAGATATTTATCTGAAAGCATCAGGTGATATTTATACGAACCGATGGATCCGAAGTAAAACGGCCGTTTGAGGCGGTCGATGAGACGGGATATCCGGTATACTTTGTTCCCCGGCATCGCGGACGGGTACGGAAGGACATACTCCGCGTGCACGTTTCCGACCGCAACATACATCATGGCTATTGCGACTGCAACGATTCCGACGTGTTTCATACGAATTTTGGCTTCTTCCGTTTCCCTAAACACAATAGTACCGCATACACTGTCAATATATATTGAGCGGGAAGAAGCGGAATGAAAAATCGTGAAGATACGACACCCAGGCTCAGCAGAGCATGGTAAATAACCGTCCATAGAATAAGCAGGGTTGCGGGAACCATTTCTTTCCCCTTCCATTGCTTTCTGACCACAAACCACACGATGAGACCAAAAGTGGCAACTGTACTCAACGGCCACAATATACTCCAGTCATTGGCGGGCACGACGGCATACGTCCCCCACCAGGTCTGCCACTGATTAAAAAGAAGGAGCCGCAATGATGAAAACGGGTAGATAAGCTTGCTTTTCTGGTAGAGAAAAATCCATTTCTGGAACCCGATAAAATCCATTACCGTGTACCCGTTCAGAAACGTCCGAGCGTATGTGGCGGTAAACACCGCAGCCGATACCGGAAGCCAGCACAGGAACCGGAGAACATTGGGATACTCCTTCCTAATAAAAAGCAAGCCGGCCATACACAGCATCAGCAGTAATCCCGGCACAATCGTTTTCGTCGCCATTACGCATCCCAAAGAAAATGCCGTCCAGAAAAACACCGCTCGTTTCCTTTCCGAAAGAAAGGCAACAAGCGAAAGATAGATGAACGGTAACTGAATGATGTCGAGCAGGGGCACGGTTACCAACTGGTTACGAAACAGCGCATCAGCCGCGGTCAGCAAAACGGGCACAAGCGCAACGGTGCCGTCGTTCAGCACGCGCTTCCCCAGAAGCCAAATACCGAAACCGGAAAGCAGCGCAAAAAACAAAATGATCGTTTTATCGTTCCGGAATAGAAAAATGGAGAAGGCAAGAAAATATTTTCCCAGCGGGGTATGCTCGGAATTTGCCATGATCGGATCCATGCCTGAAAGGTATGCGCCCGCAACATACGAAAATAGGGTTTCGTCGGGAATGATGGAAGGATTTTCCTTTATGCGGTACTGTGATTTGTTAAACGCGCGCTCCAAACTTTTGTATACGTCATCCGTATAATACGGTGTCGCGTATATCCCCATGCGGGGAACGATCACGGATAGCGGTATGGCGATTGCCATAAGAAGGAGGGCATAGTGGATTACCCTTTTCATGTTGCTCGGGACGATCGGGCCAGAAGATATGCTTTAGGGTAATGCAGTGCGGAAAAAGCCGCAAACGTAACACCCCGCCATCCGTCAAGAAATCCCTTATGACGGAAAACCAACGACAGAAACGTTACCATCGGACGCACAAAAAGAAACGAAATTGCCGTCGAAGGCTTATGTACATTCCCCGTTGCGGTCAATTCCGCTGCGGTAAGGCGGATATAGGAAGCCGATTTTTGCCAATAATGGGCAACGGACGTGTAGGAATAGTGATCTAAGGGCTCCTTGAGATGGCCGACCGATCCGTCAATCGTTATCTGTTCGTGGACGCTTTTTTGCGGAAACGATCCCTTTCCGTTTCTGAACAACCGGATGACGTAATCGGGGTATTGCCCGCCTTTCCTGAGCCAGTCGCCCAGGAAATAATTCCTTCGCGGGATAAAATATCCGGCATCAGTCCCGTATTCGATGACGTTCAGAATTTCCCGTTTCAGCGCCTGACTAACTATTTCATCGGCATCCAGCTGGAGAATCCATTCGCCCTTGGCTAGCTCCACGGCTTTCTGTTTATTGATATGGAATATCGGCGGATTATCCGTCCTGTATACTTTCGCTCCCGCCTTCTTGGCCAGATCCGCAGTCCTATCAGTCGATCCGCCGTCTACGACGATTATTTCGGAGGCCACGTCCCGCACCGCATCAAGACACGCGCGGATATTTTTCGCCTCGTTGAATACCGCCAACACGACGGATAATTTCAGCTTCTTCTTGTCCATATGGCCATTGTACCAAGACTCAGTAACAGAGCGGCAACCGCGGCAATGCTGACGGCATTGGAAATCGTCCTGAGTTTTGTTTCCGTAAAGCGGAACGCCACCGTATGGGTTCCCGGCGCGATATCAAAGGTCATGAGTCCGCGGTAGTTGGGATCCTGGAATATCAGCTTATCAATAGGCAGCGTCATCCCGTCGACCGTGACGTGCCAGCCCGGAAAATACAGCGTGTTCTCGATAAACCGCGAGGGCTCCACCACGGTCACGTCATAGCTTCGTTCCGTCGTCGTTCGGATTTTGGGCCGGATACTTCCGTTCGGAGGATACAGTTCGGCAGGCACAGGGGCACGTTTTTCCATAAACCGCACCGACCAAACGGGGCTCGATTCGCCGGTATCCGTCGTGGAGTCGTAGATACCGGTAAAAAACCGCTCGGGCATCACCTTGTATGATTTTGCCCGCCACATGGGAACGGTGGTCACAACGGCTACCGATGCGATAAGCAGGATGATCATCAGACGCTTTCCTTTCGTTAGGGTTACGACTGCCACCCCGCCGATAACCGACAGGAGAAATACCGCAAGGCTCATGAGCCGCCAGGGGAACTGGAATTTCTGAAGTAATGTAACCGTTTCCCAGATCGGTCGGGATGCCGCAGTCTGGGCAAACAGGATAAACAGCAGCATAAGGAATACCGATATGATAAACCGCTGGTTTCGTTCGGTCCGCTCCAGTCCGTAAAAGGCAACGAGTACTGAGAGTATTTGTCCCGCACCCAGCCACTTGGACAATTCGTTGCCACCGCCATAGGACCATGGCGAATAGAGAAACGCAAGCCATGGAACGAAGCGGCCGGAAAACTCCCCCCGGGTCACGATATCCCGGAGCGTGTATTTCCCCTCGAAAAACGCCGGCACCCAATAGAACGCCGACATGAGAAACCCAAGCGTAATACCCAGAAAGACGACGAATAAGTACCGGATCCCCAGCCGCCGTTGCTGCAGCGCAAGATACACTGCATACAAACATACCATCGGGAGAAACATGAGACTTAGAGCGTTATGCGAAAGGATAAGCAGCATAATCCCAATAGCGGTAAGCATAAATCCCGAAACGGGACGTTCCTCATTAGGATGCGCGAGTTTTGCAAGCCCCAGGCAGATAAGCGGCGGGAAAATAAACGCAACATGCTCCCCTATTGCCCCGCGGACGTACAAATCAACGAAACGGTAGGGAGAAAATCCGTACAGGATCGCCATGAGAAATCCCGCCCCCCTGCCCCACGCGTACGAGCCCCATGCATACATGGCGAGCATGCTGGCAACAAATGCCACGCCAAACACGAGCTTCGTGCTGTCGATAAGCGTGAATCCGACCGCATGGAACACCGAAGCCATATAGGAAGGCAACGGATACAGGAACATGATGACGGGGTGGCCGTATCCCCAATTGAGATTGTGAGCCCACCGGGGCACTATGTTTCCCTCGGCAAGCGACGCGTAGAAATTCGCGATTCTCGCGACATGGTCCTGCCCGTCATGGGTTACCGGAAATCCCGGCGTAAATAAGTCAAAGAGCGGCAACAGGGAAATAAGACTCAACCCGATCATGATGAGGTACTGTATGGGTAATTGACGTTTCATATGTTTATCGTTGCGAAACCGCTGCTATTGCCGGCGTTCCGTCCGCATTCGCAAAACGCATTATGACGTTTGCTCCCGCCGGAACATCCGCAAGATCATAAAAATACAGCGTGTCCTTTTTAAGTTCCGCAGCCCGTTTGGGAAGATATCCGAACGCATACTTGCCGATATAATGCGTCTCAGCAAACCCTCCCGACTTGGTCCCGCCGTTTTTCAAATACCACACGGGATCGACGTTGGCATAATACAGGTAAAACATATATGACTGGTAAAGTGCACCCTGGTGGGAAAACTCTACCGACGCAAATCCGTCGGCGTATTTCGTCGCGTAGGAAACGGCATCCCTGATCGCAAACTGGAATGCGTCTGACTGCTCTTTGGGAAACCGGATAAAGTAGCCCTGCCAGAACGAAGATAAACCGGTGACAATACCGATTGCCAGCACCGCAGTCCCCCACGGGAGGTGAGTCTTTTTGAGGGATTTGCCGATATACCATAAGCCCATCGCTTCAATAATCTGCAAACCCGGTAATGCCGTAAGCGACCGCATGACATGCGGTGACTGGGTCGCGATCGAGGACGCCATTGGTGCGGAAAAAATCCATACAAGCAGGAACAGACGTACCTCCCTGTGCGTTTTCATTTTCCATAACGCGATAAACCCGATAACTAGCCCCGCTACCTCCCACGGGTACAAAACGCCCATACCGGGCGCCTTATGCGCCTCCCGGTCCCGACCCCAAAAAAGCCATGCGGGGGAAAAGTGCGACAGGTAGTTTTTTGCAAATATCGAAACATACGCGATTTTCCGCTCGTTCGGAGGAAACGCGCTTGACCCCTTCAGCCGGATTAACCCTTCGGGTGAAAAAGACGCGATGACTGCCGGAAGGGCTATGATAACCGCAACGACACCGGCAACCAGAAGGAGCCGGAATCGGGAAAACAACGCTTTTCCGAACAAGAATGCGCCGACGCCGACAAGGATGGGGACGATAAGCTTTTGGCTCTGATAGCCGTGGAACGACAACCCGAACGCTACCGCGCTCAGCAACAAAAAGCGGTCCCGCTTTTCCAGAATAAATTCAAAAAACCAATACATGCCTAACACGACAAGGGTTAACCCGAGATTCGCCTCATGACCAAGGCGCGAAATATAAATATGCCACGGTGATATGGCCAACAGGAAAGAAGAGACGTACCCCAAACCGGGAAAGCCCATTAGCTTGCCGCCTAACAGGCGTCCCAGACGGTACGTGACATACACGACCCCTATGGACATAAGGACGGAAGGGATCCGTACGGCGACGGTAGTCAGGCCAAGAAGCCACACGAACGGAATAACCAAATACACGTACATGGCCGGGCGGTAGTCGTCATACGCCCGCAAAAGCCACGGGAAGCGTAAACCGTATTCGTCCCGTCCCGTCAGCAAAATGGAACGTGCGTTATACCCGATGGACACCTCGTCCAGGGACGCGCTCGGCGGGACAACCGTAAGATGGTATAACCGCAAAATTGCGGCAAGTGCGATGATCCCGACGAGCAAATAGCGTTTCATGGGGATTACTCGGATATCCGTATTGCATCCTCCCCTGATTTGTACGAAATAACATACGCATCGCCGACGGCTATCTCCTTCGGGGATCCGATATAGAGCGTTGTCCCGTCATGCAATTCTTTCGTCCAGCTCGGGATCGGGCGGAACTCGTATTTGTCGAACCTGTTTTTAATCTCGGCAAACCCCCCGGACGCCGTTCCGCCGGAGGCCTGGTACGCCGCAGGATCATATTTCGTATAAAACAGGAAAAACATGTGGGGTTGCTCGAGACTCGTCGACACGACAATTTTCTTGTATTTGTCCTTACGCGCCTCCGCATACCGCACGGCTTCCTCATACCCGTATTGCCAGAACTTGGAATATTCGTGATTTAGGTGGGAATAATACATATGGAAGTAATAGGCAGTGTTGGCCGCCGCAAAGACGAGGAAAACGCCGGCTGCCAGAACGCCTGCCATCCGGACAATACCGCGTGCCGATACGAGTTTTGCAATCACCGGACGGACCGATCCGATAATGCCCACGGCAGTAAATATCTGAAGGACCGGAAGAGCGACAAGCGTCCGTATCGCGTGCGGAGTTTCCGAAGTGGGAGACGCGGCTACCGGTACGATAATCAGCCAACCCAATAAAAGCTTGGAAAGCCTGCCCCTGCTTCTCCATATGGTAAATATGCCCCACAGGAGAAACGGCAGTTCCCACAGGTACATGAGCGCGTTTCCCGGCGCATGATGCCGGTCGTTATCGCCGACGATAAACAGCCACCGCAAAGAAAAATGCGATATGTACCCGTCGATAAGCGTCTTGGCATACACGATCCGCCGGTTATCAAAAAGCGTTCCGATCCGGTCCCCCGCTTCCAGATCGTCTTCGAGTTTCCCCACCGACCGCATGAGAAGCCCGGTCTGGTCTGAAAGCGTACTTGTTCCCTTAAGTCTCGTGACCGATGTCTTATCGAGCATGACGGGAATTAGCGGAGATACGACGGCAAGCCCGACAAGGATCCCGAGGATTATCTTCGTTCTGTCCCTTATGAGCTCCTTCCACGACAGTGCCGTTATGATCAGAAGAAGCAGCGGCACGAACACGCGTTCGCTATGGTACGCATACAGCGAGACGCCGAAAATAAATGCGGAAACGAGAAGCCAGGCCCGGCTTTTTAGGCCTTTCAGGAACGCAACGAGCCCCCAGATATTCAGGGTCACTCCGGTGTTGGCCTCGAAGGCTATCCGCGAAAACTGCAAGTGCCACGGGGAAATTGCCAGGAGGAATGTCGTAAGGAGCGCTGCCGTTTCGCTTATTGGCGATTCCTTGAGCGATTCCTTTCGGCCCCGCGCCGGCGGGTATCCGAACGTAATAAGCTCAAGGACGAGAAAATACGTACCGATGACCGCAAGCACCCCCATGACGGCTGAGGGTAATCTTGTCGCCCAGACGTTAAGCCCGAACGCGGCAACGGAGGGTATGGCAAGATACGTATACAGCGGCGGTTTGTAATCATCGAAAGACCGCAGGACGCGGGGGAGAAACGTCCCGTACTCGTCCCTGCCGGTTTTTAAAATGGAGTAGGCATTATACCCGAGCGCCGCCTCATCCCAATCTGGGGAAACGGGAACGCTCCCCAGCTGCCAAAACCTAAGAACGATCGCAAGCACGATGATGCCTGCCAATACGATTTTTTTCATATCATTCGAAAATAACCAGGGACGCCGTACCGTTTAATAATTTGATCGTATGCTTGATGTTTGCCGTCGACGGCACGTCCTTGGGCGGCAGGATGTATAACGTCTTCCCCTTATAATCCCCGACCCCCTCTTTAGTAAACCGGTACTTGCCAAATCCGTACACGTTATAGAATCCGGCAGCATCAAACGACGCATCCTTTGTGCGGGTGAATTCGGAAAAAGGCGTCCGCTCATAAAACAAC
>CAZHOQ010000009.1:0-27166 GCA_964533995.1 uncultured Gammaproteobacteria bacterium
GGGAAAGAAAGGACGGCGACATTATGCGATCTTGCCCAAGTTTCGACGGGAGTCGGTGTGATTATCTTGTCCCGTCCTACCGGTCTTGCTGGTTGGGTGACGACTGCGGCGACGTTAAATTCTTTTAGCGCGGAAAGCTTTTCAAGGACGATAACGGAATCCGTCGTGGATCCGAAGAAGAGTATGTGTATCATGCGATCTTTATTTCTTCCAGTACTTCCTTCCCGTCCTCAAGGGCGACCTGGTAGAGCTTTTCTTTCTGTTCGATGACGCGCTGGGTGTAGAGGATGCCGTTTATGTGGTCGGTTTCGTGTTGGACGATCGTTGCCATGAATCCGGTGAACTCCTCCTGTTTCGTATTACCCGACTCATCCTGGTACCGGAGCGTCACATGCGTCTGCCGTTTCACTTTCCCCCAGACATTGGGGATGGAAAGGCACCCTTCGAGCTTGTTGCCGCGTCCGGGGACACCGTCCGTGAGCTCTTTGCCGATGCTGATTATTTCCGGGTTGATGAAGACCCTTATTTCCGATTTTTCCGTCGGCCGAGTTATGAATATCCGGAGCCCCAGCCCTATCTGGGTAGCCGCAAGTCCCACCCCTTTGGGATTGGTCGTTGCAATCAGGGTTTCCTTCATATCGGCAATGATCCGCATGAGTTTTTTGTCAAACGACGTTACGGTTTCCGCGGGAGTCGTGAGGACCGGGTTGGGAACGGATACGATCGGTTTCATCGGATACGCTCCTGAAAGTCCTTGTCGTTGGGGTCCACGTTTTTCAAATAATCCGTGAGAATGGCATTGGCTTCCTTTGGCTTATTTTCCTCCGTGTAAAAGACCCACAATGCGTAATACGCGTCCCGGTAGTTTTTTTTGAGTACTATTGCTTTTTTGAGAAATTCGATGGATTTGTCCGCCGTTCCTTCTCTCCCAGCTAGGATTGCCAGGTTATAAAAGATCTTCGGGTCGTTCGGGGAAAGGGGGATAGCCGCCGTGAGCGCTTCGACCGCCTTCCCGTTAAAGGACGGGTCGAGGGCGCTTAGCGTATAGAGAATTTTCGTCCGGGTCTTGTAGAAGTTCACGTTGTGCGGTGCCGTAGCGATCGCCCGGTCGCTTTCCGCTATCGCGGCATTCGCAAGCATTGCCGCCTGCGTGCTATTTCCTCCCTCAAATGCCGCAACCGCAAGGGTCGCGTAGCTTCCTGAGATCTCGTCTCTATACAAGGGCTCATTGGGATTGAGGGCAATCGCGGACGTGATAGCCGGTACCGCCTGTCCGAAAAGCCCAGACCTACTCAAACGGTAGCCTTTTGCATAGAGCGTATCGGCATACCAAAATACCGCCACCATGATTATTCCGTACAGTCCTACGAGTACGACCGGCCAGGCAAGCCAGGCGGGGAGCCGTTTTTCGATTTGAATTGTCCGTACGCTCTTACCACTGAGAGCGATGGAAAATGCCGGGAAAAGGAACAGAAAAACCTGAAGGATCACGACGGAGAAGCCGAAGAAGTTCGTGATGAGAATGGAAAGCCAGCCGGCAAACAACGCCTTGTTAAGAATCGGGATTTCTTCGGAAATAGCCTCGGAATAGTTCTTTTTCTTATCCTTGGGTTGCAAAAGCACGTTGTTTTTTATAAACCACCAGACGAACGTTCCGATGAAGAAAAGGTAGCTTCCGAGTCCGAAGATGCCGGTCGTTGCAAGGTAGTTCAAGTACTCGTTATGTGCTTTGTTATAGAGGAAATCCCATTCGGAGGTAAGATTATGTCCCTGCGGCCGGAATTGGTAAAAGGCGAATGCGAATGTTTCCGTGCCCGTGCCGATGAGGAGAGTTTTGGTCGTGCTCTTCCAGGCGTTTATGGCACCCTGCCATACGTATTTTCTGATGGTGCCCGATTCGGTCCCGCCGACTTCGAGTGCCGGGCCGGTGGCTGCTGCGGATGCGGTCGCTTCCCGCTCCTTCACCTCAACCTGCGTTGTCCCGGTGCGGACAATGCGTTCTTTCCAGCCGGAGAAGGTTACCCATCGGTCGATTGCCGGCGTTCCCGTGCCGTTGACCGCTACGATGAGTACGAAGGCAACGTGCATGATGGCAGCCGGTTGCAGGAAGGGGGGCTTGCCGGATATTTCGAGCCTTTTGCGTCCCGGCCTTGTGAGGATAGATCCCCAGAAGATGACTTCGGCCGCAACGAATCCCAATAATCCCGACCTGGATCGGGTGAAAAGCAGCACAAGAAAGAAAAGTATGCTCATGATGCCATACGGCAGGGCAGTGAGCACCGCATTTTTGGGTTCACCTTTTTCGTCGTGCGTCTGTACGAACTTGGCAAGTCCGAACGCCATAGAAACGGGAACCAGGGAAATAAGATACGCCGCAAGCCAGTTCGGCTGGCCGAGTGTTGAGAATACCCGATTTTGTACATCCTGTACCCACAGATTTTTATCGATACCGAGGCGCTCAAGTACGCCGTAGATGGCAACCAACACCGCAGTGGACAGGGAAATCAGAAGATACGTGCGTATATTCCATACGTAGGATTCCGCCGGAGCTTTCGTTGCGGCCTTGCGTTTTGCCTCCGGTACGGGGGTAGTTGATCCCAGCGCATCGGGATTGGACAGGAAGGCATAATACAGGACAACATACGAAAGGACGGACCACAGACCTCCATTGAACCGTGAGTAGTAGCCAAACCAGGATACGTGCGGATCAATCGAGAAGAGACCTGAGATGAACTGGGAAAGGGTGAATAGTGCGATCGGGATGTCGAGCGGTGTCCGTGCGACCCTGATGGTGCCCGACAGCAGCGCTTTCGTGAGCCAGGAAGCACCGATGAGTATGGTAAGCGCGTAGACTGCCATCATCTTGTTGTACTCAAAAAGCTCATAGTTTAGCGGGGTGAGGAGAAGCGGCACGAGGCCAAACAGGAGGTAGAATCCCCAGCGGATAAATGCGTTACAGCGTACGAGGGCCTTCGGCATGGGTATAAGTATACACGAAGGGCTGGAAACGCGGAAGCCGATGCGTGTTTTCGAACGTTGCGTTTTATCTTTATAGCCGTTACTATCTAACCTATTCATCCCGATGCTATGGGCACACACACGCGTATCACCGGTGTCCCATTGTTTCCGGCTTCCATCCGGCTCTTTATCGTATCCCGGTAAGGGTGCGTTTTCCCTTCAGTATGCACCCACAATCCCAACCAGATAGATTGTCCGTACGTTCCAAAAACATTGATTTTTGGCCAATTTTATGTTATAGGATATGTCCTGCCGAACAATCCTCTGCCGGGGATGGTTCTATCCGATACTGTCCTATGAACGTTCGACAATCGCCGTTCCGCTGTCCTGCCGGCGAGGCACGCCCCTTTGGTGGGGTTTTTTGCGTTGCCCGCGGGGAGTACAGTTAGGCATCCGATGAGGCTGGGGTTGCGCACCTGTTGGACAGGCAGGTGCGCAATTCTGGCCCCATGAAGGCCGGAGTCCGTCTTTCCATCAATTGCGATGGCCAAGATGGGTTATTACGTACACGTATTGAGCTCTTGCATATCGGCGGGAGGGCTTGCCCTACCGTTTTTGGCATGCACGGGCGCACATTAACAAGTGAACGAAGGAAATTGAAGAAGAGTAATAAACCCTTGTATGCGGAGGAACGATTCCGACGGATACGTTAGGGTTTTTGACGAACAATAAAGAGACTCGAAAGATGTTTGATACATATCCTTTCTTAGGTGGAAAAAGAAGCCGCTGATAAGGTGAATCGTAAGCCGGCTGGATATACGGCCGGGGGCATGGACGGTCGTGACCCGGGCCGTATATCCAGTGGGGATTAAATTTAAGACAATTTTATAGTACGTAGTCGAGTTAGATCGACAATGCATGATTAGGGGATGTTCCACATGTTAGGGGGCAAACTAATCGAAAGAATTTGAGAGAAAGAAAACCGTTTTGTACGTTTTTGAAATTGCATTTACCGCATTTTGCTAAAAACGCAGTCCGTAATCTCTCATTATGGACCTCTCCGTATCACGGAGGGCTATCACGATCCCACCCGTAAACCGGGTCGGGCTTACTAACCGTAAACATCGGGTGCAACTTAGGACCCGTTGTATCTTATTTGAGGAGGCCACGACAATGGCTGACCAGGTTAAGCAAGTTGAAGAGCAAGGTGAAGTGAAAGCAGAAGTGCAAGAAGAAGTGCAAGAGGAAAAACGCAAGAAGGTCAAGAAGAAGGGCAGAACGACCGTTCAGGAAGGAAAAACTGAACATTCGCGACCCCGCCGTCGAGACCAGGATGATGAGGAGGAATTCCGATATCACCGAGTGCGATAAATCCCTTTAACTTCAGTGGACAGGGCAACCTGTCCACCTTCAGCTTATTCCAGGCCGGACGCCCGTTTGGCCTGTTAACGACTTCAGATCACGTAGGCAAATGAAGCGATGCCACGTGATTTTCCACACTAGCGCGCCCCGCGCAGAAAGGAGAGTGGCCAAATGGCTGCTTCACGCTTCAAACCATCACATGCCATTCAGGCTTTTCTCCTGGTGGCGTTTCTGTTTGTGCTCATTAATCCGAGCCAGTTTGTTCAGGCTCAGGAAGCGATCAATGCCTTTGAGCATGGCTACAGGGATCGGTACGGACCCAATGGGGAGAAATACATCGCACTGACGTTTGATTTGTGCGCAAACCCCGGTTCCGATCCGAACCCCGATATCCGTAACGTCCTGCAGGAACTGAACGTTCCGGCAACGTTTTTCGTGAGCGGTAAGTTCGCGCAGGACTTCCCCGATGAGGTGAGGGCTGTTGCAAGCAATCCGATCAATGAAATCCAGGCCCACACGTGGGACCACCCGGAGAATTTGGGTGATGCATACCCGAACGTGGATCTGGACACGCAGATACGAAAGACCAACGAAGTCATCAGCCAGGTCGCCGGCGTCACGCCGACGATGATGCGGCTTGGTGCCGGAAATGGCCAGGGCTACGACCAGAACGGTCAGTGGAACGGTGTCTACAACGACGACCTGTTGCGCGCGATCATCGCGTACAACGTATCGGTTGTCGGGTGGGACGTCGTCTCTGCAGACCCGTACGCAACGGACGCAAACCGCGTGTTTCGCAACGTCGTCGATAACGTTCAGAACGGATCGATCGTCGTTATGCACGGGACGACCAAGGCAACGGCAACCGCCGAAGCCCTGCGTCAGATCGTTCCCTACTTGCGAGAGCAGGGATACACGCTGGTCACGGTTTCCGAGATGCGTCAGCGGATCGGCCTGGAGCCACGAATGGTACCTGTGCCACAACCGGTTGAGCCTGCACAGGATCAAGACGGCGTCTTTGTATTTCCCATGGACCGGGGAACCTCGGACTATGGCCTCAAATACACGGAAAATCTCCACACTATCCTCGGCAACTTAGGTGACGGGGACAGCTGGACGATTCCGGCGAATTCGAAGGTAAGCTTTAACGAGAACGTCGGCTCACTCAATGTCGGCCACAAGCTGGCAAACTGGGTAGGCCAAGAGGTGTACGGAGCCGGGGCGTGTGACATCGCTACATGGTTCTATTACCTCGCGTTAAAGTATCCGGGACTCACGGCGAGTGCTACGGAAGACGACAAGCATCCGCAAATACCCGGTGTGCCATTAGAAAACGGTATCACGATTTATCAGCCCGGCAAGGATATGTGGATCGAGAACAAGACCGACGAGGACATCGTCATTCGTTGGGACCAGGTCTCCGATCCGAACAATGTAAAAATCTGGGTTGAGGGTACCGGCAAGAGCAACGCTTCGCAGGCGGACAACGCGCTCACGATCATCGATCAGACGCAGGAAAGCTTGGCCGTGTTTGGCAAGGACTCCTGCACGGAACGCAGCAGTACGGATTGGATCGTTTGGCACCAGATCGTCAACTCCAACGGGGAAGGCTACTGGGACGGCGTCAAGCTGGCTGAATTCTTCCGTGATTCACGTCACTGGGATAATTCCGGCTACGGATTCCTCCTGGATGCCACCGCGCTGGAAAACGGTACGGTGACCATATGGCAGATCCTTCCGGAAACCTGCGGATCGTACGGGGTCGGGGAAAACTACAACTTCTCGGGCATTCACATCGCGTATGTGGACGTCCCCGCGGAAGCACCGCCGAACGAAGCACAGCTCAAGACCCTGCACCTCCTGACGCGCCTGCTGATGGAGAAGTATAACGTGCCGGTTGACCACGTCATCGCACACAAGGAGACGGCACTCAAAGATCGCGGCGGCCAGGGATGGTCTCAGAAGATGCTGGATACCTGGTGGAATCTGCCCGACAACAAGGGTAATCCGCACAACTGGTTGCCGCAGACGATGGACATACCAGCAGCCTGCGACGACCTGGATGATAAGAACTGCCTGAGCATTCTCAATAGTCCGCATGCCGACCCTGTCGGACTGGACATGGATGCCGAGCGGGAAAAACTCCGGTCGCCAGGAGATAGCGGTAACGCAAGTTACGACCCGGATCAAACGACCACCATTGAACCAATCATTAACGGTAATGTGGTGGAAGTCGATCTGACGGCTGGTGCCCGGCTCGTCGCCTTGGGCGACAACACCAGGGTGCCTATTCTGGCGCTTTATGACCAGATGCCTGAGAACAAGTACTGTGTTGCTAACGGGAGTTTCTGGGAGCCCAATGACCTCCTCACGTACCGCTTTGTCGTCAATGGCAAAGAAGTGACGGAGGGCGAAGGGACGACCCATGACGTTACACCGCGGGCGCTGTACTTCGAAGGCGCGGTCGTCAGAGTATCCGGCGATCTCAATGAGGACACCGACGGGGACATGATCGTAGGTATTGAGCCTACCATGGACGATACCGACGGCAGAGGAACGACCCTGGTTGGTGTTTCGGGTAGCAAAGTCTATGTGATGGTCGCTGAAACGACGGTGAAGAAAGCCGTTGAGTGGCTTGAGTCGGAGAAGGGTGTCAATCGCAATAACATCGTCCAGATGGATGGTGGCGGATCGTCCCAGTTAGTCTGCGACGGCAACACGCTGTTTGCAGGGGACGGTCGGCAGATCAGTAACGCGATCGGCATTCTGTTTTCCTCCGGATCGGCCGCTCCGGTCGAGTATAACCCGAGAGCTGCGGAAGGCGACCCGATCAGGGACGAAACACAACCCCTGGCGCCCATGTGGCTGGACTCACCGACCATATGGTTCTGGCGCAGTGACATGTACCGCTGGGCAGAAGAATGGGACGTCAATCCCAATGCAATCGCCGCACTCATGGAAATCGAGAGTGGCGGTTGGCCTCTGGCGGTCTCACGGTCCAATGCACGCGGTCTTTTACAGGTAGTGCCGAAGTGGCACCTTGAAGAAGGCGAGACTGAGGATATGCTGTTTGATCCCGAATTCGTCGCGGATAAAGGCTTGGAGTATTACAACACTTGCCTTGATGCCGCCGGCGGAGATCCGGTCAAAGCAGCAGCGTGCTACAACGGGGGACAATCAGTCCTCCAAACGTCGCCTGCATACTGGCCGGCGGAAACTAAGCGGTATGTCGAACTGTTTGAGCCGTTCGTAACGGACGCGTTCGCAGCCGCCGAAGAATCCGCAGCGCTGTCAGAGCACGCGGCAGGATGCAACCGCCAAGGCGGTTTGTGTGACAAGGCGTCGGATTGGCAGGCACAGCACCCGAGGGAAGACAACCAACCCGGAGGCGTTGCGCTTGACGATCTTGAGCGTGCCAGGCAGTCGAACAGAGCATCACAAAACGAATACAACGGCAGGTCGATCGTCATTGACGTCCCGCCCGTGGTCATCGTGCTGTTCTTCCTGCTTCTGGCCGCGGTCATTTACTGGCTGCATGACCGGGGTGTCTACACGGCACTTCGAGAGCAGCGGCTGGTGAAGACGCCGGTGTATACGCGGGACGGAAAGCGGCTGACGAGGACTGATCCCAAATCCGGAGACATCCAAAAAGCGTTCAAACGCGTCCGGGTGGTGCCTCTTGTACGACGGCATTTCTGGGGTCGCAACATCGCGCGAGCGGTGCTGACGGTCGTCGTTATCCTGTACTTCCCGCTCAACTTCGGAAAAATCTTCACGGCGATGGACACCGGGGTTATGCCCTACAGGAACCTGGTGTTCGAACTCCGAAAACTCGTCGAGGAGAAAGGCAAACCGATCGATCAGGTGTACGATTTCCTGACCGATGTAAAGGATAAGATCCCGGATAATTTGCCGCTTCCGGATTCGTGGCAAGAGAAAGGCGACAAGGCACTGGAAACAGTCAGCACAGTCAAGGAAGTGAAAGACAACATCCTGCACGTGCTGACCTGGTTGGGTAAGGATCCCATCATTGTCCCGACGTTTGCATTCGTCAGCGACAAATTCCAGGAACTGGTCGTCTCGAAAGAACTGCAGGTCACCGAAGGGTGGTCTGTAAAAAATAGGGAGTTCGAGTCTCCTATCGTGGAGGAAGGCGTCATCGTGCAGCTGCGGACTGTGGAAAGCCGGGATGGCAAAACCAACCCCTGGGGATTACACGGCGAGCTCTGCTACCGGTGCAGCAACTTAAAGTCCTGGCTGGGGACAGATGCATATCTGTCCGAAGGCACCAGGATCCTTTCTCCCATCACGGGGGTAGTGGAACAGGTCATCATTGACGGTTCGCAGGATGTCGAGGGAGCCAGCATCTGGATCTCATCGGAAGACGTCCGCTTTGCAATCGCCAATGTGAACCGTGAGGATGCAGCCAAGATCGTGGAAGGCGCCAAGGTGTCCGCTGGACAGTTCCTGGCCCGGCCCAATGGCCCGCATCTTCACATTATCGTCGAGGTTAGGAACGAGGACGGCACCTGGGGTGACTACCCGCTGGTCCTGCTCCTTAATGAGACCTCAACCAACTATGCCTGGTTTACGTCGGTCCCGCCGTATTACGACACCTATGTTCCGTCGGCGGATGACGTAGCCAAGTACACGGAGTACCTGCTCCGGGACCAAGGAGGTTCCCAGTAACAGATACATAAACGATAGGCCAAACCCAACCATGTGCGTGCACGCGTGTGCATGTCACGTTCGTCAATTAACCCGATATGTAGTAGTAAAGGAGATTCACGATGTCAGACGAAATCGTCGTCTACTCCGAGAAAGCGAAGCGGGCATTCACCTTCAAGAACGTTCTGGCGTTCCTGGGGCTGGTGCTCTTGCTTGCGAGCGGTGTGGTAACGACACTCTTGTATGCCGCGAAAGACAGCGTCGATCAGCTCAAGCCCACCTTCCAACAGGCTGGTGAGCATCTGTCGGCGCTCAACCCCGGATACCCCCAGTTCTCGATCAGCATTGACGGGAAGGAGATCACCATTCTCCAGGGACAGGAATCCGGCTCTGATTGGACCGCGCTGACCGGAAAGAGTTACAACTCCGGCGGTGGCGGAAACAGCAACAACAACGGTGGCGATGGCGGCACCAGCCCCTCGGGCGATGATTTGCCGGTGCCTCCTCCCGGTGATGACCCTGCCGCGGACTTTGCCAAGTATAAGACGCAGTTCATCCAACTGGTCGGCGGCACGCCCGATGTACCGGACTTTACCATGCTCAGCGCGGGCAACACGAAAGCCGCGAGGCAAGTCATTGCCCTCATGAAGTCCACGGGCCAGGATCTCGTCCTGACTACCACGTGGAACGAGTCGCTGGAGATGGCGGTGAAGTCCAAGTATGAAGCCTGTTTCGTCGCGCAGAATCTGACGTGCGTCCGGGACTGGAATCCGCTCATGAGTACGGTTGACCCCAACCCGCCCGGACTCAGGGACTGGCTGGTCTCCGTGATTGGAGACAGTGGCGCGGTCAACGATATCGTCAATGCGGCGAGCAATGCCGACGCGCAGAATGTGCTGGACGGCATCCTGGACGACATGCTGTTGGAAGCCATCACCCAGCGCAAAGTGGCGGGCTGTGCCAACATCCAGGCTGGGAAGGTGACGCCGCTGGAGATCCAGTGGTGCTTTGCTGGCAGGACGGTCAAAATCGTCATTCAAGACGGGAATAACCTCGGCAACTGGATCCCGAACTGGGCGTCCGGAAGTTGGGGAGACCTGGATGAGAACGACCGGGTCTATCTCGTTGACGAGAACGGCAACGCGCTGGAATTGACCCAACCTGATGCCGCGCAGGCGATCCCCGGGCTGACCATCGAGAGCAACGAAACGTCCTTCACGTTCCCGGAGGTTGCGCAACTCTGGGATCCTGCCGCTAATCCCTGGACTCCGGGCAGCCCTTTGCCATAGAGTCCGGGACCTCACGAGAAATAGAGGTCGGTCGATTGTTGGCTGACCTCTATTGATCATCCCGGAGGAATCAAGATGACCCAGAAAAAGCGCTATTCAAGGCGTGAACTGGCTGACAAAGCAGATTACGCCCGTAAACACGCAACGGCAGCCATGGCGAACATGGATGCTGAAGAGAAGAAGCGGTTTGCCCGGCAGCACGGCGACAAAGCGGCTATTGCACTTGCCGACGGTGATTTGTATGCGTACAACTTTCACCAGTCCTACGCCGATACGCTTCTTGGGCTAGACGCTCATGAGTTTGACGTGGTCCACGTACCACAAAGGAGTCGGAGTCGCATGGATCAGAAAGACAATGTGGACAAGACCCGCGGACAGAAGATCACCGACTGGAAGGAGTTCTTTACACGGCTCTTTTCGGGCGTGTTCACGATGAATTTCCGCGGGAAAGACGATGGTGACAGCGAGGAAGGCGGCAAGCGCGCGATGCCCGGCGGATCCGGTTTCTGGATCCTCGTCGGCGGTGTCGTTGGCTTTGCCGCGGCTCAGGCACTCATCCACGTGCCCGAGATCAGCCTCGTCGTCGCCGGTTTGCTGATGCGGGAGGCATATACCCGGACCAACACGCCCAAGACGTACAAGCAGGTGTCTGCCGTCTTCTGGGGCGTACTGCCAACCGTGGTGACCATCGGAGCGGCCAAGTGGCCCTTCGTGGTGGCGATTATCGTGCATCTGTGGCTGTGGAATAGCCTGCCGCTTGTTACGCACGTCGAAGTGCGGAAACCCGGTAACGGCGGCAATGGCGGCGACGAAAAAGAAGATGACGAAATCAAGAATGACCTGTAGGAGGTGGTACGATGCCTCGATCAGCGAAAGAAGTGATGGAGGACGCCTTCGAGGAGGCACAGGATATCGATGCGCTGCTTGCAGCGGATGTGGTGAAAGCCGAACGGCTGCTATACGCGTATGCGGAGCGGCCGCTTAGGATTCACATCCCGATCATCGGTGTCGCGTTAGCCTTCAAATGGGCGTACCTTTTACAGGTGTCAATGCGGTTTAAGACCTATCATCCGCCGCAGTCAAAAGAGGAAGCACAGCGCCATCCGCTCTCACCGAAAGAGAAGAAGCGCAGGAAGGCCGCAAAGGATAAAGCCGGTCTGCAAGTGTCCGTCGGTAACCTCCGGATCATCAATCCCGAAGGTCGCCGCGTGCCAGACGAGGATACGTTTTCGATCAAGGAATTGGCGGAAGCCAATCCCCCTGAGATTGACTACATCTGGATCGTAGACAAGATCAGGGGTATCCTCTCGGGTATCAACTGGCTCGCAGACTGGTTCGGAGCGGAACACATCAAGCTCCCGGACTGGTACGGCAGCGTGTTATGGCGGTCCTCGTCGGGACCCGATACGCTCTACATGCCGATGGTCACGCATCCCAAGGCGACCGCCGAATACATCCAGAAGACCTGCAAGACGATCCGCAACGGTACGAAAGCGGAAGACGACCTTGTAGGAAGGATGGATGAGCGCGTCAACTTCGCGAAAGGGGGGCCGCAGTAATGGATTGCCAAACGATTTTCTGGATTGCGGTCCTGATCTGCATCTGGCGCGGCTGGAACTGGCTTGATAAGAACGCAGTGCCGTTCCTGGCGGCTTCGATTACGGTGATCCGCATTCTGTTTGTCGTACTCTTGGTGGTTGCACTCGGCATCGGTGGCTTCACCGGTGAAGAATTGTTCATAGGTGCCGCCTGGGCGGCAATCGAGTTTCTCGTCGGCCCAAGGCGGAAGCCGAGGGACGATGATGACACCATTGAGTATGAATAGTAGCCCGGAAGATATTCCGGCGCGAAAACCTTCGTTCACGAAAACAGTCCCTCGGGCTTCGCCCTTGGAGGTACTCGGGTTGCCGAGGGACTGCATTCACCCAGTGCGATACGTCCTGCAAGGACATGAAAAGGGGAAGTCCCTATCATGCCGTTGCAGGCGCCGCACTCGGAATGAGAGAGTAGAGAATTTGGGGTTCATGGCCCCCTTACTTAGCCCTTCCGGCTTTGTTTGCTCTATTCTCCCTCATTCGGGTTCCGGACTATGGTCCGGGGTCGGAATGAGGGAGAACAATGACAAGACACGAATCGGTACTGCCCCGTGTTCGCCTCAATGCCCACCAGGTGGAGGCGCAAGCACGCGCTGACGAGTACGCATCCCCACCCTGGGATCCCGGATCTATCGGTGAAGTCGTTCACGTGCCGCAGGTGAAGGTGCCCCCGTACTGGCGGATGGATCTTCCCCATGAGCGGTTCGTCCGGGTTTTGCCCTTTGCGGAATCCAGGCACTTTCGGAATCTCGTTCGCTCTTCGGGGGTTGTCCGCCGTGACACCTCGACTGCCGACGTCATCGGGATGCTCAAGTATGGCGATGCTACGGTATGGCTGACCGGTATTTTCCATCGGGGAAAATACAGCCCCAAACGCCTCGACGGACTGCTCGATATCCGACAGGGGAGAGACAGGCAGTCACACATAAATTTTTCCGTGTTGTACGGCCACCCAGGATCGATCGGCTTCGACTGGGAGGATTTGCACAGAACCCTGGAGGAACAGTTTGCGGCAAACGGCATGGATGCGGGGAAACGGCGGAGTTTGGTGCGGGCATGGACACCGCATCTTAGGCCGCTTGCCAGCCTGATGGACCGCCTCGAGGAATCCGCATTTGCCGTGATATTCTCCGGTGATGACGCCGCCCGCGATTCCCTGGATGTGCTGCGTATCTCACGGCGCCCGGTGGTAACCCCTGCGTTTGCGAAAACCATTGAAGCGGTGTGGCCGTTCATGCCATATACCGTCAGTCCGGCAGGGTGGTTTACTCATACCCGGGAAAGATCGGTTGAACCCCGGGAAACCGCATAAATAACGTACTTCAGGTAGGTATCCCCATAGGATTTGCTAATTGGGCAAAAATGTCCTATAATATTTAATTCCTTACCGCCTGATCGGTGGTCGTTTGCGGCTATTTCTTCGGGCGGCAGGGACGCTCTTTAAAATCTCTCGGAATTCCCTTCTTCCTTGGCTTCGTTCCCCACGTCCTTGGGTACTTATAGTACTCAAAGATGTGGGGAATCGAACGCAGTTTTTTCAAAAAGCAATCCAAAAAACCTTCAAGGAGGAAGGTAGTCATGAAAACACTCAATGGCACGTTACGTACGTTCGTTACGCTTATCATCGCCGCAATGCTTGTGTCTGCATGTAATTTCAGTTTAGTGGGTGGTCCGTCTTTTTCGGACAACGTGCAGTATTTCGCCGCTGAGGCGCAGGTCGTTTTCGACCGTGAGGTCGTGGGCGCCAACGCCAAGTGGGATGCCCTTCGCGCTGGTTCACCTGCCGCCGCCATAGACACGTCAGAAGCGGCGACGCTTCAGGACAACTATGAGGCTCAGGCAGAACTGATCGCCGAGGAGGTCAATTCACTGCTGGCAATTAATCCGAACGCCGACATCGGTCCGTCAGAAGAAGCCATGCAGGCTCTTCGCGCGCGCCATGACGGTTTTATTGCCATGATGCAGGCGCAGTTCTCTGTCGCGCAACAGGCGTTGGACTTGTATAAAGTGGTTTCCCAGCTCCCTGAATACAATCAGGAGCAAAAGAAGGCGACCGCCCAATGCAAGAAAGCGCTCGAAGCAGGCAAATGGCAGGAAGCCCTGACCCAATGCGAAACCGCAAAGGAGAAAGGTGTCCCGCCGACACCGACCAACACACCCGCGCCGACTAGGACGCCCGGACCGATTCCATCGGTAACACCGCTGACACCGTCAGCCGTTACCCCGATCGGGATCGCAACCGAGGGCCCGCCGAAATAGGCAGGCCAATTCCGAGAGAGCCAGAAGGCAGATGACTGTCAACAGTCAACTACTTCTGGTTTTTTCCAAGCGCAGCTTCGAGCTGCATTTGGAAAAAACATGAGCGGTTTTGTGGCATCGAGCGGCCGTTTGATATAATAGGCTTGTTATCAGTATATGGATGTAAGCCACGAAAACGAGAAAAAGCTCTACGAGATCCGTCCCGGTACGAAAAAGGGGACGTTCCAGGTGGTAACGCATACGAAAGACGGCGCGGATCAGTTCGAAGTCGATAGTGTCTTGGCTGCGGAAGATTTGAACGAACCGGCCCAGGTCACGTTAGGGCGTATGCTCCGAAGACAATCCCGGAGACCCAGAACCGGAAGAACCACGAGGGGCCAATAATCCTCCTCATTCATGCTACAATCCTCTCTATGGTAGAAGCAGGAGGAGGACGGCCGGGTCCTGAGTACCAGAAACCTCTTCAGGCCCGCATAATCAAGCCGAAGGAGCCGGAAGCCGCCAAGGACCGTTACAGGGGGCTACGGAGCAAGCCGGAGCTTCATAAGCAGGAGCCTGAGGCCGATAAAGTCAGGAAGGTCCGCCGTGAGGCGCCGCCCTTGTGGCGGGAACGGGCGGAGTTTACCAAGCAAACGGCAGATTTTCTCAGAAGATGCGATGTCGATCCTAACTACGTCAACCCCATGCCGCTGGGGGAGGGATTTTACCATGTCGTTTTCGAGTACATCGCACCCGACGGGTCAAACAAAGTCATCAAAATTCCCAAGGCGACCCGGCGCGGGTATATGAGTTCCGGGGTGTCCGAAGACCTGGAAAACGGCAAGCTTTTAAAGCGGTTCTTTGGCTCCTATGCCGTGCAGTCGGAAGTCCGCATGGACGAAGTTACCGGCAACCACCTTTTTATCCAGGATATGGTCCGCGGCAAGACGCTCACGAGCAACCTCGAAACCCCGGAGATACGGGCACAGCTTGTAGACATGGCGCGTCTCAACCGGGAAATGATGCGGCAGACTGGCGCGAGCTTTGACTTTATCGGGGTTGCAGGTTTTATGAGCTGGGCGCGGCATCAGGTCCGCGCGGTCCTTACCAAGACCAGTGAATTTGAAGTGACGAACATCGTTGTAGACGAACACGGGAAACTAAAGATTATCGACGAAGGGCTCTTGCGGTTCCGCGACGTGCCGGTGAAGCAGCGGGCGATATCAAATCTCGGATTCCTAAGTAACCGCCTGATTATGCGGCTCTACTTCGGCGTCGACCTGTTGCCCGACCCGGAGCCGCTCCCGACAACATAGCGCATAAAATGCAGTACGTCCGGTTTGGGCTGACCCGGAGCGTTCCACGGCACGTCGGATTCGTCAACCGAAGCCCGTATGGTCCGTGTGTGCGTCCGTTGGGGCCTCCGGTCGGGAAGCGGCCAATGTTCCCGGGACGTGCCCTTGATTGCCGAGAGTGCTGTGCCTTGGACGTGTGCCGGATCGGATGCGGCCGCGATATCCGCCTTACTTTTTTCTGGGAAGTCCATCGCGTGGATCTGGCCCTTGCGTTTTTTCTCGAGTTTGGGCGCACTGACATGCACGGTGTTACCGCTAGCCGTGTCGAGTGCCGTTAAGGTATCGGACCGTTCGGGATGATAGAACGAAACGGTGTTGCGGCCGCGGTGGCCCCGTCCCACGGCTTTCCACCGGCCGCTCCCAACACCGCGTACCTGGATTTCCTGGGGGTGCCGGTCCCGTTCTTCCAAAGGCACCGTCTGGGTGATTTCGCCGTGGAGATTGGATAGTTCCCAATCCGTCATATGACCGGCACCGAGTTGGAAGGGACGGGGATGGTCCTCCGTGAGCGTTGCCGTATCTTCAGCTATCACGGTTTCGACCTCGCGGCCTCTCATATGGGTGATGCCGCGTGGATAGCGAACAGCTTTGCGACCCCGAAACATACAGCATAATTATATACCCTAGTCTCCAGAATCGATTTCCCGATGTGTTAGAATGGGTGAGTTTTATGTTTGATTGGATATTTTCGCTCTTATCCCACGATCTTGGTATAGATTTGGGGACCGCAAACACCCTTGTCTTTGTGAAAGACAAAGGGATCATGATCCGTGAACCCTCCGTCGTCGCACGCCATAAAAAGACGAAGAAGGTTGTCGCAATAGGCCGTGAAGCCAAGCAAATGCTGGGAAGGACACCGGAAACGATCGAAGCGCTGCGTCCCTTAAAAGACGGCGTGATTGCTGATTTCGACGCGACGGCCGCCATGCTTACGCATTACATCCGGCTCGTACACGCGCAACCAAAAAGGAAGGGATTCCCGAGTATTCCAAAACCCAAGGTAGTCGTGGGCATTCCGTCGGGGGTGACGGAGGTAGAAAGGCGGGCAGCTGCCGAAGCCGCCATTCTTGCCGGTGCCAGGGAGGCGTATCTTATTGAGGAGCCCATGGCGGCTGCAATCGGTGCGGGATTACCCATTCAGGAAAGCCGCGGATCTTTCATCTGTGATATCGGCGGGGGGACAACGGAAATTGCCGTCCTTTCGCTTGGGGGTATCGTCGTCAACCGAAGCATTCGGACGGCCGGTGACGAAATGGATCAGGCGATCGTTTCGTTCGTGCGCCTCAAGCACTCGCTTCTTATCGGCGAGCCGACGGCGGAGGAAGTGAAAATTGCCGTAGGCAGTGCCTATCCTACGGAAAAAACCGACCGGCAGACGGTCGTGCGGGGGAGGGATATTGAGACGGGATTGCCCCGAAGCGTCCGGCTTTCGGAGACTGAAGTGCGGGAAGCGGTATCTCCGGTCGTCCACGAAATAATCGAGGCGATCGCGGAAACAATCGAAGAGACTCCCCCCGAACTCATAGGGGACATCATGGAGAACGGCATCGTACTTGCCGGGGGAAGTTCGAAGTTGCGCGGGATAGACAAGCTCATCGCAACCGAGCTCAAAATGCCGGTGTGGATTACGGATGACCCGCAGACGGCGGTCGTACGGGGATGCGGGAAGCTTCTCGATGACGTCGCTCTTCTTGCAAAAGTGAAGATCGCCGCCCGCAAGGTATAATGGTGTCATGCAGATTGCCACACTTATTTCATACCTAACCGAGCCGATGATCGTCGCCATGGGTATCGTCCTGTTAGGCGGTTGGCATGCGGGCCTTCGTGATAATGCGTTTAATACGTTTTCGGTTGCGGTTTTGGGATGCTCCGTATTCATCTGGGTACTCCGCGTCCTTGCGGTACACCGGTTGCGGACCAACTGGGACATGTCCGACCGCAAAAAACGGGTGAGGTCGCTTTTTCCCCTGATCGGTATATGCGTCGTGTTCTATGGGCTTATTTCGTCGATCGGCAACGGGGAGCTGGCCAGGTTCGGCGGGTGGCTTTTTGCATGGCTCATCGGATTTTTTCTCATTACCCTCAAAACGAAAATTTCCGGACACATGGCGGTACTGACGTTGTTTGTCGGCCTGATATGGCTGTGGTATGGCGCGTCGTATGCCGTACTAACCCTGGCGCTGCCGGCAGTTTCCTGGTCCCGGTTGACACTCAAGCGGCATACGCCCGTTGAAGTGATCGGGGGGACGCTGTATTCATTGGTATTTCTTCTCTTTTTTGTCGCACAGACCTTCTTATGGTAAAGCTGGGGAGCGCATTTTCTGACAATCTCGCAACCGGCAGCGTCAAGCGCTTCCGGGATAGCACGGACGTACCGTGGTGGGCGGGTGCCGGTCGGCCGCTCATTTTCGCGACCCTACTCATGCTGAGTTTCTTTTTCCTATTCTTTCGGCTGTTTCATTTGACCGTCATAGCGGGGCGTGAGTACCGTTCCCTGTCGGATACCAACAGGACAAGGAGTCTGGTGCGGCATGCACCCCGCGGACTGCTTCTTGACCGGACCGGGAAACCGCTGGTTGCTAACGATCCGAAATTCCGGTTAGTCAAGCCCTGCGAAAATGATCGCGGTGAGTGCGTTTCGTATATCTCGAAAGAGGAAGGCGAGCAGTACTTGAAAAACGGCGGACTTCCGCCGGGCCAGTACGTGGAAGTCGATTACCTGAGAAGGTATCTCTACGGGAGTGCGGCCGCCCATGTGTTGGGATATACCGGTGAGCTTTCCGATGTGGAGCTCAAAAGCGAATACTATACATCCAAGAATTACGGACTGGGAGACAAGGTCGGCCGCATGGGTGCCGAGGAAGTCTTTAACGAGCGGCTTCGGGGGCGTGACGGGTCCGAGCTTGTGGAAATCGACGCAAGCGGGAAAATCCTGCGGTCGCTTGGGAGGGTTGTTGAACTTTCGGGCGAGGACATTACGCTCTCTTTGGATGCGGGGCTTTCCAAAGCCGCGGAGGCAGCATTCCCCCCGGGGGAGAAAGGTGTCGTAATCGTAAGCAAGCCAAGCACCGGGGAGATATTGGCGCTGTATTCCAGTCCGACGTTTTCGCCCGACGCGTTTGTGAGGGGATTATCGCAAGCGGAGTATGACGGGCTTATGGGGAATAAGGATCTTCCGATGTTTAACCGCGGGATAGGAGGAGTGTACCCGCCGGGATCTACGTTCAAGATCGTGACGGCAATTGCCGGCCTTGAAACGGGGGCAATCACGCCGTCGACTACCGTTGAGGATAACGGCGTCATAAAAATCGGCTCTTTCACGTTTCCCAACTGGTATTTTATTCAGTACGGCAAAACGGAGGGGATCGTGGACCTTATCAAGGCCCTCAAGCGAAGCAACGATATCTTTTTTTACAAAGCCGGCGAATGGATCGGGATAACCAAATTATCGGAATGGGCGCACCGGGTGGGGATTGGCAAGCCCATCGGTATCGAACTTTCCGGCGAAGCAGGAGGGCTCATGCCCGATCCCGCATGGAAACGCGAACGGTTCGATTCCGACGAAGATAAACGCCTGAGAAACGACGAGTGGTATTTGGGGGACACATACCATGTCGCAATCGGGCAGGGGTATCTTTTGACCACACCGCTTGCCGTCAACGTATGGACGAACATCATTGCCGGAAACGGTGTGCGGTGCCGCCCGACGATCAAGAAACTCGCATCGGGAAAAACCGAACGGGAGAATTGCACGTCCATGGCGTTAAAGCAGGAAACGATCGACGTAATCACCCGCGGCATGGAAGAGGCGTGCGCGCCCGGTGGGACCGGTTGGCCGTTATTCAATTTCGGGATAACCAAATCCAACGCCGACCAGACGCCTCTGACAACGGAAGGAATCGCTGCGTCCGCATCCGGGAACCTTACGAAAATATCCATCCCGGTCGCCTGCAAGACGGGGACGGCTGAGTTCGGGGACCCGAAGGACCGGACGCACGCATGGTTTACCGCGTTTGCACCTATTGCGGATGCGTACGTCCCCGCGGACGTGAAAAAAACGGAAAACTACCTTTCAGGAACGCCCGAGATTTCCGTTACGGTACTGGTTGAAGGCGCAGGCGAAGGATCTAACGTTGCTGCCCCGGTTGCGAAAAAGATTTTCGAAGAATGGTTTTCCCGATGAGCGAAACACCGGTGATTGTCATTATCGGCGCTGGTCCGGCAGGGTTGGGTGCCGCATGGCGGCTGTGGGAGCTTGGTATCCGCGACTTCGTCGTCCTCGAAAGAAATGCATATGTCGGCGGCCTGGCCGCGTCATTTACTGATGCAAACGGTTTCACCTGGGACATCGGCGGGCATGTCACGCATTCCCATTATCCGTATTTTGATCGGGTGTTTTCCGAGGTCATGGACGGCAACTATTTCACACACAGCCGTCAGTCGTGGGTGTATATGAACCGGCGGTTTATCCCGTATCCGTTTCAGAACAACATCCATCGTTTGCCCCTTGCGGACCGGCAGGAGTGTCTCCGCGGACTGATGGAAGCAAAGTCAGGTAACGATGCCGCAAATTTTGCGGACTGGCTTCTCCGTACGTATGGCGAGGGGATCGCCAAACGTTTCATGATTCCCTATAACCGGAAGACGTGGGCATATCCCTTAACGGACATGAGTTATCAGTGGATTGCCGACCGTGTGGCGCCCGTCGACATCGGGAGGATAATGGAAAACATACGAAACGGCACGGACGATTCCGGCTGGGGTCCCAATGCCGTATTTCATTACCCCAAACGGGGTAACGGCGATTTGTGGCGGCGGGTTTCGGAAAAATTTTCCTCCCGCATACGCCTAAAGACGGCGGTAACCGGCATCGATGCGGCAACGCGCCGGATCAGTCTTTCCGATGGGGAACGGATACCATTTACGCACGTATTTTCTAGCATGCCGCTTCCCACACTCACGGATATGGTCGCCGGCGTAAATCTCCCGGTGTTACGCGGCCGTTTGCATGCCTCCGCAATCATGATCACCGGTCTTGGGATGCGCGGGGAACCTCCCGATGGGCTAAACGACAAGTCATGGATATATTTTCCAGAAGCGGACGTGCCGTTTTTCCGTGCGACCGTATTATCAAACTACTCAAAGGAATTGGTTCCGGCCGGCACATGGTCGCTCATGCTGGAAACATCGTTTTCCGAAACGGTACCGCTTCCGAAGGGGGACCTGACCAATGCCATTATCCGGATGGTACGGAAGTTTGGTTTCATCCCCGAAAACGCGCCAACAATTGACCGGTGGACGATGATGTCCCGTTACGGGTACCCGACGCCGACCCTGGACCGCGACAGCATCGTTGATCCTGTCATTGCCGTGTTGGAGGCGAATGGCATTGCGTCGCGCGGCAGGTTTGGCCTTTGGAAATACGAGATTTCCAACCAGGACCACACGTTTATGCAGGGGGTCGAGTGGGCTGATACGTTGCATGCCGGCGGCTCTGCCGTACAATAGGACTACTATGGGCGAAATTCGGGGAGATGTCATCGAGCGGAAGGGAATCCGTCAGCGGTTGCTGAATACGGAAACGCGCGATTCGTTCGGCGGTCTCAAAACTGCCATCGAACGGTCAAAGCAAGGGCTAGGTACCGCGGTTTTTGTGAGCCATAACATGAAAAACGACATGCTCGCGGCAACGATCATGCTCAAGAAGATCCCGGAATTTGCCGATAAGGAATTCGTGCTCCCCATGAACAGCATGCTCTACAAGGCGTATTGGCCCGGGGAAAAACTTATGGGTCTCACCTTCATTCCCGTCCATTCGCCGGAAGTAAGAAGGAAAAACGCGCTTATTAAAGCAAATCCTTCCACCCGGGATCTTTCGATCATGGATAAGATAACCGTACCCAGGGACGAGAATCTCGATGTCGAGTCGTCACTGCAACGGTATCTGGCAGCCTCCAAACGCGCGCTTGAAAACGGCGGCATCGTCATCGTCGCGCCGCAGGCGCAGGGCAATATGGGGAAGATCGATTTAACCCACCAACGCCGAGCGTTCTCCAAGTTCCAAAATTACATGACTGCGTATTTTCCCGGGGATTATTCGATTCTCCCCATCGGGGTTTCCTACCCGAGACTTGCAGAAAAGGGACGTTCCCAGAAGGGAGGGCACCCCTTTGAAAAGATGCGGATTGAAGTAGGGAAGTGTTACAGCCGGCAGGAGGCCGCGGTTGCCGTTTCCGATTCCGGCGGTAACGCCGACCTGTGGATGTATAAGGAGATTGCTTCCCTCTTGCCGATAGAGGCAGTTAAACATCCGGAGCCGCGTTAACGGATATCCTTATAGGTTTGCACAGCAAACGGCTTATTAACAAGCACGGAATAGAGTGCAGGAATAAGCTCCCGGACATACGGCATGAGCCGTCCCCTGATTCTCCTGTCGGATGTGCGGCTTTCCATTTTCGGTACGTGATGCACTCTTCCTACGGAACGCGCACGTTTTCCGAGTTCGACGTCATACAGCTCGAGGAATTTTTCGGAGAATCCGCCGATTTTTTTGTAGGCGGATGCCCGGATTGCGGAATTGCTGCACCGAAGGGACGAATCGCCGTAAAGAAACCGGTACAGGACATCCCCGGCGGGCAGGGTAATCCGTGCAAGAAAGTTGTAGAGGGGTGTCGAATCGTGATACGTGTAGAAGCCCGATATCGCCGAGACTTCGGGGTGGCGGTCAAAGTAGCCTGCGATGGTCGCAATCCATGTCGGGGGCACGATGCAGTCTGCTTCCGTAAAACAGAAGATGTCGCCCCGCGCTACCTCCGCTCCCTTGATGAATGCGTATACCTTACCGCGTTTCGGCTGATCGATAAGCCGGACTCCTTCTCGTTTAGCGATTTCCCGCGTGCCGTCTTTCGAGTTCGTGTCGACGACAAGTATTTCATAGGGAACGCCGGTGTCCTGATGTCGAAGTGACGTAAGGCACTGGGAAAGCAGCTTGGCTTCATTCCGTACGGGAACGATGACGGAGAGACGGGGTTTGGTCGGCGTTTTCTTCATTGCACCGGATTAGTGTATAGTGTGCATGGTAGCATATGTTCCCATGAGGAAGAAAGTGAACGCATACGTTGCCGAGGCCGTTGCCGTAGCCCGGCGCGACCTTTCCGCGCTTTTTACGGATGACGGCATCATTGCAGGGGGCCATCATTTCGTCGATCTCTGGGCCCGTGACTGCCTGTTTGCCACCTTCGGCGCCAATGTCTCCGGAAACGGGGATTGGTCGAGAAAAACCATAGAGACGTTTTTGGGGTTCCAGCGTAATAACGGCCAGATGCCGTTTCTTATCAGAAGAAGCAAGCTTACGCTCGGGAAATATTTCGGAAGCCAGACGTATTTACCCAAGCCCCAGCCCCAGTTCCGTTCAAGCCAGTCGGCGGGATTGGTTCCGGACGGCGGATTACTTACGGTGATAGCCAGCTCCGTCTACGCGCACCATACCAGGGACCGGGCATTCGTGAGACGTAACTATCCGAATCTTGAGCGGGCGTTGGTATTCTACTTTAACCGTTTCGGAGATTCCCTTATCAGGGAATGGTTCCAGTGCGAATGGGCGGATGCCGTGATGAAACGGGGAATGACGCTGTACACGAACGTTTTGTATGTGTATGCGTTGCGGCAAATGGCTGCGATAAGCAGCATGCTCGGAAAGAAAGGCGAGGAAAAACGGTGGTTATCGCATGCGGAATTGGTCGGTGGCGAGCTCCGGAGGCTTCTTTGGACCGGATCATACTTTGCCGACTGGAGGAGTGTTGTCCGTCATGATTATTTTGGAAGCCACAGCAACATGCTTGCCGTAGCCGCAGGCATTACGACACCCGAGGAATCCCGGTTGATTCTTGATACGGCCGCATCGGTTTGCTGGAACGATTTTACTCTTGAGACGAACTTCCCCAAATATCCGGCGTGGCGCATCCCCATCCAAAATTATCTTACCGGCACGTGGGATTACCATAACCGCGGGTGCCTGTGGCTGCAGCCCGGACTGTGGTATGCCATTGCCCTTGCGCGTACCGGCAGAAGGAAGGAATCCTCGTACGTGTTCCGCTGCCTAGCCCGGAAAATCACGGAGTATGACGGCGTCTATGAGGTATATGAAAAATCGGGTGTACCTGTACGGAGACTGCTCTATACGAGCGAACATCCGTTCGCATGGTCGGCCGGGCTTTTTTTGTATGCATCGCATATACTTAAGGGAGTGTCGTAAGGTATGGACATCAGTGTCATTATTCCCGTATTTAACGAAGAACGCACCCTTCCCTCAATCATCGAGATTGTGAGGGCATGGGGGAAAGCGCGGGAAATCGTTATTGTCGATGACGGTTCAACCGATAAAACTGCCGCAAGCGTCAAACAGTTTTTGTCGGACGGGATAACCCTCATCCGCCACAAGCGTAACGTTGGGAAGGCGGCGGCGATGGCAGACGGCATTTTAGGCAGTCGCAACGAGGTCATCATGTTTTTGGACGGGGACACGGTGGGACTCACCCGACGCGACCTGGATATTATGGTTTCCCCGGTGATGAAGGGGAATGCCGACATGGTAATGGGAGCAGCCCGCTTCTGGTCCGCCGGAAAATTCGAACCCTTTAACGGGTTGACCGGCCAACGGGTCGTCCTCCGGAAGCACGTATTGCCGCTCGTTTCTTCCATGCGCGGACTCGGGTATGGGGTAGAGTTGTATCTTAACAAGCACCATGCCGATCTTAGGGTGAAGACCGTCCGCCTTCCGCATGTGTTCATCCTCGGAAAGCTTGAGAAGCAATCCCTTCCCGATGCGCTCGTTTCCTATATAAAGGAAATCCGGGACCTTCTCATGCAGCTTGTCACGCAGTATGCGGACGAAATCGGCCCCCACGCCAAGCGGATCTTCAAGGAGGTTATCCGGTACGTCATTCGCATCATAGACACGCTTACCTAACGCACGCTTGTGGTATGGACGATGAGCTTACGCCCTCCGTCGGGTTTTCCCTGTTTCCCGGCATCGGACCGATGCGGTTTACCCGGTTGGTTTCGTATTTCGGTTCGGCAGCTGCCGCCTGGCAGGCAGACCGAACCGAACTCATCGCAGGCGGAATTCCGGATGGCTTAGCCGATTCGTTCTGCGGATTCCGGCGGACGGCAGACATCGGCGCATATCTTGCCCGGGCAAAAAGCCTGGGAGTTGCCATACTGCCACGGTCGGATGTCCGGTACCCGGACCTCCTTCGGAATATTTCCGACGCGCCGATAGTCCTTCACGTCCGGGGGAAACGGGGAGTCAGTCCCATCGATTTGACAAGGACCGTCGGCGTTGTCGGCTCACGGAAAATAAGCCGGTACGGGGCAGAAGTGACCAGGGATATTTCCGAAGGCCTTGCGGGTGCGGGGGTCACCGTCGTTTCCGGCATGGCATTCGGGGCGGATACGATCGCCCATAAAAGCGCGCTCGCTGCGGGAGGAGCAACGGTTGCCGTATTGGGTTGCGGTGTAGATATCGCCGCACCCGCAAGTAACGGATGGCTTTATCGGGAGATTATCGAAAGCGGGCGGGGCGCGGTCGTTTCCGAAATGCCGTTGGGGGTCCGTCCTTCCAAGCTGCTGTTTCCCGTCCGTAACCGGATTATCGCCGGGCTATCCTTAGGAACCGTTGTCACGGAAGGTACGGAACATAGCGGTGCGCTTATTACGGCATCATATGCCGCATCCCAGGGACGGGAGGTATTCGCCGTTCCCGGACCGGTGACGAGTGTAATGAGCAGGGCGCCGCTTATTCTTCTAAGAAACGGCGCGGCACTGGTCGAACGGGCGGAAGACGTGCTGTCCGTTCTTGGTATACCAGGCCGCAAACCCACGGAAAAAGACGGGGACGAAACATCTTCCGACGTCCGCCGCGTCACCGCAAGTATTGCTGGCGGGCATAAACATGTTGATGATATAGTGAGAGAATCCGGCTTGACCGCACAAAAGGCCGCTGCTATCCTTACGGTTCTCGAAATCGAAGGAAAGGTTAGAAATTATGGAGATTACATATTCGGATTGGTTAAAAAATAGTATGTATAAATGTAAGGAAGGAGAGCAGCGCGCGTTTTCATCCGCCTAAGGCGGATCGCGCGTCGAGAGGAAACCTGGGTTTCCTCTCGAGAGGGATATGAAACTTATCATTGTTGAATCTCCGACGAAGGCGCGAACGCTTTCCCGTTTTTTGGGGAGCGGGTATCGCATCGAAGCTTCCATGGGCCATGTGCGGGATCTTCCGAAAAGTTCCTTGGGGGTGGATGTTGCGAATGGCTTTATGCCCTCGTACATCATCCCGCGGGATAAATCGAAGCAGGTTACGCTCCTCAAGGACGCGGCGGCAAAGGCAGACGGGGTAATACTCGCAACAGACCCTGACCGTGAAGGGGAAGCCATCGCCTGGCATATCGCGAGCATCCTTGAAAACCAAAAAACGAAACACAAGGACAGGGAGCTTACGCGTATAGCGTTCCATGAAATTACGAAAGATGCCATCAGTCACGCTCTGGAGCATCCCAGGACGATTGATCTGAAGCTGGTTGATGCCCAGCAGGCGAGAAGAATTCTCGACCGTCTGGTCGGATACACCCTTTCACCGCTTTTGTGGAAAAAGATGTCAAAACGGTGGCTGTCAGCAGGACGGGTGCAGTCCGTTGCCGTCCGTCTGATCGTCGAACGCGAACGGGAAATTTCGGCATTTTCATCCAAAGAGTATTGGACGATAGACGGCGTATTCCTGCCCCAAAACGGGCAGTCAGGCATCCGCGGACAGCTCGTGAGCCGTGATGGGGTCAAGTACGAGAAGACGCTGACATTTGCGCTTTTTGACGGTAAATACACCACGACCAGCTCGACGATTCCCGATGAAGCGACCGCTACGTCAATCATCGCGGATCTTGCGGAGCCATTCACGGTTTCCGCAGTAGACAAGCGTGAAGTGAAACGGACGCCTCCGGCGCCGTATACGACGAGTACGCTGCAGCAGGATGCGGGCCGGCGCCTATATTTCTCGTCCAAAAAAACGATGCAGCTTGCCCAAAAGCTCTACGAAGAAGGGTTTATCACCTATCACCGTACCGACAGCGTCAACCTGTCGGAAAAATTCATCGAGGAAGCTAGGACCTTTATCTCCGGCGAATTCGGAAGCGCGTATGTGCCCAAGGACGCGCGGAAGTTCAAAACCAAGTCAAAGGTTGCCCAGGAGGCGCATGAGGCAATCCGGCCGACGGTCGTATCCCGGAGGGGATCGGATATCATAAGCAGCGGAGATATGAACCGCGACCATATCCGTCTCTATGACGCGATTTGGAAGCGGGCGATAGCCAGCCAGGCTCACGAAGCCGTGTTTGATGCGACATCCATCACGATAACAAGCGCTAACCACTATGCGTTCACTTCGTCGGGCTCGGTCATAAAATTTGAGGGGTACCTGGCAATCACCGGCAGGGACAGTGAAGAGGTCGTCATGCCGAAGGTGGCGGTTGGCGATGCCGTCAAACTTACCGAATCCGTGAAAACGCAGCATTTTACCCAGGCGCCGCCCCGGTATACGGAGGCGAGTCTTGTCAAAACCCTGGAGGAAAAGGGGATCGGCAGGCCGAGTACGTACGCGCCGATCATTTCGACGATCGTGGACAGGCAGTATGTCACCCGGGAT
>CAZHOQ010000010.1:0-25333 GCA_964533995.1 uncultured Gammaproteobacteria bacterium
ACGACGAAGGTAATCGGAATACTCCCTGCAAGAACGGAATGACTGCTTGGAATGCCCGGGCAAGACGGCCGGGTTTTTCTTTGTTCACAAGTTTTGCGATTTCCTTTTTCTGGTAGGCAACCGCAGGCGTAACAACCGCTTCCGTGAGTTTGCTCACGAATGCCGTCTGGATATCATCCGTTTGTGCTCTGGCGGCGGCGACTAAGAGCTGTTTTGTCGCTTCCCTCCCCTGGCCGCTCGGCTGCGTGTTCTCGTCAATGACCCGGACGACACCGCCATCGGAAAGCGTTATCGTTTGGTTGACGTTTGCATTCTGCACGATGCCCAGGTTGGCAAACGCCTTGCTTTTCGCAACGTCTTTTATACGCGACGCCTGACCCGATAACAGTCTTCCAATTGCACCCTGCAACGCTGCATGCTGCGGACGCGTTTCCCGCTCGATGATCGTTGACGGATCCCCTTCAAGGGAACGGCTGTTAAGATCCAAAACCACTTCGGCAACCCGTTCCTGATAGGAAGCATATGCGGCACGCGCGGCGACATACTCGGGCGTTTCCGAGATTTCCTCTGCCGGAATCCCGAACTCCTCCGAAAGGAGCGCGTTAAACGATTGGGTCGTCTGGGAAGCAAGGGCTTCATCGATCTCACCGACCGTGACTTCTCCTGAAAGTTGGGCAAGCGTTTTCTCCTGTTGTGCTAATTCCGTACTCAATCGTTCCTGTTCGGCAAAGTCTACTGCCGTTTTATTCGCATCCGTCACGATGGTTCCGGCATCGAATTTCGGCAGCGTTATGGCTGCCGCTTCCGGTACGTCGATGACGACCTGGACATTTTGGGGCACCTGATCAAGCGGTACCGGAACTTTATCCGTTACCGTAAGCGTCTGATCCTTCCCGTCCCCGTCTTTCCAGGTAACGGTCGTGCCATTGGTTATCTTCACCGCGCCGCTGCCGGATTGCGAGTTCACGACCAGCGTATCCCCCATCGATAACTGCCCGGGAGTCTGAATCGTTTGGGACAAAATAGGGATGGCAGCTATCGCCGCCCGTGTCGTCTGTACCGCAGTACCGGCTTCCCGGATTTGTCCCTCTGCTATCCTCAAACGGTATGCCTGTTCCTGGGTTATGGGGAGTCCGCCACGGACGACCCGCATGATGTCGGGGACGGTCTTCGTCGCATCGGCTGCAACCTGCCGGGAACGGGTAATATCCTGCGGCGTATTGGTTGCCACCAGTGCGGTTTTCACTTCGTTGATACCTCGGGTCACTTCTTTTAGCACGTCTGAGGCAAACGGATCGGCCTCATTGATGACGGTGTTCTGTTCCATGAGCCGAACGACTTCCAGCATGTTCTTCCCTTGCGTATACGGCTTCGGCGTCTGGGGCTTAAGCGATACCAAGGGGATATCGGCCGCGAATCGCCGCATACCTTCGGGTATGGCATCCACGATGGCGGGCTCTGTGGTAGGCGCCCGCGTAAACGTCAACCGTTCGGGTAATTGCGAGATGATAGAGCGGCCATTTGCCCGCGTGAGAGTGTTCACAAGATCAGAAGCGGCGCGGTTCCTGCCGATACCAAGGAATCCGCCGCGGGCCAGTTTCTGGATTTCCGGTAAGTTCGCAACCTGGTCAATCGTCTCCTGGACGATTCTCGCTTGCCGTGCAATTTCCACTTCCGTCTCAATCGTGACCGCACCGATTCTGGCATTTAATCGGCGCTGCCCATTAGAAAGCACCGACCTGGCCTGTTCCCGCGCTTGTTGCGTCGGCAGAAACGCGGACAACTCCTCGACCGCTTTGGCCATTCGCTCGTTTAAGAACTGCAGGCGTGTCGATGTCGATTGTTGCTGGATCTTCCCCCGCCCCAACCGGGTGACGGCCGTTTCGAATTCCGACATGGGAACTTCCCGGTTGTTCCCGCCGATCTGGATAAACTCGGTATCCTGGGAAAAATGGGTATACGCAAGCTCTTTTCCTCCTTCGTTGCCTCGGGCGCGGATACGCGCCTGCGCCCACTCATAATCGGTCGTAAACCGGTCACCGACCGTACGCATGGATTCGTTAGAAAATGACAGCGGATCGACGCCAAGATCCGCTCCCTTCTCGTAGTAATCGACATAGAAGCTTTTTTCAATCGGGCTACCGAGTAACGCTTCGGCGCGGGCAATTGATGCCAGTTGCTTCGCATCGGTGATGGTTTCCCCACGCATTGCGAGCTTGACGGCGTCGAGGTCAGGCAACTGGAGCGGAGACTCTTTCATGGGCTCGCTTCTGACCGTATCGATCGGCGACTCATAGAAGGTCCGGCCTTCCCTATCGACAACCCGGATGACGCGCTCACGCACCGTTCGAAATTGCATTTCCCCGCCGACTTCAACGGGCTCGATCCTAAGCGTCGTGACTTCCAGTTGGCGTGATGCCCCGTTATCCTCAATCAGCCGGACTGTTTCGATTTGATGCAGATTGTTCCGGTTTCGTACTAATTTCGAGCTGTCTCCGTAGGTGCGCAATGCATCCCTCCTGACATCGATATTCGTCGCCTCTTCGCCCGCGGCGTTGACGATCATGACTCCCGCCTGCCCGTCCCGCTCGGCGGTAATCCGCGTTTTGAGGTGCGTTTCCATGCTGGTTACCCCGTTCACTTCCCAGATTTTCTTCGGTGCGCCACGGGCGATGCTCCCGTCCGGCTCACGGAATAGGATGCTTTCAACTCCGTTATCCCCGACCAGTTCCGCCCGGGAAACGGCACCTCCCCACTGCCCCGCAGCGACTTCCGCATCCAGGGACATACCGGATAGCCTTTTCGCATACGAGGTAAATTCAAGCATTGTTATTTGTCCGGCGTCGACGGACGTCCGCACGTCGGAAATATTCGCCCTGATATTGGGGTTGTCCGTAAGAATGCCGTAGAGCTCCTTACCGACGGTGTTATAAATCATGTTCTGCATGCCGTCGGATATCTGTTTCCCTTCGAACGTATTCCGGTCCTTGGGGACGACGACGAAAGATTCGATCGGACGGCCGTCGGTTGCCACGTCAAGCCGGACAACCGGCTCATATGAATTCCCGACGACTCCCTGGAAAACGGTCCCGACGGTTTCTAAAATGTCGACCTGTTCGAGAAGATCCGCTTGGACCTTGAGCATTATTTCATCACGGACAAGATCCGCGTCGCGTATCCCGTTGACGCGTTCTTCGAACCGGGAAAGGGCCACCTCGTTGCCTGAGGCGATTGCCCGCTCAAGTGCCTGCGGATCTGCAAACTCCCCAAGCATGCGGTCGATGTTGTCCGCCGCCTCAGGATAGGTTTTTTTAAGCTCCACTAGGAGATCGCGGTACGTCCTGGTCCGGATATCTTGGCGGATCGTATATTCCCCGCGCGCGAGCCGGTCTACGTCGAAGATTTCCCGTAATCCCTGCGTACGCCGCGTCCGGAAGAGCTCGATTGTGTCATTGACGAACCGGGACACCGGCCCGTCCGTCACCCCGGTCCTCGTCAGTTCCCCGGTTGTCGTGTCAGCCTGGTATCCCAACGTCCTTTCAAGAAGGGCCAAATCACGCTTTCCTTGCGCCGTCGTCGTATGGACGACCGTATCGCCGGACACCGAAAGGGTTAACGCCGGATTTACCAACGCGACTTCATCGGCGACAATCTCAAATCCCTTCCCTGACTGGATATGCTCAATGAATTCGATTTGTTGTGAAGGATTTGCCGTCCCCTTTCCGTATTGGCGGATTCCTTCGTAGCCGATTTTGTTGGTCGTCATAATGACGTCCGCAGCCATAAGTTCCTGGAATTCGGCGGGGGTTAGGTCTCCGACTTTCTTCGTGAGGTAGAACCGCTTGACATTCTCACCCTTGAAAACCGCATCATACTGGCCTATCTTTTTGAGATCCGTCAGGACGTCGACCGATTCGACGATGACGATTTGTTTTCTTCCGCCGGTATAGTGGACACGTTCTGCTGCCATCAGTACGGACGTGATCGTTTTGCCGCCGCCGCCCTTGACCCTAAGAAAATGGCTTTGCTCACCGGATACCGCACCGCGGATCGCGTTGTAGGCTTGATCTTGTGGAGCATCAGGATTTAACCCGCGGTCAAAGAGCGGGAATCCCAACTCTTCCTGTACCCTGATAAGACGTTCATTCGCCTGTTCGACGAACCGCCGCGTTGCCCGGTCCAAACCCTCGGTGGTCATCACGATCGCTTTCCTGCCATTCCTGAGAACTACGTCGGACTCTTCAGCTTTCACTTGGGAAACGTCTCCGGTCTTCACCGTTCTTGTTTTCGTTTCTACCTTCGGCAGCAACTTTCCCTGATCTTCTGCTTTCAAACGCGCTTCCGTAAGCTGATCTGCCTGCGTCGTCCCCCGGAGCCCGGCAAGGAATTCGGCGGCCCGGCCGCGCAACGTATTCCCGGCGGCGATGGATTGCTCAAGGACCGCAACCTGTGCGCGGACTTCCGCCTCCCTGGCAGAAAGCGGAGCCAACTGCACGCTTTCGTTGGCCATCACGGTAAAGCGTTGGGCTTCATTGGTTATGTTGCCATTGAGTTCCGCAGCCCTCGTGACGGATTCGTAGAGTGCCTGCTCGCGGGTGAGAATTTCCCATGCCTTTTCGATGACTTTGGGTTCGGCGCCGGAGGCGATGAGATCTGATAGCTGGTTACTTGCCTTGGATAATTCCGTGGCGCGGGTCGTGAGCGCTTCGGCAATGTACTGCGGGCTTTCCAGAAGCTCAACTCTTAAGCGTATCGCATCCTGCTGATCCATAAGCTTGCCAAGCTCTTCGTTGGTCGTATCGAGCTTGATCGAATCCCGCTGCTGCTGCCGGGTCATCCTGCTTCGCTCGATTGCGGTGCGTGCTGCCTCAAGATCGGCGCGGGCAACCTCATATTCAAGCGGCTTGGTGTCGACCGACCGGGCGGCCTCATTAAATTTTGTCAGGGCTGCGTTGAATTCCTTTACCCGGGAAGGCTCGAATCCCAATCGGGTGGCGATCGAATCACCCAAGTTTTCAAGAGCCGTCCGCGGGGACTTCATGAGCTCCAGTTCAAGCTGCACCTGCTGGCCGGTCAGCTCCACGACCTGGCGCGCCCTGTTTGCCGTTTCCGCATCGACCGTCACCTGTTTACCCGCAATCTCCACGACCTTGCCGTAATCGACGGTGCCATCGGGCTTGAGCATACTGCGCCATGCATCCTGGCTTTCGACATATTTCCGCTGGAGATACGTCCGTTCGTCGGCGTTACGTGGTATGTGCTCGTCGGCGGAGAACTGGGAAAGAAGCGAATTCGTTTTCACCGTAACCCGTGCCGATTCGATGCTGGCGGCGGCAAGGGTCGTAAGCGCGTTATTCCGGGCGGCGACGCGGTCGGCAAACGTCACCGTATCCCCGTTCGAAAGCGTTACCCGGTTGAGATTCGTATAATCCTTCATGGCCTCGATTGCCCGGACGTCTTGTAACGCAAGCTCCTTGGCAAGATAGGGATTCTCAAACTGTGAAGCACCCTCCTTCGCCTGATTAGCGGCTTCATGCCCGAACGACATCCCCGCCATGGCAAGCGACGTGACGCAATAGTCCCAGTTTGCTTGCCCCTGGGAGGCCAGGGTACACGCCGAAACGGCCTGCGCGCCGTTGACCAACTGGTCGGTACGCATGATAGCTTTCGATGTGGTAGAAACAGGGTTTGATAGTACTTCCGTAGGCAGAAGCGTCCGCGCAAGAGACAATCCGGCAAGAGACAGGGTCATCAGACAATCCCCATTGGGGCCGCCGTCAAAACATGTTTGGGCAGCCTGGGAACCGAACGCAACGGTCCCAAGTCCGTTCCGGACCCGTTCCGCGATGGGGTTGGCTACTTTCGGGGCAAACGCCTGGGCAGCCGCCTGTTCGACGGCCGCAACGTTTTCAAGTGTCGCGGGAAGCGCCCCGGACCGGAGGGCTGCTGCCTGCATGACCGCTTTATCACCGGCGGGAACCATGTTCCGGATGACGGCGTACTTTGAATCCGCCATAGCTTGAGAGACCCCGCCCAAATTCAGCCTGCCGATTTGTCCCATCCCCGCGTTCTGGGCAAGCCGGGTCGTGGAAACGAGGTTATTGAGGCCCGATTCCGCGGCTCCCGTACTCCAGACGGAAAACGCGAGCATGGCGCCGCTGCCGATACACGCGCCGGTATCCATGTTCTCGTCAAACGAGCATTTATCCGCGGTATCCGCAAGCGCCGAGCCGGTCATCTGGTACCCGAACGCTGCGCCCCCGATATTCATCATCGCGGGAAGCGTCATCGCGGCAGACCCAAGCTGCGCAATCCGCAGGGGCGGTGCGGCCAATGCCAATGCGGTGCCAACCACCTTTGCGTCTCCCTTGATCTCCAGCCGCGCATCGTTTGCCGCATATTGCAGCCAATTGATCTCCCCGTTCTCGTAGCGCTTCCGGTTTTCCCCCTGCTCGATGACCGATTCAAGCTTTTTCCCTTCCGTATACGCATTGAGGTCGATGAGGAATTTATCTCCATTGGACATCGAATCGTACACCTCTTTGGCGGCGACCGCGTTGAAATCCCCGGTAATGACATCTTCCAGGGAGGATTCCCTCCCGCCGGACGCCAAAAAGCCACGGATTGTCGGCGTCTCGAGATACGCCCGCACCTGGTCATGAAGGTAACTTTCCGTAGTCTGGGTAACGCCCTTCGTTTCCAGCTTGTCATCCAGCGCCTGCCGGTCTTCATCGGTAAGTCCGGTAAGGAACGCCGTGCTAAAGGCGTTGGTCAGTATTTCCGCCTGCCGGTCGGCAATACCGGATTCAATGATTTCAATGGCCTTGCTCTGCCGTTGTGAAGGTTCGGTAAGCTTTTGGAGGTCCGGATTTGCGCTTATGGTCTGGTTGATGAGGTCGAGTCTGTTTCCGAGGTTCAACTGGCTGTCGTGCGTAATGATATTTAACTTATCCTGTTCCGCATTGAGCGCATTGTTTAGCGCAACGGCGTCAACCGTCCCCTCAAGGACGCTTCTAGTTAGCCAATCCGGATTCGTCGCAAAAAATTCCTGCGCGCCATCGATCGTGTAAACTCCCAGCTTTGCATTCTCGGTCGTGTTGAGTGCTTTGGCATATTGGTCCGCGATATACGATTTTTCTGACAAGTCAAGCGAAAAGCTGGCCCCTTTCATCGTGGGGGTCGTCGCCTGATTCTTTTTCCACTCCTCATACGCCCGCGCTTCCTCGGGATCCGTTTTGATAAGCTCCAAACGGTCGGTGACCAAATCGGGATTGGTTCGTTCCAGGTATGATATGGTTTGACTGGCTATCTGTTGATTCTGGAAATTCATCAGGTTCGGCGTGACGTTTTTCACGAGACCCAACGTGACGACGGGGGCGGCACTTTTAACAAAATCGAATCCGAGCATGATCGCCTTATTACCGGCATTCCATTCTTCCGTAACCTTATCGACACTCACGTCCCCAGTCATGACCCGCTCAAGGAACACCCGTTCCGAATCCGTGCCCGCCACGTACTGACTCCCCATTCCCTTGTCGAGATAGGGCTTGTTTGCGTAATACTCCGTAAGATTGTGCTCGACGAATTTCTGGACATTGGCTTCGCTTGCGGTCAGCTTGTTATCTTTAAGCCAGTCCGTATACGCCTGCGATTTGCCGGCCTGCTCGTATACGGTTTTCTGTGCCAGGGGGTCAAGCTTCAGCTGCTCGACCTGGCCCTGCGCCTGGAATTTGACGTAATCGGAATTCTCGGTCCTGAAGGGTGCCGCGACACTGTGCCAGAAGCCTTCCCATTTGGGCTGGAAGGACCGCAGCCACTCCGGCGTATCCTTGAAATACTCGTCATACACTTGCGACGGAATAACGAGCCCCTGGGCAATTTTTGCCTCAATGAGGTCGGCTTTACCCTGCGCTTCGTAGATCGGCTTAAGCTGCGTTTCCCAGATATTCCGTTCGTATTCGTTATAGGCATTGGTTTTCTGCTCTTCCGTCATGTTCCGGTACGCAAACCGCCCTTCGTCCGCCATTTGCTGCTGGAGCCAGGCGTCCCGTGCCGCGATATACTCGCTGCTCATTTTCGGCTCTTCGATAGACCCAGGCAGTTGTGCCCGCGCGTTATTGAGACTGGTAATCGCCTGCGTATACTGCGTTTCCAAGCCGGGCGCGTTCAAACGGAAATATGCCTGGAGTTCCCGCTGGACGCATGCGGTGCTTTGGGCGCATGCCGAATCCTTTTTCGACGGGAAAAGTTCCGCATAGACGTCTTTTTCCTGCCCGGGTTGAATTTTCTTAAGGACGGCAAGCACGTTGTTTGCGATATCAAGATTCGCCTGGTTAACCAGATTCCGCGCTTCCGTTGCGCCGATGTGCGCCTGAATTTGTAGATTGGCGATTATCGCCGATGGTTCAAGGCCTTGGGCAAGTCCTTCCCGCAGGACTTTTGATACGGTGGTATTCTGTAAGAGCGTGTCCTTGGCCAATTTGATTTCCTGGGTCGTCAATTCACCGCCCTTAAGAAGGCTCGTCATCTGGACTGAATACTGGTTGCAGTCGGTACGTTTTTCCGTGATACATTGATCAAGTTTGATGCCGATCTCGACGTATTCGTTGATGATGGAATTTGCCACGATCTGGTGATTAATCGAAGCGGTTTCCGCTTCGGTTATTCCATAGGTGACTGCAATTGATGCTGCGGATTTCAGTACGGCGGCACATAACGATGCTCCCCGATTCTGCTCCAGACATGAAAGGTATGATTCGTATGCTTTTTGATACTTTTCGTATCCCTCCTGCACTTTTTCCACCTGCTTTGCCACCTCGCCCATTTTGACCGTGCTGTAGCCCAAATCCGAACGGAGCTGGTCCATCTGCCGCTGGATGGTCGCGCACGCGGCACCCGTACAGTTATCCAGGCCCTGCTTAAGCTCAACATACTTATCGATCTTCTTATTGACGTTCTGGTAGACGTATTCAAGATCCTTTGAGGTCGGCCCGTTGGCGCTTGCCACGGGGTAGTAGCGTCCGTTGGGTGCCTTATAGAACCCGGCAACTTCAACCCCATACGAGCATCCGCCCTTACTGCAGTCGTATCCCGTTCGCCCAATCGGCGTATTGGCATTGGGATTAAGAATCATGTCCAGGGTGTATCCGCCCTGATTCGCATCGCCCGGAGCCAATGTGACGGAGGGTGTTGGAGTCCGTGACGGACTTACTGATGCGCTGGGAGACGGACTCACCGAGGGACGAATAGTGGGCACGGGCGTCGAATACACCTCCTGCGCAAATTGCCGGATCTCCCCCGTCCGCTCACGCTGTAACCGTACAACAATCAGGAACGTCGTCCCCGCCAAAAGAAGAAACAAAAAAAGGGGTGCCAGTTGGGCAAATCCTGCCTGAAACGTCCGCTTCCGGTACCAAGGCACTCGCCGGTAGGATTTGTCTTTCCTATACTTTTCTGTAAAGAAGTGGAACAATATGAGGCTCGTCTGTCTGTCTTCCCGGTGGGCAGCGTTGTTGTGAGGGTCTTTGCGCTCAATGTGATCTGATAAACTCACCTATGATCGACGAATCACCCGATGCCCCCAAACGACAAACACCAGGTGCTCTATTATTACTATGATGAGATATAGCTAATAGTGTCAATAGCCTAGATTGGTGCTTGACAATTGCCGGATTTCTTACCAAACTGGTCATGTATGAAGAAAAAAGTTGTTCGCCATAAATCACACACGCACCGAACAGTCCGTGCCCATAAACCGAAGGAGGCATACTTCGTCGTCATCCGAAGCTGGATGCTTCTGGTTATGTTTGCGCTGATGCTTGGGCTTGGAGCAGTCGTCGGTACGTATCTTAACGCCCAATCGGCTGCGTCGGATCCGGCAGTTGCCGGCGTACAGGTGGAAGTGTCCGAGTAACGGGGCGGAGGGTTACAAAAAGAAGAGCCGAAAGGCTCTTTTTTTGTGGACCCGATCGGACTCGAACCGACCACCTTGCGCATGCCATGCGCACGCTCTAGCCAGATGAGCTACGGGCCCTTTAACACACGAAGTTCATTATAAACCAAATCGGCTAAACTCTCTAGCTCAAGCTGAACTTTTGTATCAAAATAATCTATGCGGAGGACGCCGTTATATCCGGGCTTTTTCGTCGGTTTTCCCACAGTCCTCGGATCAATAAGCGGTTTATAAAACAATCGCGAAGGTATTCCAGTAATTTCTTGCCAATGAGCCTTCAAAACGTCGGGATCCTGGTCTGCGCGACACTGAACGGTCGCACGGATTTTCTCGCCATCGAAAGAAAAACACTGCTTCAATAATCGCAGAAAAAGAATAACTATTCTCGGATCAGAACTCCCTAAACTAAACGTTCTTCCTGTTTTAGGATTATGTTTTGAGGCCTCACCAAGACAGAGCATCGCTAAAGCTATTTTCCCGGTTTCATGAGCGTGAACGGTTTTTGCTATCGGTCCATTTATCTCTCGGATCCTTTGAAAGAATTGCTCTCGCTTATATTTATTCATCTCCATTCCCATGCGTCTTGCCTTTGCGAGGCTTACCAAGTTTAAATTCTTCACGCGATCGGTATATTCCTTGGGAAGAACGGCATTCTTACATTGCCATGAGAGAGAACTTTTTGGAATATTTATGCCAAGAATTTGGCAGATTTCACCATACGTCTTGCCCAATGACCGAAGCATCCTGACTTGCTTAATAATATCTTGAGCATATCGAGGCATACGTTAATATCGTACTCTTGATGTTCTCCATGTGCTGTACTTCAGCACACATAATGCCGTTTTGCTATAATAGATTTCTTGAGAAATACGGGCCTGTAGCTTAGTTGGTAGAGCGCCGCATTCGCATTGCGGAGATCAGCGGTTCGACTCCGCTCAGGTCCACCAAATCACTTGAGGAACGATCGCGGATTCACCGGCGTGCCGTTTTTCCTGACCTCAAAATGCAAATGGGTCCCTGTGGAGCGCCCGGTCGATCCCATCTTTCCTATGACCTGCCCGCGGGACACGCTGTCCCCGGCCTTCACGTAAATCTCGCTCATATGGGCATACAGCGTAGATAAGCCGTCGCCATTGTCGATGATCGCGTGCCGGCCATAACCGTAATTTAGGTATTGGACCGATATGACCGTCCCCTCCCCTGCGGCCGTAATAGGCGGCTGACTCGGGTTGGCGATATCAAACGCCATATGGTACCACACGGGATTTTGGGAAATGACCCCAACCGTCGGCCAGGAAAATTGTCCGCTTCCCCCGGCAGTCAGCGGCCCCGCGGCAAATTGTCTCGGTTGGATCGGAGCGGCCTCCGGCATCACGCCGTCAGGCACGATGAGCGTCTGGCCGATACTCAGGGCAAACGTATCGAGATCAACAAAATCATTGAACGGAAAGTTGACGATCTTCTGTGCTTCCGTTTTATATTTTTTGGCAATGGAGTATACCGTTTCCCCTTCCCGCACTTTATGCACGATTCCGGTCACCGGAGGAATCTTCACATCCTGACCTACTTTCAAACTATCTCTTTTTAGATCATTTGCCCACTTAATGCTATCAATAGAAACGCCAAATTTCTCCGCAATCGTTGATAGCGTATCACCGCTTTGGACTTGATATGATATGATTTGATCCCTTGGTTTCTCCGATATCTGCGTTTGCACGCCATACTCCGTAAGATCCAAACTGGTGACGACAGCTGACGGTGGCGTAAAGTCCGCGAGTGCCTGCGCGTTCCCCCCGGGATAGGCATTGGCCAAAATCGGTGCTGCCAAAATCGCCGTAACAACGAGGACGCTCACGGAAAAGTGCAAAAACGGCCGCTGGTACCCCCCTCGCCGTGCCATGAGGATATCGACGAGCACGTTCTTATTCGTTTCGAACCATACTCCGAATCTCCGAAGCTTTCTGACGAGGTAATGGTACCACCCCGTACGCCAAAGACCAATGTCATCCCGAAGTAATAAAAACCGTTTTCGCATGCAGGATGGAAGAGTACCATAAATAGTCCGGCCCGACAAATGAACACTTATCCTAAACAGGTTTTTGATCTATAACAACGGCCCAAACCCGGTGTTAAACGCCGATATTAACGAAGCGTCGTCCACACGACGGCAGAGGTCCAATACCACACGGGGAACAGTATCAAAAGATCTCACGCAGCAAGAGAAGATTACGCGCCGCCCTGGGAAAGACTTTCCATGAACTCCTTATTGGATTTCGTTTTGCCAAGACGGTCGATGAGCATTTGGGTCCGTTCTTCGTCTGAGAGAAGGTGAAGCATATGCCGGAGTGTCGTCACCTGTTTCATAAGTGCCTCGCCCAAGAGAAGCTCATCATGCCGTGTCCCGGATTTGCCGACATCGATGGCCGGAAAAATCCGCCGTTCCTGAAGCGCCCGTGAGAGGTGCAGCTCCATATTGCCGGTCCCCTTGAATTCCTCATAAATCAAATCGTCCATCCGGGATCCGGTCTCGACGAGTGCCGTTCCGATAATCGTCAAACTCCCGCCGTCCGTGACCCGTTTGACGACCGGTTTCTCACCGCCCTCAACTGTAGCCTGTTCTTCCGGAGTGATAAACGGCTCATTGCACCGCGCTGCCCCCAGGAATTTTTTGGCGGGATAGAGCGCCGCCGGATCGAATCCGCCGGTTAGCGTCCTTCCGCTCGGATTGACCACCAAATTATATGCCCGGGCAAGCCGTGTGATGGAATCAAGTAATATGACCACGTCGTGGCCCATTTCGATCAAGCGCTTTGCGCGGTCCAACGCGACCTCGGCAACCCGCGTCTGATGCTCCGGGGATTCGTCGAAATTCGACGCATATACTTCGCCTTTCACGTTTCTTGAGATATCAGTGACTTCCTCCGGACGCTCGCCGATAAGAACCGCCATAAGGTGCACCTCCGGATAGTTTGCCGATATTCCGGAAGCCAATTCCTTGAGTATCGTCGTTTTTCCCGCCTTCGGAGGGCTCACCACCAAACCGCGCTGTCCGAATCCGATAGGAGCAAGAAGGTCGATAATCCTTGTAGAAAGCGGTACTTCAGTCGTTTCCAATTTAAGCTGCTTGTTTGGGTACACGGGCACGAGATCCTCAAACCGCGGCCGTTTTTCCATCTGTTCGGCCGGAAGATCATTTACTTTTTCCACTTTCAGAAGCCCCCAGTAGCGCTCATTGTCTTTGGGAGGCCTCGCCTGACCCTCAACCATATCACCGTTTCTTAGGAGGAACCGACGGATTTGGGATTGGGATATATATATGTCGCGCTCGCTGGGTGCATACTTTGGCCGCAAAAATCCGTGTCCGTCCGGCATGGTGTCCAGGACGCCACGGACCGTTTCCGTCGGCACGTCGATATCCTGGGTAAATCCGTTGCCGGCAGTCGCATGCATGCCGTTATCTCCGAAATCGCGCCGGGGCTGCCGGTCGAATCCTTCATCCCGCCGGTATCCGCCGCCGAACGATCCTCCGCCGCCACGGTGATAATCCCGTCCGTACCGGTTATCACCCCGGTCTCCACGGTCATGGAATCCGCCGCGATGTCCCCGGTCAAATCTGCCTCTTCCGCGGCCTCCGGCTTGTGCCGGTTGGTAATCCCTGCGGCCGCCCCGGTCCTGGGATCCCATAAATCCCCGCTGTTCGCCGGTAAATGCCGACGCTTGCGGTTCTTCCCTAACAGTCGTGCTCTCCTGAGGCGCCGCTGTTTGCGTTGCCGTAGGCGCGCCGACCAGGTCTTCTATGGAAAGAGACTCTGATACGGACGGAGCGTCCGTTTCAATTGATGCGTCGGTGGATTTCACCGGCAGATCGGGCTGAACTGTCGCCTCTTCGGATTTGGGTTTCGTCGTCTTTTTGGATGCCGGTTTACGCGTCGCTTTGAAAGCCATAGAAAGGATTACGTGTATTAGTGTTGTGAGTATGCGCTACCTCTACGCAATAGTTTTATGAAAAATGGGAACAAAACACATTCGGAGGAGTTTATCTTCATCGGTAATTAAACCAAAAATACGAAGCGTTGTCAACGACCAACCTCGTATACGACGGTACTGCCGCTTCGGAACACTTCTTCACCGACTTTCGTAAACTTCTCTTCGTTCAGTTTCGTAAACTTCGTTCGCTCGATTGTCCCGACGACCACATACCGCGCGCGGTACTTGGCAAGAATCGCACGGGTTTCCTCGATGTCATCCGATTCGTAGATGCGCCGCACTTCTTCCCGACGCGGCGCGACCACATCGTACGTGCCGCGCCACAACCATTCATGTACCGCCCATCCGATCACGGTCGGTGTTCCCGTAAATACGCTGATCCTGTTTTCGTCCGTCGGACTGTAACTGTCACCGTCACTTTCAACAATGACGGGCTGGTCGCCCGGAGCAAGACCGGAGCGCAGCCAGAGAATTGCCTGGTAGTCGTCGAAATGCTCCCGCATCATCCACGTTAACCCGTACAGACCCTCATATCGCTTGAGCTCCCCGAAATAGCTTCGTATGGAAAATATCGGATAGATGGATACCAAAAAAAGCTGCGGCAGGAGAAGGACGATAAGCGATCTTCTCAGTATGGTACGCCAAAGGCTAATGTTGTCCCGGATAAATATCAGCTGTGTTATGGCATACCCGGCAATGATGCTCCACATGATAAACGCCTGGTATCCCAGCTTGAACATGGTGTTGCTGCGGAAGTGCTGCGGATAAATATCCTTGAAGTAAAAAAATTCCGGGAATATGACGAGAAGTATCGAGAAAACGTAAAACACGACAAGCATTGCCTCATGTTGAGTAAATTCTAACCTCAATCTCCCCTCTCGGCTGCGTAGACGGAGCATGATGAGGACGATACCGGCAAACCAGAAGAACCCCCACAGAAGCCACATCATCCACAACGGCGACCGCTGGCACTTATCAACCGTCTCAAACAGGATCGGGCCTATTTTCGAGCTGGCAAAAAAGGGCAACGGGCAGTTGACGGCGAGCCCGTTAACAAATGATTTGAAGTGTGAAAGAAACGGGGCGCTGGTGACCCCGGCGATCACGAGCACGGCGGCAAGCTGGATAAGAACGGGCTTAAACGTGTTCCACTGCAACCCCTTCCGTTCACGCACAGTTGCCCAACCCCAAGCCGCAGCAAGCAAGGCAAAATAGATGGGGCCGTCAAGCGCATTGGTCATAAGAAGCACGCCCACAAGGAATCCGTAAAACGAAACACGGAGTACGTCGCGCTCTTTTCTTTCTATGCTCATGATGACAAGGGCGATGGCAACCAACACAAACGGAATGGACAACACATGCCCGTGTACGTCCGAAACGACGAACGAATAGCTGGGAAATTCGTGTATCGTGTACGGGATAAAACGCGTCGCATTGGCATACCAGTAGGCGTTCATCCCCTCCGTCACTTTTCCTATAAACTCCCCGCTCCCCCACAAAAGCTGCCAGAACGGCTTGACGTTATCCCCGGTATACCCGCGGGTGAATGCGTATATCGTTTGCATATTTCCCGCTAGCGTCACGAGAAATGCAGTGATTGCTCCGCCGGTAAGTATGACGGGCCATTTCGATTTTGTATGCGGGGACACCAGCATGAGCTGTACGCCTATGGAAAAACTCATCGTAAGGCTCCACGCAAAGATCGTCGAAAGCATCAGGTTGAAGGTATACCCCAAATCCAAATACGACAAACGGGTGATGAGTGCGGTTGCCAGGTGGCCGAAGTAATAATAGTTAATGGGGTTGGGAGGAAACCACATGTCAGCAGGAGGAAAATATTTGCTCTGCAGTATTGACTGCATGAACCCGTAATCCATGAATTTCTCGAGACCCCGGACACTCGGTTCATGCGCCTTAACCCACGCCCAAAGGAATAAGGCGCCCAAGAAAAACAACTCCTCACCGAGGATAACGAAAAACTCCCGTTTCCACCGGGACGGTGCAAGAACGGGCTTCCGCTGCACATAGAGACCAACAGCAAATAACGCAATGACGCTTCCGACGATGGTAGGAACGGTAAAGGGAGAAAGCTTGAGGATACCCAGGACATAGACAAACCAGGTGACGACGGCAAGGCCTATGGCCTTGGAAAACGCATAGCCGCCGTCATACCACCGCTCCCATGTTCCGTGAGCCTTATTTCCTTGTCTTCCTCCGACCTCAAAGAGCCTCCTTGTCAGGGGATACCCTGCGGCGCCGATAAGGAAAAGGCTCCCCCACCACCGCAACACGATAATAATGTCGCCTGCCGGCATATGGGAAACATTATATCGGATTTTGGTACAATCGTTCCCATGAGGATTGCAATTATTGGCGGCGGATTCACCGGGCTAAGCGCCGCGTACGAGTTATCCAAAGCCGGTAACCACGTTACCGTATTCGAAAAGGAGGCACACCTCGGCGGACTTGCCTACGGTTTCCGGTCGCCTGAATGGAGTTGGCATATCGAAGCCGCATACCATCACCTGTTTACGAACGACACGCACATACTCGGACTCATACGGAATCTTCATCTTTCGGATTCACTTATCATTACGCGCCCGGTAACGAGCACGCTATGGAACGGTCGTATGTATCAGCTCGATTCCCCGATGCATTTATTGCGGTTCCCGGGATTGTCTGCCGTCGACAAAATCCGGACCGCCGCAATCCTGGGATTCTTCAAATTCTGGCCGTTTTGGCGCACATTAGAGTCGGTTACCGCTGAACAACTATTAGTTTCAATAGGGGGTAAACGGGCCTGGAATACAATCTGGGAGCCATTGCTATATGGCAAGTTCGGTGTCCATGCTCCTCACGTTGCGGCATCCTGGTTTTGGGCGCGCATCGTAAAACGTACGCCGCGACTTTGCTACATCCGCGGCGGATTCCACACCCTGGTTCTCTCCCTCGAGCGCGCAATCACGGCAAAAGGTGGCATCATTCACACCGGGAGTACGGTCGACTCGATTACCAGAACCGGAAAATCATTCAGGGTTGCCTATGGCGGAAAATCCCTCACCGTTGACCGCGTCCTTGTAACACTCCCCACACCGCTTGCGCTCAAACTCATTCCGATTCCGTCGCACTATACCAAAGATCTCCTGACAATCCCCCATCTTCATGCGCAGACGCTTATCCTCGAAACGGACCGCCCGCTCCTCAAGCGCGTGTACTGGCTTAACGTCACGGACAAAAAGGCGCCGTTTTTGGCGGCGGTTGCCCACACCAATTTTATGGATTCCAAGGATTATGGAGGGAAGCACCTCACGTATTTCGGCAATTATCTTCCACCAAATCACCCCTATCTGACGATGACAAAAGAACGGCTCTTCAGGGAATTCCTGCCATATATAAGGAAGCTTTGTCCGTCAATAATGAGCGAACGGAAATCGATGCGTTCCTATATGTTTGTCGGGCCATTTGCCCAACCCGTCCATGAAAAACACTACTCCCGGAAAATTCCTCCCATTGGGACTCCCATCCCCGGGTTGTACATGGCAAACATGGACTATATCGTCCCGTGGGACCGCGGCACGAATTACGCCGTGGAACTGGGAAAAAGGGCCGCTGAACATATAATGAGAACATGAGAGTTAAATAGCTTCGAGAATCATCTCTATGATGACAAAATACCCAAGCGGACGTCTTTTTCGGAATGCATTACTCGCTTCCCTGACACTTGCGGCACTCCTATTCTCCTTCTTCCTCATGTTCCATACGTTCTCCTACGACGGCAGGAAACAGGAAATGCGGATTGCCAGCAAGGCATGGAGCGACTTCGGTGCCCACATACCCCTCATCCGTTCGTTTTCCTACGGCCCGAACCTGGAACGGTTCATGAGAGGGAAATCGGTCGAATCACCCCTCTATCCCGGGGAGCCCATCCGCTATCATTACGGATTCTATCTTGTCGTCGGCATACTGGAACGACTCGGGATGAGGGTCGATTGGGCGCTCAACATCCCCAGTGCGTTGGGATTCTTTCTCCTTATCGTGGGCATATTTATCCTGGCCGCGCATTCGTTCCGGCGAACCGATATCGCGCTGTTGTCGGTCCTTTTTTTCCTGTTTAACGGGTCGCTTGCGTTTCTGCCGTTTTTGGCTTCGCACCCCCTCACGCCCGCAATAGTTACCGATATTTTCCTCAACTCCAGATTTGCCGCGTTCGGCCCGTGGGACGGTAGCCCCATCACGGCGTTCTGGAATCTTAATATCTATACCAATCAGCGACACCTTGCGCTCTCATATGCGCTGATTGTGGGCATCATCCTCATCCTGAACGCGAGAAGCATCCGGCGCACTCACATAATCCAACTCGTGCTCGCCTCTTCCCTTCTGCTGTTTATCAATTTTGCCGCGGCGGGCATCGCGTTCTTTTTTTGTGCGGCTTATTTCATATCGGAAAAACGTACGCGGTTGCCACTCCTTGTTGCGGCGGCATTCGTACTTCCCTCATTGTTGTATCTTTTCCGCACCGCAAATCTGACCGGTGCCATCGCGTGGAGCCCCGGATATCTTGTGAGGGGCCCCTTGACGATGCCCTCTTTTCTTTCTTTTTGGTTCCAAAATATCGGACTCCATACCCTCCTCATCCCGCTTGGGTTGACCCTTGCCCCACGGACACTCCGAAAACGGTTCTTACCACCGCTTCTTGTACTCTTTGTACTTCCCAACCTATTCCGGTTTTCCCCGGATATGATCAATAACCACAAATTCTTCAATTTCTTTCTGATCATCGGTAATATGTTTTCCGCATTTGCGGTAACAGCGATAGTACGATGGGCTGCGCGTGCCGGGAAACCCGCACAGACACTCATCGGACTTATGCTTATCGCAATGCTTACGTTTTCCGGCATCATCGATTTTTTCCCGGTTATCAATGACACAAAGGGGTCGGTTAAAGATATCGGCGCAGACGATGCTACCCGGTTTATCGCGGTCACCACCAGACCCGTCGATATCATTGCCAACTCGACCTGGTTTTACCATCCGGGAAGTTTGGCAGGGAGGGCGCTCATGTCCGGATATACCTACTTCACCTGGTCCTATGGGTACGATCAGGGCACGCGGGAAACGGCACTTCGGAGCATATACAAGGCTTCAAGCCGGGAGGAAACGTGCGCGCTCCTTGCGGCTCATCACGTGACGCTTATCGAGCTTAATCCAAAACCGGAATCGTATTTGTCGGTAAACTGGGACCTATGGAACTCGCTTATTCCCGCTTACGAGAATCCGGACACTGGGCTTAGAATATACAAAGCGGATGACATTTGTGCCGAATAAACCATTAACCCGCACCACCCATTTATGACGACAAATACCACAAAATTCATCCACATCATTCTCCTCATACTCATCATGGCACTTGGCGCAGCGTTCCGATTCACCGGCCTTACGTGGGATGCGAACAGCCATCTTCATCCGGACGAACGGTTTTTGACCATGGTCACGACGAATCTCACGTGGCCGGATGGAATCCGGCAGTATTTTGACACGTCCGCCTCCCCCATGAATCCGCACAACCGTACGTTTCCCTTTTATGTCTACGGTACGTATCCCGTGCACCTGACAAAGGCAATCGCAACCATCCTCCATAAGGATACCTATACCGAGGTACCGATAATCGGACGCATTCTCTCCATTGTCACCGAGCTCTTCACGATGCTTTTTGTCTTCCTCATCGCCCGGCATCTCACACGGCAAACGGCCGCCGGACTCATCGCGACGTTTTTTTATGCCGTCTCGGTTATCCCCATACAACTTTCACATTTCTTTACCGTGGACCCGTTCGTTACCCTGTTTATTACCGCATCGTTGTGGCAACTCGTGCGGCTTCGGATCGGTATCACTCTCGGCATCGCCATGGCACTTGCCGTTGCTGCAAAAATATCCGCATCACTTATCCTTCCGCTTTCCGCGCTGGTTATGCTTGCCATGTGGCCGATGAAACGCGGCGCCAATGTCGGCAGGGCCCGTATGGCGCATCTGACTCACTGCATCCTTACCTGCGTCGGTTTCCTCGGAACGCTCCGACTGATGTACCCATACCTGTTCCTGGGGTTTCGTATCAACCCCAAAGTGCTGATAAATTGGAAGCAACTTGCATCATTCGACGGTCCGGCGACATCGTTCCCGCCAAGTCTTCAGTGGATCAATGTCCCCCCGTGGCAGCACATCCCCGATCTGCTCGTGTGGGGACTTGGTATTCCCGCCGGCGTCATCGCGCTTGCTGCGGTCAGTTACTCGCTGTTATCCGTTTGGAAATCGAAACGCATGCATCCCACGCTCATCATTCTCGGATGGATCATACTCCTTATTGCATACCAGGCATTCCAGTTTGCCAAACCGGTCCGCTACCTCTGGCCGGCGTATCCGGCGATCGCTATTCTCTCGGGAATATTTTTGCATGCCGCACTTCGTGCGTATACGCCACTGAGAACGTCAGGAAAAACTGCTGCTGCGGTAACGGTCATCGCAGGCATTCTCCTTGTCTACCCAATCGCATATCTTTCCGTGTACCGCAAGGAAAACACGCGCGTAGCCGCAAGCCGCTGGATGTATGCAAACATCCCCCCGGGCAGCGTCATTGCGTGGGAGCATTGGGACGATCCGCTCCCCTTCCCGATCGAAAGCATTACCCCACAACAGGCGTTTCCCCAGATTCAACTCACTTCCTATGATCCGGACGACAGCGCAAAGCTTGCCAAAATCAACGCAACTCTCTCCCAGGCCGACTATTTGGTACTTTCCAGTAATCGAACATATGGCGGATTATACCGGGCAAAGTCCCGATATCCGATCATGAACGATTTCTACCGCCAGCTTTTTTCGGGGAAGCTTGGGTTCACCCTCGTTGCCCAATTTACTTCCCGCCCCCGTCTTCCCGTACCGCTCGTTACCTACTGTGTTTCCATACCGGGGTTTACCTACGGAATACTTTCAAAACCGCTTGAAAAATGTGAGGAGCCGGGTGTTACCCTCGTCGATGACTATGCCGATGAAACATTTACCGTCTATGACCACGCGAAAGTACTGATCTTCAAGAAAAATACACACCAATGAACGCGCTTACCTTATTTATCGTGCTGCAGATGGGCATACTGGCAATACTCGACGTCTTAGTGCCGAACATCCCGTCGTTGGGCGCCGTAGGGCTCACGTACTGGTCAGTGTTATGGATTACCCTAGCAGGATTCTCGCTCCTGTGTCTCTTTCGGACAACCCAAGTGCTGCTTACGGGACGGTTTATCCTTACGGCACTCGTCACGGTCATCTTCCTGGGGCTTGTGTTGGTTTCAGCAACCGATACCCGGAATCTTTCCGGGGAAACGACCAGGGAAATCGGATGCGTCCTAACGCACCTTACTGCCGCCCGCGACAAGGGGTTTTCCCAAACCTGTCATTTGGGCTATCCCGCCCGGCAGTTCCTGCTTCCGGCCGCCCCGACTCTTTTATTCGGCAGGACCTTCCAAGCACTCCAGTTCGGAAACATCGCGTATTTTGTCCTGGGATTTGTCGTGTTTCTCCGCGGCATGCTGGGGTTTCTTGCCCATACAAAAGACGCGGACATGAAGCTTGCCGCGGTGCTTTCGTTCCTTTTGCATTTCTACCTCATGCTCTATATCCTGCTGACATTCGAGCAGGCCGTGTACCCCATAAGCCTCGCCTTCTATTCCGTAGGGCTATGGCTGATTTGGTACCGGAAAAAAACTTCGGCGTTGCTTCTGATGCTGGGGCTTATCCAGCTTGCGCTTATCCACTTGTATACGCCGGCGCTTGCCGTCGTATTCCTTAATATGGCGCTTTTTTCGTACTTTGCGTATGAGGCGTTCAAAAAACGCCCCCGCAGCACCCTACTCCTGGTGTCCGTATTACTCGTCACGAGCATCAGTCTCGTGATATCAATCCGTACGCGGACTGATATCCGGATAACGACAAACGCCTCACCCCCGGTAACGATTCAGTCGGTCGGAGCGGTATTTACGGAAATGTGGCGGCATATCGTCTACCGTACCGGCTCCATTCCATGGGTGTCGGCTATATTCTCCCTGCCATTCATAGGTCTTCTTACCCTATCACTCATGGGAACGCTTGGTATTCCCATACGCCTGCTTTCCGCATGGATGCTGTCCGTAATGTTTATAGCCGTGTTTGCCCATGGATATGCGAGCGGATCGGTCGATTACAAACTCCAACGTGCCATCGTCATCATTCCATACTTCCTCTTCATTGCCGCGGAAGGATTCAAACGCATACATGTATCAAAATCGGTGCTTACGAGCATCATCATCATCCTTCTTATCTCGGGCGTCGGCACGTTCCGCGAAGTAGAGCTTCGGAAAACGGACGGGCACCAGGTGCAGCTTGCTGCCTACCTGCAGCCAAGAATCCAACCACAAGGTACTCAAGATAAGCTCGGCACCATATACCTTTCTTCGGATACCATTCCCTACGTCAAGGCGGATAATTTCGGCGATATTACGCCGTATTTTCTGCCGTCTTGGCATGCGCAGATGATCGGCGCCTTGGACGAGTCGTGCCGGTTAACGGAAGGCGTATGGGTGTTTCTTGCGACGGATGAGTGTGCAAAACGCGTGGTTCCCGATCCGCCGGAACTTACGGTCACGCACCTTGGAATTCTTCCGCTGTCAAACATTACGGACCCGCTCAATCATTCGGCGCTCGTCATATACCGCGTCGAGCCGTAATTAATTATGAACGACCAACAGGAGTATTTTGACGCCAGCAGCCATCGGTACCAGCACGCCCTTACGCCGGCGTTCTCCCAACAACTTGAACTATCACACCTGGAACGCGCCCTGGGACTTCATCCCAAAACGGTCCTCGATTTTGGCGCAGGAAGCGGCCGGGTGGCAATCTGGTTTTTAAAAAAGGGCTGTGACGTTACTGCCGTGGACGTTTCCAAACAGTCGCTTCTTGATCTGCAAGACGCGTACAAACGCCGGAAATCAGCCTCGTGGGGCACGCTTCGCATTGCAACCCGTCTCCCCGATGCCACGTTCGACGCGGTCGTCGGCGCAGACGTCCTGCACCACGTGGATATCAGGGAATACCTCCCCAAACTCGCGTCCCTTCTTGCACCGGGCGGCAGAATCGCATTTTCCGAACCGAATGCATGGCATATCCCGTGGTATCTTCATTGGATGAAAGAAGGCATTCCGTGGCACATCGAACAAGGCGTACTGCAATGTACGATGAGTAATCTTCGGGCCGTGGCTCGTCTTGCTGGGCTTGGCGACATCCGCATCGACGGTCACGGACTTATCCCTACCCGGTTACTTGAGGTGTTTCCGGGGCTTTGCACGTATAACGCGCTCACGCTAGGGAATGTACAGCTCCTCCGGCTCTTTGCGTTCCGGTTTATCCTGACTGCCCGAAAGTAACGCCTCAAGAGCTCGGACCGACTGCTCCTGCGGAAACCGTGATACTCCGCCGTGTCGGTATTGGGCGTAATTTTTTCGTATCGTTGTCAGCGCTTCCGCGATTTTAACGGAATCCCGGGGAGGAACGGTTATCCCCATCCTGGTCTTTTGAACCGGTATTCTCACGCCTGGTAAGTCGCTGGCAACCACCGGTATCCCCCAACGCATCGCCTCCACCTGCACCATCCCGAAAGCCTCCGTACGGTTTACGGAAGGCAATACGAGGACATCCAGGAGCGTATAAAACGACCCCATCTCGTTAGGATGAATATCTCCCAAAAACACAACGCGCTTGCCATACTTCGAAACGAACTGCATGATTTTTTCCTTATACGCTTCCTCACCGACCGGTGCCATAGGACCCGCGACGACGAGCGTCCCGGGAGCGCGTTCGAGCGCCCGGAAAAGGTACTCAATCCCCTTTTCCGAAGCAAGCCGGGCGGCAACGCCGATAACGAAATCAGCCTTACCGATACGCGTGCGTAACTTTTTCGTGAGCGCTGAGTGTTCCGGCGGCTTCGGGATCGGCGGCACGATATATGAGATGGTGATATCCCTCCGAAGCGACCTGAGTGCCGCAATGAGCGTGCTGTGGTCCGCGTAGTCTTTCGTATACGTCACGACCGCATGGGACAAAAGCATCGCAAACAAATTCGAAATCCCCAGGATGCGTTCGATAATGCCATTGGGAAATCCCTTCGGCAACGCAACTTCGCAGTGGTAGATAACAATGACGCGTTTCCCAAACAGCCTCCCAAAAAACGCCGGGATTACTCCTTCAAACTGGGGAAGATTCACAACCACGGCATCATGGGCACGCGTCTCCTGCCATGACTTTACGACAAAATCCCACGACAGAAACCCCTTGCTGATCCGGATATTCGGTCCGGCCTCAACAACCCCGCTACCCTTACCCGAAAGACACACGACACGCACCGCATGCCCCTTGTTCCGAAGCCCGTCAACCCATCGGGATGCCGCTATCGTAAGACCCGATATGTACGGATGGTAGTACGTGATGGAAAATAAGACCCTCATGGCCGGACAATCGTTTCCAATGCCTTTTTCAAATACGGATGTTTGTGCCTGTATACACGGCTCCGGTCAAACAGGTTATAGATCCAATGGATCTCCGTCCCGGTTTTTCCACGGCTTAGGTGACTTACAATATCCCAATTGTCCTCGATGTAATACGCGAAGCGTTTTACCCGGATAATCCGTTCCTTGAAAAGATGCGGCTGTTCTTCGCCGGTGTTAAGGGTGATGGTCGTAAACACGTCCGTAAGATTCCACCGCGAGAGAAAACGCAGGAGATTACGCTCCAAAAAACCGAACCGGGCCGTCACCAAATGCGCCTCGATTCGTCCCGTCCGGACAAGGTCCCGAAGGTATCCGGTCCCGAGCGCGGGAAACATACTGGTTTCATGCGCGAGCGCCCACAACGTGCGTTGCCAATCCGTCTTCGGCACGAAAAAGCTCGTCCCTGTGACACCGAGCACATGTGTTTTAACAAACGATACGGGGAGACGCATGAGCCTCGCCGGATTGTAGGCAACGACGCCGTCAAAATCCAATCCGACGACTATCTTCTTCATGGGAGGATCATAGCATAAAAAAGGACACGAAGAATTCTCAATGGGAAGTTGACAGCCTGCCCAACTATCAACCCCCCATTCAAAATTCTCGTGTCCTGATGCCTATCCTACCCTACTGAATACTTTTATGTCGACACCGATTTATTTCAGAATACTTCTCGTACTCGAAACAATTCACAAAGACCGAAGCCGCGGTGATTGTAACCCGTACATTTTTTCTTGTCAATAACGGGCGGACTGTTCTAATGGGACGGAAAAATTGCCTATTTTCGGAGCGATGAAACAATCCGGATGTGAAAAATTAGCTTCAAAAA